>NZ_JAXOFX010000020.1:0-73279 GCF_034427655.1 Robertmurraya mangrovi
CTCAAGATGAGATTTCCCATAGCGCAAGCTAGTAAGATCCCTGAAAGATGATCAGGTAGATAGGTCAGAGGTGGAAGCATGGTGACATGTGGAGCTGACTGATACTAATCGATCGAGGACTTAACCATAACTTTAATGATGATTGTCAGTTATCTAGTTTTGAAGGAATAATGTTTTTTCACGGTAGTGAAAAGAACTTTCCTTTATGTTTTTTCACGAGAGTGATAAAAATTTTCCTTAATATTAGTCTGGTGGCGATGGCGAGAAGGTCACACCCGTTCCCATACCGAACACGGAAGTTAAGCTTCTCAGCGCCGATGGTAGTTAGGGGCTGTCCCCTTGTGAGAGTAGGACGTCGCCAGGCATACCCCATTTGGGGTTTTTATTATGTCATTTTTAAATGGCCCATTGGTCAAGCGGTTAAGACACCGCCCTTTCACGGCGGTAACACGGGTTCGAATCCCGTATGGGTCACCAAGATTTTTTTCGTAACGTAGTGGAGAAAAAAGAATCTTCCTTAAAACGTAGAAAAATAGAAACATTTATATATGGAGGATTAGCTCAGCTGGGAGAGCACCTGCCTTACAAGCAGGGGGTCGGCGGTTCGATCCCGTCATCCTCCACCAAGAATTTTTTACGGAACGTAGTGGAGTAAAAAGATTCTTCCTTAATGTTGCCGGTGTAGCTCAGTTGGTAGAGCAACTGACTTGTAATCAGTAGGTCGTGGGTTCGACTCCTATCGCCGGCACCATTTTTTTATTATTTCGAGCCATTAGCTCAGTCGGTAGAGCAACGAGCAAAGCTACTTGAATTGCTTCGAGTTGTACCCATCGAGCTGCTTCTTGCTTAATCCTCCTGAGATGGGGACATCGTAGATGCTTAACTTCAGAGAAGGATTAGAAAATATAGGCTAAATTATATTGAGAGCCATTAGCTCAGTTGGTAGAGCATCTGACTTTTAATCAGAGGGTCGGAGGTTCGAGTCCTCCATGGCTCACCAAATCTTTTTGCGTAAGCAAAAGAGATTTCCTTATTATGTTTTCGCGCTAGCAAAAAGAAGTTTCCTTTAAATTTGCGATAGCAAAAGAGATTTAATTTAATTACATTGCGGGTGTGGCGGAATTGGCAGACGCACTAGACTTAGGATCTAGCGCCGCAAGGCGTGGGGGTTCGACTCCCTTCACCCGCACCATGCTTATTCAATTAATGCCGGGGTGGCGGAACTGGCAGACGCACAGGACTTAAAATCCTGCGGTAGGTGACTACCGTACCGGTTCGATTCCGGTCCTCGGCACCAAGTTTTTAATTACATGTTTCATATGCGCCCGTAGCTCAATTGGATAGAGCGTCTGACTACGGATCAGAAGGTTATGGGTTCGACTCCTTTCGGGCGCGCCATTATTATCAAGCAGTTACAACTAGATATCGGGGAGTAGCTCAGCTTGGTAGAGCACTTGGTTTGGGACCAAGGGGTCGCAGGTTCGAATCCTGTCTTCCCGACCATTATTTTTTATGGGGCCTTAGCTCAGCTGGGAGAGCGCCTGCCTTGCACGCAGGAGGTCAGCGGTTCGATCCCGCTAGGCTCCACTTGAATTTTTCACGAAACGAAGTGTAGTGGAAAGAATTTTCCTTTTATTTTTTCCGTAACGTAGTGGAGTGAAAAAGAATCATCATTAAGTTACTCACGGTATCAAGTGTATTGAAAAAATACTACTTATATACTATTTTGGCGGTGTAGCTCAGCTGGCTAGAGCGTACGGTTCATACCCGTGAGGTCGTGGGTTCGACTCCCTCCGCCGCTACTATATTAATACACATTTGGAGGTATACCCAAGTCCGGCTGAAGGGATCGGTCTTGAAAACCGACAGGCGGGTCAAACCGCGCGGGGGTTCGAATCCCTCTACCTCCTCCATTTATTTTAAATATTATTATCGCGGGGTGGAGCACGACCGAATATGCTTCTTCGATTACTCTACAGCGCACTGATTGAGCCACCTCTTGAATTTGCTTTCTGAAATCAGGGCGGTTTTCAAAATAGATATGCTCATATAAATGAGCATAGATAAATTTTTATATATACTATTATCGCGGGGTAGAGCAGTCTGGTAGCTCGTCGGGCTCATAACCCGAAGGTCGCAGGTTCAAATCCTGTCCCCGCAATAATCCATCTGGTCCCGTGGTGTAGCGGTTAACATGCCTGCCTGTCACGCAGGAGATCGCGGGTTCGATTCCCGTCGGGACCGCCATCTTTATACAGCTAGTAATATACTGCTGTTAATATAGATTATTTTTGTGGCTCAGTAGCTCAGTTGGTAGAGCAAAGGACTGAAAATCCTTGTGTCGGCGGTTCGATTCCGTCCTGAGCCACCTTTTATTTTTATACGGAGGGGTAGCGAAGTGGCTAAACGCGGCGGACTGTAAATCCGCTCCTTAGGGTTCGGCGGTTCGAATCCGTCCCCCTCCACCAAAGCTTTTTACGAAACAAAGTGTAGTAAAATAGCTTAATAAGTTTTTATGGCGGTTGTGGCGAAGTGGTTAACGCATCGGATTGTGGTTCCGACATTCGTGGGTTCGATTCCCATCAGTCGCCCCATATTTCTTTTTTTATTGGGCTATAGCCAAGCGGTAAGGCATCGCACTTTGACTGCGACATGCGTTGGTTCGAATCCAGCTAGCCCAGCCATTTTATTTTACTTTTATAAATCCATTGCGGGTGTAGTTTAATGGTAAAACCTCAGCCTTCCAAGCTGATGTCGTGAGTTCGATTCTCATCACCCGCTCCAAATTGGGGCCTATAGCTCAGCTGGTTAGAGCGCACGCCTGATAAGCGTGAGGTCGATGGTTCGAGTCCATTTAGGCCCATCATAATACATAAATTTAGAACTAATCCTTTTGGGTTAGTTTTTTTTATGCAATTAATAGGCTTTTGGAGTAATCTAGTTTATATAAGTAAAAAATAATTTCCAGAGGTGTACAATGAAAGAAATGCAAGAGTTCTTAAAGAGTTATCACAAAGAAATGAATTGGGAAATAGATAGAGATGGTTATGAGAGTGCGCGTGCTTCTCTTTTAAATAACTACATGTTGTTGACAACAGAAGTTTCCGAAGTTGCAGAAGAACTTAGAAAGCTCTTCAATTTAACAAATAACAATATAAAACAAGGCATTGATGCAGAAGAATCATTTAGCCAAGCCAAAGAGACTGTTAGAGAGGATTTGGGTAAAGAATTTGCTGATTGCCTTGCATACATAATTAAGATTGCTAACTACTTTGAAATTGATCTAGAAGAAAGCTTTTATGAGAAAATGGAAGAAGTTAAAAATAGAAAAAATAAAGATATAAGATTGAAATAGGTTTAATGGATATTAGAGCACAGTTACTATCGAGCAGCTGTGCTTTTACCTTTGTACCTAGAGTATATTAAGTAAGATATTAAACGTATATATTCAGATATTACATTTTATTTACCCCTCCCACTTGACTTAGAGTTCACTCTAACCCTTACAATTCATGCAACTAACCAAAAAAGGAGAAATGCATGTGTTGTATTCAAAAGTAATAGTCACGAAATACGGAGGGCCAGAAGTATTGGAAATGGTAGAGGGATCACTGCGACCGCCATCAACAGGAGAGATACTACTCAAAGTTCAGAGTGCAGGTGTTGCCCTTGCCGACATTATGAGGAGGGAAGGAGTATATCCCATGTCACCACAACCTCCATTTACACCTGGATACGATGTTGTTGGAATGATAGATATGATTGGTGAAGATGTGACAGGTTTTAATTTGGGTGAAAGGGTGGGTGTCTTTTTTCAAGAAGGGGTTGGAGGTTATGCGGAATACGTATATGCAAATCCAATTCAACTAATTAAGATTCCAGACTCTATCAAGTCCAGCCATGCTAATGCTGTCCTCTTAAATTATGTTACAGCCTATCAAATGCTAAGGCGCATTGCTAAAGTAACGGAGGGAGAAACGATCCTGATTCATGGCGCAAGTGGTGGGGTGGGAACGGCACTTTTAGAGCTCGGAAAGTTATTTAACTTAAATATGTTTGGAACCGCCTCAAAAGCCAATCATTCCATCGTTTCCAAGTATGGCGCCTATCCAATTGACTATAAAAGTGAAGATTTCGTGGAGGTTTTAAGACACTGTGCACCGAATGGTATAGATGTAGTATTTGATCCAATTGGAGAAGAGAACTGGTCACGCTCCATTGAAACGTTAAGCCAAACTGGCCGTTTTATAGGCTATGGCTTTACTTCGGCGATAAAAGAAGGACCTTTTGATAACTGGCTAAAAGAATGGAAAGTTTTCCAAGAACGAGTTCAAAAAGACAAAGGTAATCCTATCTATTTTTATAGCGTTACAAATCTCAAAAAAGAAAAGCCAATATGGTATAAGGAAGACTGTCAATTACTCATGAGTTTATTAGAAAAAGGAAAAATCAAGCCTCATATAGCACATGAAATTCCTTTTAAGGATGTCAGGCTTTCTCATGAAATGATTCAAAAGTCTGTTGGTAAAATCATTCTTATTTTCTGAGAAAAGGAGATTAATCTGTATGTACTCAATTAGTGAAATCTCCAATCTTACAGGGATTTCAGCTTTTACTCTACGATACTATGAGAAGATAGGAGTTCTTCCAAATCCCAATCGAAAAAATGGAATTCGTGAATATAGTGAACAAGACCTTGAATTTATTCTATTTATCAACGGCTTGAAGAAAACGGGAATGAAGCTTGAAGATATTGCAAAGTTTTCAGAAGATGGTTGCCTAAAGTCACAAACGGAGGAGACCATCATTAGTGATACACTATCGAAGCGAATTGATATTTTAACAGAACACTTAGAAAGTCTTGAGCAGCAACTATCAGATATTCTTGCCGTAAAAAAAGTAGCTGAAGATAAAAAAGCTTTTTACTCAAGTATGTTACATAACAAGAGGTAAAGATATGAACAAAATCATGATTGTAGAGGACGATACAAAGCTAGCGGAGTTACTGAAATTGTATATTCAAAAATACGGCTATGAGGTTATAGCTGTAACTGATTTTGATCGAGTATTCGATATCTTCCAAGCTTACCAGCCTAATTTAGTTTTGTTAGATGTGAATCTACCGAAGTTTGACGGGTTTTATTGGTGTAGACAGATTCGTGCGGCCTCAACTTGTCCCATCATTTTTATTTCCGCTCGCTCAGGTGAAATGGATCAAGTAATGGCATTAGAATATGGTGCGGACGACTACATAACAAAACCATTCCATCATGAAATCGTTATTGCAAAAATAAAAAGTCAGCTTCGAAGGGCTTTCGGGGAATATGCCCCTAAATTAGAGGAACGAGTAATTAGTCATCACGACCTGATCTTGTACCCTGAAAGGTTAGAGTTAACAAAGGGAAGCAAAACGACACTACTAACAAAAAAAGAAGCAACTATACTAGAAGTTTTAATGAAGCGCTATCCTAAAGTAGTAAGCAGAGAATTACTCCTAGAAAAATTGTGGGACGATCAGTCTTTTGTAGATGAGAATACATTAAATGTGAATATGACTCGGGTGCGGAAAAAGCTACAGGAAATCGGGATAAATGACGGCATAGAGACGATCCGCGGAGCAGGATATAAACTGGTGTGGGAAAATAGCAAATATGAAACTATTCATTCGTGACCACTTGCCATTAGTCATTATCCATATTATCCAACTGTTTTTAGTACTACTGATCTATTGGTTGGATGGGTATCGAAATCTTCCAACAGCTTTTTATTCCATTTTCCTTGGTATGAGCATACTAACTGGTTATTTACTCTATCGCTATATCCGTTTACGGTCTTTTTACAATCGATTATCGAACCCTATGGAGACACTGGATGAATCCATAAACAAAAACGGAAATGCTCTTCTAGCTGAACAATTAAACGATCTTTTAAAGCATCAATATCGTCTGTATCAGCAGCAAATGAAGTTAGGTGAAAAGAAGCGTGACCAACATATAGCTTTTATGAACTTATGGGTCCATCAAATGAAAACACCTTTGTCTGTTATTGACTTAATCACACAAGAAGAGGATGACCCCCGGTTTCGCAGTATTAAAGAAGAAGCGGACCGTATGGGTAAGGGGATTGAGATGGCACTATATGCTGCTAGATTAGATGCCTTTGAACAGGATTTTGCAGTAGAGAGTGTCCATCTTCGTAAAATCATCGAGAGAGTTCTCCAAGAAAATAAGCGTCTTTTTATTAGAAACAAAGTCTTTCCAACTGTTGAAATCTCTGAACATATCATAGTAGAATCAGACGCCAAATGGTTAGCATTCATTTTAAATCAATTAATTACAAATGCAGTCAAATATACAGCCAACCTGCATCATACGATTACGATTCTAGCTAAACTAGAAGAACAAGAAATGATCCTTGAAGTAAAGGATTACGGTGTGGGGATACCATCCTCAGATATTAATCGAGTTTTCCAGCCTTTTTACACAGGAGAGAATGGAAGAAACTTTGGGGAGTCCACAGGAATGGGGCTTTATTTAACTTCGGAAGCATGTAAACATTTAGGCCATAAAATTGAGGTACAATCAGAGGTTGGACAAGGAACAACGGTTCGAATTGCTTTTCAATCTTATATACTCGAAGATGACTGACTATCTCGGTCATCTTTTTTTCTTTTGCGAAATCTTACAAAAGTGTAAGGGAAATGAAAGAAAAGTCGATAGGAAGCCACCGTTAAATTCGGTACACTTAACCTAGAAATGAAGAAGTCAGTGAAAGGAGTACTGAATCATGAACATGATGGAAGTACAGAATTTATGCAAAGTATATGAGGGGAAAGTTGCTTACCGTGCCCTTACAGATATTAATCTTACTATTAGACAAGGAGAGTTTGTTGGAGTAATGGGCCCTTCAGGTAGTGGAAAGACCACTCTTCTAAACCTTGTATCAACTATAGATACACCTACAACAGGAAACATTTTAATAGGCGGGAAGGATCCTCATTCATTAAAAATAAATGACTTAGCCAGGTTTCGGAGGAGAGAGCTTGGATTTGTGTTTCAGGATTTCAATCTTCTTCAAACTTTAACCGTGGAAGAAAATATAGTCTTACCTTTAACTCTCGATGGAGAAAGTGTGAAGGTAATGGATGAGAAGCTAGCCATTGTAGCTAAAAAGCTGGGAATTGACCATATTCTAAAAAAACGTACTTACGAAATTTCAGGTGGGCAAGCACAAAGAGCGGCCATTGCACGAGCGATTATCCATTCTCCTAAGCTACTGTTAGCCGATGAACCAACAGGAAACCTTGATTCAAAATCAGCAAAGGATGTAATGGAAACGTTAAGCACCATCAATCAAAAAGACGGAACTACTCTAATGTTGGTAACCCATGATGCGGTGGCTGCGAGCTTTTGTAACCGTGTTATTTTTATAAAAGATGGCCAACTATATAATGAAATTCATCGTGGAGAAAGTCGCCAAGTGTTTTTCCAAAAGATTATCGACGTACTTTCGTTGTTGGGAGGGAACGCACATGACCTTTCGACAATTCGCGTTTAATAACGTTATTCGAAATAAACGTATTTACGCCGGCTATTTTCTAAGTAGTGCCTTTTCGGTAATGGTGTTCTTTGTATACGCGATTTTTGCCTTTCATCCAAATCTAACAAATGAGAGCATTGGTTCACAGGTGGCAATCGGATTGCATTTTGCCGAATCAATTATCTATGTTTTTTCGTTTATTTTTGTACTGTACTCTATGAGTTCTTTTTTAAAGACTAGAAAAAAAGAGTTTGGTTTGATGGTCATGCATGGAATGACTAATAGACAGTTAAGAACTATGGTATTTCTAGAAAACATGCTTATTGGCTTTTTTGCTACCATTATGGGAATAGGAATTGGATTCATTTTAGCAAAATTATTGTTATTAATAGCTGAAAATCTATTAAATCTAGAGCAATCTCTATCCTTTTATTTCCCTACACATGCATTAATTCTTACTTTTGCAGCATTCATCATTCTCTTTATGGTTATATCTATCTTTACCGTTTCTGTGCTTAAAGGAAATAAACTGATTGATTTGATTAAAGGCAGTGTGAAACCTAAGGCGGAACCTAAATCGTCCGTTTGGCTGTCCTTATTAGCTATTTTACTTATAGGAAGTGGTTATGTTGTAGCTTTAAATGTGAAGGGAGCGGCTGTTAGTATGGCCATGCTACCCGTCACTACAGTCGTCATTATTGGGACATACTTTCTATTCACTCAGTTAAGTGTTTATTTTATTAAGAAGGGGAAACAAAGGAAAGGCATCTTCTGGAGAAAGACAAATATGATTCTTCTTTCAGACTTGGATTACCGAATGAAGGATAATGCCCGTACGTTCTTTTTTGTCGCTATTGTTTCAACCGTGTCTTTCTCGGCTATTGGGTCACTGGTCGGTTTCAAATCGATGATGACCAATATTTTTCTAGATGAAAATCCATTCGCATTCGAATATTCTAGTTCTAGTTCTTCCAACCATGACGAGCATCTACTTATACTCGAGGCTGCTCTTGATCAAGAGAATATTGAATATATGAAAGTTGAAGCCGTAATGAAGGATGTAACGCTAGTTGATCCAAATGAAAATACCACTATCGTGAAGTTGTCAGATTACAACGAAGTAGCAAAAGCTGCTGGGGAAAAAACGGTTCAGTTGAGCAAAAATGAAGCAATTCAAGTATTTTATAGCAATTCATTGATAGGTAGTGCCAATGAAGACAATCCATCTGTTGTTCTAGAGGATAACACAAATCTTCAGGTAGTGGAAAAAGTAAAATCTGTTACTTTACCTAACTTTACTAGTTATTTTGTAGTAGAAGATGTACTCTTTGAACAACTAAAGGGAGAAAAACAGATTACTTTTTTAGCCTATGACATTCCTAATTGGCAAGAAACAGAAGCTATAGGGAAAATGTTAACGAAAGATTGGTCGGCTAGTAATCAAAAAGAATTCAAATTTACATCGTTAGCTTATGATATGTATGTGATGAATCAGGGGTATAGTGCAATCATGTTCGTGGGCTTGTTCATTGGTGCTGTTTTCTTTGTAGCAGCAGGGAGCTTTCTTTATTTCCGTTTATATACCGATTTAGAGGAAGACAAAAAGAAGTTTTCCGCTATAATGAAAATGGGTTTAACGGAACAAGAATTAACTAAAGTAATCACACAGCAGTTAATGGTTTTATTCTTTGTTCCCATTTTAGTGGCTGTTGTTCATGGAGGTGTGGCACTGACCGCTCTGCAAAGAATGTTTGGTTATTCCCTATTGACCGAATCCATACTAGTGTTGGGAAGCTTCTTCCTTATTCAAGTAGTCTACTTTCTATTCATACGTACTACTTACATTAGAAATATAAAGTCTGAAATACTATAGTTTGAAAGGCCTTTTCCATAGAGAGAAGGCCTTTTGTATGTAAAAAATATAATGGTGCACATTAATAATAGACAATTGTACCTATGTTTTATATAATATTCTGCTTGTGATTATGTCGATAAATGTAATATTATGGTGATAACATATATTACTATAATACTAGAAAAGGATTGAGAACAATGCTTTCCAATTTGACTGTTAGAAGAAGGTTGGTTCTAACTGCTATTCTTACATTATTAATTCCATCTTTATTGATAGGTACTTTTTCTTATGTAGCAGCCAAAAAGGAGTTACAGGAGGTAGTTGTCAAAGATGCAAAAGAAAATACTGTACTTATTAACGACCTAATTAATTCAATTATTGGATCTAAATTAGTAGAAATTCAGCTCATGAGCTCTATGATTACAGGCTCAATCACTGAAGGCAACGATGAAATCAGTAAAGATTTAGGCAGTTTCGTCAGCAGCAATAAAAATATCCCATTAGCTTATTATGCGAATTCTCAGGGTGAAATCATTACTTCGCCACATGTGGACTTACCTGCAGATTTCGATCCGCGTCAAAGGGATTGGTATATGAAAGCTGTAGAAAATACAGGAAAGCCATTCGTTTCCTCACCGTATACAGATGTAGCTACAGGTGATATGGTGTTAACCGTGTCTCTTACTCTACCAAACAACGCAGGGGTAGTAGGGTATGATATTAATCTTAATGAATTAAGAGATGCCGTTGCTTCAAAAACCATTGGTAAAAAGGGTTACCCGTTTATCATGGACACGACTAAACTTATGATTATCCATCCAACGATAGAAGCAGGACAGGAAGGTGATTCAAGTCTAGCGGAGCCACTCTTTAAAAATAAGGAAGGTTATTTTTCTTATGAGATCGACGGAAACTCAAAAGAAATGGCGTTTACAACAAACGAGCTAACGGGCTGGAAAATAGCAGGTACACTTGATACGAATGAATTTGCTGAAACGGCAAGACCGATTTTAATCAATATGCTGACAGTGATTGTTGTCTGTATCATTTTAGGAATTACTCTTACTATTTTTAATATCAGAAGAATCGTAAATCCACTCGAAAAAATGGTCGAAGTCTCTAGTAAGGTTGCGCAAGGAGATTTAACCGAAACGATTGATCTAAAGGCAACTAATGAGATTGGTAAACTCAGCCATAGCTTTGACAGTATGATTTTATCATTAAGAGATTTAATTGGAAAAATTGATTCGTCATCAGAGCAAATCGCTTCTTCTTCGGTGCAGTTATCTGCAAATGTAGAAGAATCAACGAATATTACTCGTTCCATGGCAACATCCATTTCTGGAATGGCAAGTGGGGCTGAAACTCAAATGGCAAGTGCGGAAGAAAGTACAGCAGCAATGGTGGAAATTGCAGATGGGGTACAACATATTGCGAACCAGTCTTCCATTGCGAGCGAAGCGTCAATCGATGCAAATTCTAATGCAGAAGAAGGAAAACAATCTATTGATGAAGCTATTAAACAAATGGAATTAATTCAGAGTGTGGTTGAACAAAGTTCGAACGCAATTACGAAGCTAGGGGCAAGTTCAGAAGAGGTTGGAAATATCTTAGCAGTCATTACGGCGATCTCAGAACAAACCAATTTGCTTGCTTTAAACGCAGCTATAGAAGCAGCAAGAGCAGGAGAACACGGTAAAGGCTTTGCCGTTGTAGCAGATGAGGTCCGCAAGTTAGCTGAAGAATCAAGAAAATCTGCTCAACAAATTGCTGACATTGTACAATCTATTCAAGTTGAGACAAAAACAGCAGTGGAACTTATGGATAAGGGAAGAGTTCAAGTGGAGACCGGTAACCAAGTGATGAGGGAAACAGGTGAAAAGTTCACGAGTATACTAAACTCCATTCAAGAAGTAACAGCGAAAATTCAAGAGGTATCAGCCACATCTGAAGAATTATCAGCAAGTTCTGAGGAGGTAACCGCTTCTGTTCAAGAAATGACAAGCATCTCAACAGAATCAGCTAGCACAGCAAGCCAAGTAGCATCGGGAGCTCAGCAACAACTTTCTTCCATGGAAGAAATCAACTCTTCTGTTTCTGAATTAGCAGATGTGGCGAATGAATTGAAGCAAGCAGTCAGTACTTTTAAAATAAGTAAATAATTTTAATAGGTAAGTGCGTGAAGTAGTGCGTGCTTACCTATTTTTTATTAAAAGTGAACAAACTAATACCAATATTAAACAACCATACTTGTCCTAATTATTTTTCAAATTGAAACTAAAATGCTAAAAACTTCGTATATATTATATAGGCTATTTTTTATACACCATACAAAGGAGATTTCTAACATGAAGATAATAAAATGGTTTGCAGCCATCGCAGTATTCATCCTAGCTTTAAATCTCAGCGTGACAGCATTTGCCTCCAATGACAACAAAGATGAAGAAGAAACCATAAATGAAAAATATGGACTTCCGGTTGTAGTATATGGTGCGGCTCTAAGTCCAGCACAAAAAGAAGAAGTTAGAAAGCTCTTAGGAGTCACTGACCCAAGCAAAGTGAGAGAGATTACGGTTACTGGCGAAGATCTTGTTTACTACATCAAGGGAGACCGACATTCTAACATGTATTCCTCAGCTAAAATTACACGTGAGGATAACGGTCAAGGACTCATCATCAAACAAGTCACTCCACAAAACATTACAGAAGTAACAGACGAAATGTACGCCAATGCTCTTTTAACAGCAGGAGTCAAAGATGCAGTAGTTGAAGTCGCTTCACCTGTAAAAGTAACCGGGCACTCGGCTCTAGTGGGAATCTACAAAGCGTATGATGAAGGGGAAGGCTCCTTAAATAAAGAGCACACAGAAGTAGCAAACGAAGAACTAAGCTTAGCAACCGAATTAGCTAAAAAAGAAGGTCTAGATCAAGACAAAGTAAGTGAACTCTTAACAGAAATTAAAAAGGAAATCGCAGAACAAAATCCAGCAACAAAAGAAGAAATCCAACAAATCATTGATGAAAAACTAAAGACTCTAGAAATTAAGTTGAGTCCGGAAGACCGACAGTTATTAATCGACCTTTTTGAAAAAATGCGCAGCTTAAACATTAACTTTGAAAACGTACAATCTCAATTAAAGGATTTATCTGACGACATCCAAAAACGTATTGAAGAAGCCGTTGGAGACAAAGGATTCCTTCAAGCAGTATCAGACTTTTTCCAAAAAATTATAGATGCAATTAAAGGATTATTTTCATAAAAGCAGGGGATTCAGCCTCTGCTTTATTTTATGATAATTGTAACTTTTTCCCTACATAATCCGTAATACAATGTAAGGGGTGAAAAACATGCTATTAGCCATTAATATTTTTATTAGTGTACTATTCATTGCATTAGCTTACTTAATTGAAAAAAAGAAAATCTATGATCTTCTTTCAAATTTTAATAACCGGTCAAAGGAAGAACAACAAGAATTAATACAGAATGGATACCCTCAAAGAGTGGGGAAAATGCTTAAATACATTGGTATAGTCCTACTGCTCCTTACTATTCTTAACATTGCTAAGGTTCCTTTTTCCATTGAAATCTATTTCAGCTTTTTAATGCTAAGTTTGTTTGGAGGGATGATTTACCTCTCTAAATTTGAAGTAAAGGGAAAAAGAAAGAGAAGCTACTGGATCACGTCAATCATTGCGGTAGTCTCTATCACTTCCATTGTGATATTATTTTTAATCGGTTATAAGGAACACGATGTCATTATTAAAGCTGAGACATTTGAGATTACTGGCATGTACGGAGATAAGTGGAGACTAGAGGAAATCAAAGAAGTAACTCTATTAAACGAATATCCTCAAATTAAAACAAAATTAAGTGGCTTTGGAACCGAACAACTAGCAAAGGGTTCCTTCCGGCTAGAAGAACTAGGAAGAGGGAAACTGTTTATTTATAAAAATCAGAAGCCATATATTTTGATTAAACTTAATAAACAATATGTTATCTTAAATTCCAAAAACCCAGTAAAAACAGAGCTATGGTATGAACAATTGAAAGGGAATAGCGAATAAGGGCGTCCAATAAGTCCCTATCTTAGTTTAAAAATACTACTTGAAAGTTCCATCTTTATATTGAGCACTCTGTTGATTGGAGTGGAAGGCGCGAAGACTCCTGCGGGAGCAGCGGGACAGGTGAGACCCCACAGGAGCTTGCGACGAGGAGGCTCACCGCCCGCCCCGCGGAAAGCGAAGCGCCTGGAACGGAAATCAACAGACCTATTTTAAGAGGCTAAAACAAAAAAAAATAAGGCTTTCCTCAAAGTCATTTATTAGAGTGACTTTGAGGAAAGCCTTTTATTTTTGCGAAACAAAAATACTAACAGATTGCTTCTGAATTCTTATATCCTCGTATTGGTAACGAGCATCCCCGTGCTGGGCTACACCCGTATGAAGTAATTGTGAAATAACATTAGAAGGTTGTGTAATATTCAATGGAACCGTACCATTGCTTTTTTTGACATATAAATTTACCTCAATGCCCATCTCTATTCCCTCTTTATAAAATAATAATTAACTATGTAACTACCATTATTATACCGAAAAACACTATATAATAATACTATTTTTTTCCAAGTACTTTAACGTTTTACTAGAATACATTCCTATATGAATTCGACCTCTAAAAGCAAAATTAAGACTGCCTTCCTATTGAGTAACATATCTATGGTCCTAGTGGAGAAGTAGGTAATTAATACTACTAAATACTACCAAATAAATAGGAATAGTTTCTAATACCTAAAAATATAAAAATCTAGCAATATAGAGTTATAAAGTTCAGTACTGACTACAGTAGCTTAATTTACGCTCAAAGGAGGCGTTCATATTTTGACAATTGCTGCGGTCAATAAAACCACACAGTTTGTTGTATTTTCTGTGAATCATCAACATTATTCTCTATCAATTGAAGAAGTAGTGGAAATTCTAAGAGTTCCGATGATTACAGGCATTCCTGGTATTAATGAAATGATAGAAGGTGTAATTAATTTAAGAGGAAGTATTATTCCTGTCATCAGTATTCATAGGCGTTTTCAGCTACCGACACAAACGAAGCATAAAAGGAATCGGATTGTTATTGTTCAAGGGAAGGTTGAGAACATTGGCATTATGGTTGATGAAGTAAAGATGGTGACCAAGTTTGATTTGGACCATGTTGAACCGCCTCCAGGTTTAAAAATAGAAGAGGAAATATTCACTGGTTTTGCGAAACTTGATGGTCAAGTAATCGGAATCCTAAACCTTGAAAAAGTCCTTTACGACCAACTAGGTTAGGGGGAAACAAGGATGAAAGACTTTGATTTGTCTGCCTATCTTGGTGTGTTTCTAGATGAGGTAGACGAGCAACTACAAATACTAGATTCACAGATTTTAGAATTAGAAAAAGACCCAAAACGTATAGATACAATTCAAAATATATTCCGGGCCGCACATACTTTAAAGGGTTCATCCGCTTCTATGGGTTTTGAGCAAATGAAAGAGTTTACTCATCATCTAGAAAGTATTTTTGAACTCATTAGAAGTTCTCGGTTAAATGTAACTTCAGAATTAATTAATGTCATTTTTGAGAGTATTGATTTTATAAAAGAGTTAAAGCAAGCAATCGTAAATGGTACTTTAGAGACCATTGATATTACAGCACATGTAAATAAACTAAGCGCCTTTAAAAATAGTGAGGGGCAAAAAGAAAAAACGATACATGCAGAACCACATGTGGTTTCCAATCCAAAGCATCCGCTAGATGAATTTCAAAAAAATATTATTCAATCAGCAATGTTAATTGGACATCACGCACTTGAAATTACCATTAGGATTGTTGAAAGTGCCATTATGAAAAATGTTCGTGCACTATTAATACACAATAACCTAAAAGAAGCGGGAGAAATCGTAGCGACCTACCCATCTGTTGAAGTCATGGAAAGCGATGAAAATTTTGACGACGAATTATGCTTCGTTCTCGTCACGACGCAAACGAAACAAGAAGTTATGCACATCATTAACCAAATATCAGATATAAGGTCAGTAAGCATTAATGATCTGACTGGTGTTGAGCACGAAGAAAAAGAGATGTTGGAAACAACTGTAGTCTCTCAAACTAGTCAACCTCAGACGGGGACTTCTAAAGCGAAAGTAAATCCGACAGTCAGGGTAGATGTAGATAAGCTCGAGCATTTAATGAATCTCGTTGGCGAGTTAGTGATTGACCAAACGAGATTAGTAGATGTAAGAAGCCGATTAACAGGGCTGCAATCTAGAAGTGAAGAAGATATTGATATTCTCGATGAAGTAACGAACCATTTGAGCCGCGTCATTACAGAGCTTCAAGAAGGCATGATGAAAACGAGGATGCTTCCAATTGAACAGCTTTTCAACCGCTTTCCACGAATGGTTCGTGATACAGCTCAAAAAGCGAACAAAGATATCAATTTTATCATGCAAGGAAAAGAAACCGAACTGGACCGCACACTTATTGAGGAAATAAGTGATCCTATTATCCATCTTCTAAGAAACTCTATTGATCACGGAGTAGAAAGTCCAGAAGAACGTAAAGCTTTAGGGAAGCCGAAAAAAGGAAGAATTGAACTTCGAGCCGCCCATGAAGAGAATCATATCGTCATTTCTATTTCAGATGACGGAAGAGGGATTGATCCTCAAAAAGTAAAAGAATCTGCCATTAGGAAACAACTAATTACAGAAGAAGATGCAAATAAGATGGCTGAGAGAGATTTGATTTACCTGATTTTTAAATCTGGTTTTTCTACAGCTGAGAAAGTGACGGATGTTTCTGGCCGTGGAGTAGGAATGGATATTGTCCGCTCTCATATTGAAAAATTAAACGGGATCATTGATATTGATACGGCTGTAGGAGCAGGGACTACTTTTACCATTAAACTACCATTAACGTTAGCTATCATTCGTTCCCTTCTCGTTAAGTTTGGTTCAAAAACATTTGCTATTCCATTGGTCAATGTGCTGGAAATTATTCGTTTAAATAAAGAAGAAATTCAAATGGTTAAAGACAAAGAAGTTGGATTAGTCCGCGGGAGGGTACTTCCACTTGTTCGAATGAAAGAACGCCTTGGTATTCAAGAAGAAGGGCCTGGTCGCGAGAAGAAACGTGAATTTGTCATTGTTGTAGGAATAGCCGATAAACGGATTGGGTTAATTGCTGACAAAACTTTAGGAAACCAAGAAATTGTTATTAAATCTCTAGGCTCCTATATCGGATCTCCACCATACATAACAGGTGCAACGATTATGGGGGATGGCAGTGTAGCTTTAATACTCGATGTTTCTAGAGTGGTTAGAGAAGAAGGAACTCAAGATGACGAGAACTTAGATAACAATCGTAAAAAGGAATTAGAAGATGAAGGTCAGTTTGTAACCTTTAAGTTAGATAAAGAAGAGTATGGAATAGATATCGGTCGTGCAAAAGATATCGTTTCTGTTCCAACAATTGTAAAAGTAGTTAATTCTCCAAAGGATTTACTCGGACTAATTAATTTGAGAGGAACGATGTTACCTGTCATTGATTTGCGTGAAAGGTTCAACCTGCCACAAAAAGCACAGACAAAGTCTTCAAGAATTATTGTAGTTGAGGAAGCTCATCAAGATATTGGAATTTTAGTAGATGAGGTAACAGAAGTATTGAAAACAGGTAGTAATACGATTGAAAAACCACCTGCCCACAATCAGTATAATCAGTCCAAATTTATTAAAGGTATAAGCAAACTAGGAAATCGAGTCGTTATTTTACTAGAGTTTGATGAAGTATTAAGTACGATTAATACAGAACAGCTAAAAGAACATCTTAACGAAACAGTAACTATATAAGCCCATTAGGAGGTTTTAAATATGAGTTTTTTTAAAAAATCAAAATTAAATCTTGAAGAGTTTTCCCAATCAACGAATCGTTTAGAGGATCATATATTAGAACTTTCGGAGAGCTTAAGACAAATAACAACAGGGTCTGATCAGCAAGCCTCTTCTCTTGAAACAACCGTAGCCATGATGACAAATTTATCTACATCTATTAGTGGTGTTGTAAAAAATGCAGAATCTCTCAAAGATATGACGGGAGAATCTTTCAAGATATTAGAGAGAATTTTAAGTTCTATCAAAGACGTGGATGGCAATGTAACAAGCAGTTCCTCTTCCATTGAAGAAATTGCAGCTGCTATGGAAGAAATGGAAAGCCAAATTAAGGGTGTAGCTAAAAATGCCAAAGATTTATCGGGATTAGCTCAAGGGGCTTCACACTCAATACAAGAGATGGCAGCATCCATTTTGCAAGTTTCAGGTAACTCTGAGAGCACAACTAAGTCAGTTGAAGATGTATCTGTAGCAGTTGAAAGAATGAGTCAATCGATTAAAGGTGTGGCCGAGAATGCAGAAAGCTTAACCTCTTCTGCTAAGAGTGTCACAGATGCAATTCAAGAAATTGCCGCTTCTATCGAGCAAATGGCAGCTAACTCTGGTAGGACCTCACAATCTGTAGAACAGATTGCTGCTGCTATTGAAGAACTAGCCGCATCGGTCAAAGGTGTAACAAGAAACGCAGAAAGTATTACTATATCTGCAAGTGAAACGTTGAGTGCTAGCCAGGAATTAGCTGCATCAATTGAACAAGTAGCAGGTAATGCAAAAAGTACCTCTGGTTCAATTGAAGAAATCTCTGTATCAATTGAAGAGTTAGCCGCATCGATTGAACAGGTGGCTGGCAACACGGAAAGTTTAACTCGTTCTGCTAAGGAAACAAACGATGGAGTTCAAGAATTAGCCATCTCCATTGAACAAGTGGCAGGGAATGCGGGGAGTACAACGGCTTCCGTAGAGGAAGTTTCAGCAGCAATTGAAGAAATGGGAAGCCAAGTAAAAGGTGTGGCAAACAACGCGGAAGTATTAGCAGTTTCTGTTGAAGAAACAAGCTCGGCAATAGGGAAAATGGCCGTATCGATTGAACAAGTGGCAGGGAATGCGGAGAGCACAGCAAGCTCGGTTGAACAAATTTCCGCATCCATTGAACAGATGGGCAAATCCATTAAAGGTGTAGCTGGGAACGCGGAAAGTCTAGCATTATCTGCTAGGGAAACGAATGGCTCCATCCAAGAGATGGCAACCTCTATTGAACAAGTTTCTGGGAATGCTCGTAACACAGCTATGTCGGTAGAAGAAGTATCTGCTGCGATTGAAGAAATGGGAAGCCAGGTAAAAGGTGTAGCCGGGAATGCGGAAAGCTTGAATCAATCAGTAGTAGAAACAGCCTCTTCTATTCAAGAATTGGCAGCATCGGTACAACAAGTAGCGGGGAATGCCCAGAATGTAGCAAGTTCGGTCGAACAAGTATCCGCTTCAATCGAACAAATGGGTAAGTCTATTAAAAGTGTTTCAGTCAACGCAGAAAGTTTAACTGATTCTGCTAAAGAAACAAACGAATCCATTCAGGAAATTGCTGCTTCGATTGAACAAGTAGCTGGAAATGCAGAAAACGTAAACAAATTAACTAATAAGGTAGCAGATGATGCGCAAAATGGAAAAGAGGCTGTATTAAGTTCTGTTGATGGCATGAAGGAGATTGGTACGGTAGTCCAACAAGCATCAACGGTTATGCAAAGTCTAGGAAAAAGCTCTGATGAAATTGGCAGTATTATTGAAGTTATTGACGATATTGCAGAACAAACTAATCTACTCGCTTTAAACGCAGCCATTGAAGCAGCAAGAGCTGGTGAGCACGGGAAGGGTTTTAGTGTAGTAGCAGATGAAGTGAGAAAGCTTGCTGAAAGAACGGCTTCTGCAACAAAAGAGATTGCTACGTTAATTAAAGGAATTCAAGGGGAAACATCGGATGCGATTAAAGCAATCGAAATAGGACAACAAAAAGTAGACCAAGGGTCTAAACTATCAGATCGCGCAAGTGAAGCAATTGAAAAAATCGTTACAGGTGTAGAAAATATCACAACTGAGATTGCCCAAATTACAACAGCTACTACTCAGCAAGCAAAACAGGCTCAAGAAATTGTTAAGTCAGTTGAAAACGTAACCATGCAATCAGAATTAGTTACAAAAGCAACGGTTGAGCAAACAGAAGGTGTTCAAGAAATTATCAGTGGTGTAATAAATGCGAGAAACCAAGTCCGCCAAATAACAGATGCAACGGCTGAACAAGCGAAGCAAGCTCAGCATATTGTACGCTCAGTTGAAAATATGACAAGTCAAACAGAGCAAGTTACGCAAGCGGTAAAAGAACAGGCTGCTGGTGTGGAGGAAATTATTAAAGGCGTAACAAATGCACGCGAGCAGGTGCGACAAATTACAGTAGCAACTGAGGAACAGGCGAGACAAGCACAATCTGTTGTCCATTCAATGGTAAATGTAACGACACAGGCAGAGATTGTTACAGAAGCAACAAAAGAACAAACATTAGCTGCAGAGGAAATTATAAGAGGCGTGGCAAGTGCAAAAGAACAAGTAAGACAAGTAACTGTAGCTATGGAAGAGCAAGCAAACCAAGCTCAAGGAATTACTAAAGAAATCCACAGTATGGTTGATCAAACAGGTCAAGTTACTGAGTCCATGAGGGAACAAGCTGCTGGTGTAGAAGATATAATTAAGAGTGTCATTAATGCCCGTGAACAAGTTCGACAAATAACATCAGCGACAGAGCAGCAAAAAATTCAAGCTCAAGATGCTGTAAAAGCAATGGCAATTGTAACGAACCAAGCGGAGCAAGTCACTCAAGCAACACTAGAACAAAAAGAAAATGCGAAAGAAATCATTAGTGGCGTTATCAATGCCCGTGAGCAAGCAAGACAAATTACTGTTGCGACAGAAGAACAATCAAGACAAGCACAGGAAATGGTTAAAGCAGTAGAAAATGTTACATCCCAATCAAGTCAAGTAACAGAAGCGGTAAAAGAACAAGCAGCGAATGTAGAAGAAATTATGGCTGGTATTTTGGAATCACGTGAGCAGTTGAAGCAAATGGCTGTGTCTTCTGTGGAGCAAGCAAAACAAGCTGAATCGATTGTTGCGTCTGTTGGAAATGTTACTGACCAAGCAGAGTTGGTTGCACAAGCAACAAAAGAACAAGCCATAGGTGTTGAAGGGATAGTAAAGGATATTCAAAATGCTAAAGAGCAAATGCTACAAATCACTCAATCGGTAGCAGAGCAAACAAAGCAAGCAGAATCAATTGTAAATATCGTAAGTGAGGTTACAACACAAGCAGAAATTGTGACTCAATCTACAGTAGAACAAACATCGGCTGTGGAGGAAATAGTAGTAGGTGTTGTAAATATTCGAAATCAAATGGTGAATGTAACAAACTCTACAAGAGGGCTAGCAGCTGAAACTGATAAGGTGGTTGAGTTAATTAAAAAGGTTACTAGTCAATCAGCTGAAGTAACAGAAGCAACGAAGGTTCAAGCAAGCGAAGTCACTAGTCTAGAACGTGCAGTAAGAGAAACACAAGGCTTAGCGAGCAAAAATGTAAGAGGTTTAGATAAAATCGCAAAAGTTTCTTCTGACATTCAAACACAAAATAACCAAATAAGAAGAACACTTCAGGTTAGATAATGCAAGTGATATAGAATGAGTAGAAATAAACCGTTGATGCGACTAACATCAGCGGTTTTCCTTAAAGTTCTAATTCTTAAGCTTTGTATACGAAAACAGCCCAAGATCAAAGTAAGGAGATAAGAAACGTGGATAATATTTCATTAAAGCAATTAAGTCAAATCGTTTATTATTATTGCGGCTTAAACTATGTAAATAATTTAAGCTCGTTAGAAGTTAAGATTTCAAAGAGATTACAAGACTTAAATCTGTCTATATGGGAGTACATTCGGTTGTTAGAGGAATCTAAAAGTGAATGGGACCAATTAGTAGAATTGCTAACGATTAATGAAACGTATTTTTACAGAGAAGAAAAGCAATTGACCGTTTTGCGGGATTATATTTTACCTCAGCATCATCAACCCTTAAAGATTTGGAGTGCTGCTTGCTCAACAGGGGAGGAACCCTATTCATTGGCAATAGTTCTCAGTCAATCAGATGTAAAAGGTCAGGTTACTGGTACCGATATTAATAAAAGAGTTTTAGAGGCAGCTAGTAACGGAGTTTATAATAAACGTTCCTTATCGTTTAGAAGAATACCACCACAATGGTTATCTACTTATTTCGATGAGAGTGAAAACGAGTACAGTGTTAAAGAGTCTATAAAAGAGTTAGTCGAATTTAAGTATCTAAATTTACTAGATGAAAAAAGTATGCAAAACCAACAGAATTACGATGTTATTTTCTGTAGAAACGTACTCATCTATTTTGATGCTGAAACGGTAGAAAAAGTCGTACGGTATTTTTACCACTCTCTAAAAAAAGGTGGCTATTTATTTTTAGGACATGCTGAGAACATCTCCAATTTAAATATCGGTTTTGAAACATTAAATACACAAGGAACCTTTTACTATAGGAAGGGGTAAAGCATGGAACCTAGAATTGGCGTCTTAATTGTTGACGATTCCGCCTATATGAGAAAGCTTGTTTCCTCTATCATTGAGGACAGCCCTGAAATGTATGTTATAGGAAAAGCAAGAAATGGCTTAGACGCACTTGAAAAAATAAAAAAGTTAAAACCTGATGTAGTCACTTTAGATATAGAAATGCCAGAAATGGATGGGTTAGTAACATTGGATTATTTAATGGAAGAATGTCCGGTTCCAGTGGTTATGCTTAGTAATGGAATAGATTCCACTTTAGAGGCCTTCGAGCGGGGAGCCGTTGACTTTGTAATGAAGGAAAACTTACTTAATAATAGTCAGGAAGATATCATTATTGATTTTCATAAAAGAGTTTTATTAGCGGCAAATGCCAGAATACCTAAGAGAAAACGTGTTAAAGTTTCAAATGAAGTGGTAGAACCAGTAGAGCCGAACCATTTAAAAATAAAAAACTATATGAAAGATTTAGTCATTATTGGTAGTTCCACAGGTGGTCCTTCCGCATTACAAACCATCTTGACACAATTTCCAAAGAGTTTTAATATTCCTATTCTCGTCATTCAGCATATGCCACCTGGTTTTACAAAACCATTATCGGAGAGATTTGACAAGCTTTGTGAGTTGCATGTGAAGGAAGCTGAGCATAACGAAATCTTGAAGGCAGGCACCATTTACATCGCACCAGCTGGTTTGCAAACGACGGTGCAAAAAAATGACCAGGACGGGTACAAAGTTAGATTGAAAATTACGGCTCCTATCGAAACATTATACAAACCATCTGTTGATGTGGCCTTATTGTCTATTGCCACTACATGTAAAGAGAAACTACTTTCTGTCATATTAACTGGTATGGGTGATGACGGATTACGCGGGTGTCATGCTGTAAAGGCAGCTGGTGGAACGGTTTTAGGTGAATCTGAAGAGTCTTGTGTAGTCTATGGCATGCCAAAAGTGGTATTCGAGGCTGGACTTGTAGATAAACAAGCTCCCATTGATCAAATGTATGATGAAATTATGAAATATCTATCTTTATAAAATCAAAAGAGAAATCTGTGGATTTGAAAGGGGGAGTGATTATTAATGTGTTTCTTTAGGAAACTCAAAACAATAGATGATATATACAATGCGATGAATCATACAGAGAAATTAGCTTTACAAAAAGATTATCCCCCAAATATTGTGATGAAACTTCGACTTGTTACAGAGGAAGCATGTACGAACGCTTACGAATATTGTAAATCAAAAGGGTATAAATCGTTATTTATAAAATGGGCGGTCACATCTAAAACATTTGAAATATTTGTTCGACATAAGGGAGAATTGTTTGAAATAACTAAGGACGATCAAATCAATACCAGTTTACGTGGGCGTGGGATTACATTAATTACGAATATAATGGACCAAGTTGAATTGAGAGAAGAAAATAACTATGTGGAACTTTACATGATGAAGGAAATGGGTGAATAAAGGTGCTGATTATTGAAATGGATAGCATGGATATTTTACAAGTAAACCAAGAAATAACCATAAAAAATGTAGAACAATTCAAAGTAAATCTAGAAAGTCTATTAGAATCTACTCAGAAAAGATATTTAATTCTCGATTTAGAAAAAGTAACTTACCTTAATAGTTCTGCACTTGGCTGTATTGCTGATACAGCAATGAAAGCGAAGAAAGTTAATAAAGAGTTAGTTGTGGCAGGAATAAAACCACCTATCGATGAGATTTTTCACATTGTAAAATTTGAATTTTTTATGGAGCTCTTTAAATCTAAAGAAGAAGCGGTCGAGTATTTTTCCTCAAAATAATAGACAAAATTAGAACTCTCCGTTAAGTTCTTTCAAAAATTTAGAGGGGGTTTCATATGGAATTACTTAAGGAAAGTACTTTTAAACCAATTATATATATATTATTTATTATTTATTTAAGCTCTGAAATCCTCACTCTTTATTTTATAGGAGAGATTTATCACTTCCTTGACAAAGTAGGAATTTACTCACAATTAGGGAAAGTGGCTATTTTAATTTTTATTTATTTGTTATTACGTTTCCCACTTGGTTTTATATTAAATGACCAATATAAGAAACTAAATCAGTATTCAAAAGATATGAAGATTAGTTATGAGAGATATCAGACTCTGTTTAGAAATCCCTTAAATATTGTTTATATTGTCAACATGGATGGGGTTGTAGTTGATATCAACTCTGCAACTACAACCATTCTTGGTTATTTACCCAAGGAAGTAATTGGTCAGCATTTTAATATGTTTCTTGAAAGTCAAAGGAAAGATATAAGGAATAAATTTCATAATGAAAACCTTCAAATTGATTCTGAATCTTTTATTGCTAAGGAAAGAATCAAACATAAGAATGGGAAGATTATTGATATGGAGGTATTATCTATCCCTTATACAGATGAAAAAGGAGACATTGTTGGATTAATTGGTGTAGCAAAAGATATCACAAAAGAAAGTAACTATTCCAAAAAACTTGAAGATTTAAGTCAAAGGTATAAATGTCTTTTTGAAAAAAATCCTCACTATGCATGTATGTTTAATAAGGATGGATTTGTAGAAGAAGTCAATAACAAAATGATAGAAGACTTTGGTACGAATATGATCGGTAGTCACTATATCGATTTATTGTCCAAAAATGATTTACATAGAGCCCTACATGATTTTGAATCTGTTAGAAATGGTGAGGTTATTCAAGGAATCTATCAAGTTGTTGATAAAAAGGGTATGCATTTAAAAGTGGATTTAAAAAGTATTCCTATTTTTGTTAATAACCATCTAGAAGGAAAATTTGTTATCGCAAGAGATATTACGGAAAAAGACCGTTTAGAACAAGTCATCAACAGTGACCTAGATTTAGCTAAAGTCTTGCAAGAGAGTGTACTAAGTAAGCCAATACGCGATAAAAATATCCATATATCTGGACACTATATTGCGGCTAAACATATCGGTGGAGATATGTACGCTTGGTATAAACTTGATGAGAATCGATTCGGAATTATCATATTAGATGTAATGGGGCATGGTGTTTCTTCAGCCTTGATTTCTATGTCTATTCGCTCATTATTAGAGGGAATTATAACGAAAACCAAAGAACCCGAACTAGTGATTCAAAGACTAAATCAACATATGTATCAACTTTTTACGAAGAATATAGACTCTATTCGATTTTTTACTGCGCTTTACCTAGTAGTAGACACGCAAAAGAAAGAAATAGAGTATGTCAATGCTGGACATCCTTCAGGAATAGTAATTAGTAAAAATAATATTCTTTTAGAATCCACTTGTACTCCACTTGGGATTCTAGAGAACCAAAAACCGAAAGTTAAAAAGCTACCATATGAAAGCGGATCTAAAATTCTCTTATTTACGGATGGATTTCTTGAATACTATCATGACCTATCTATAAATGAAGCGATTTTAGAGGTAGCTAGCACTTATAAAGGAAATCAGCACCTAACGAGTGAAGAACTTGTTCTTGAAGCTCTTAAAAATGGGGAAGTGACTAAAGGTCAAGATGATGTTTCCTTCGTAAAAATAGAGTTATAATTCTAATATTTAAAAGGACTGTTTTCCCAGATTTAAGCATGTAAGGAGCAATTCAATTTTGAAAAAGCCTTTAGAAATGAGGGAGGGGAATGAACCCTATTACTGTATTAGAAAGTTCCAACATGCCATTTAGTAACAGTAGACCCCTAGTTCCTTCGTTTACATTTAAACTCGATTTTCATGGCCAAATACAAGAGGCGGATCTAGATGGGAAGTGGGCTGGAAAAGACATCTCTTCCATTATTTATGTTAAAGATCAAGAGATGTTTATGCTTGTTTGGAACAATTGTCAGAAAGGCTTAGATGATATTCAGTGGGAGTTTCGATTGTTAATCAATGAGATGACTCTGTGGGTTAGGGGGATTATCAGAAGAGTCAACTCATATAACCCATATTTTGAATTAACGTGTTATGATATTACATTTGAAAAAACAAAAGAAATTTTATTAAAGGGTCAGCAAGAGGTGTTAAAATCCATTACTTCCGCTCCTAATATCACCAAGTCACTTTCTGAAATTGCTGAATTGGTTGAAAGACTTTATCCTCATGCTTACTGTTCCATTCACTTAGTAGACAAAATGAATAACCAGTTAAAACTAGGAGCAAGTCCAAGACTTCCTTTATCTTTAAATAAAATAGCGGGAAGGCTTTACAATAAAACTTACAGTTCAATTATTCAAATAAAAAAATTATTAATCATTGAAGACATAAATAAGCTTTTTAAGATTGATTCACAAGGACTAAAATCTTGTTGGGTCTTCCCTATTTTTTCAAATACAAATCAAATGTTAGGGGTTATTAGTCTATACTTTTTAAAGGTTTCTTTCCCCTCAAAACAAGATGAAGAACTTATAAAAGATTGTGCCCATATTGCTTCTCTAGCAATTGAGAGGTATGTAAAAGAAAAAGAATTAAGGCAAATGGCTTATTATGATCAATTAACATCTCTGCCGAATCGGTCTTATTTAGTTTCACTTATTAATCAAGAAATTTCAGAGCAACTTTCTGATCGCTTATTCACAGTTTTATTTATTGATTGTGACCGATTTAAAATATTAAACGATACATTTGGCTATCAAAACGGAGATCGTATTTTACAAGATATCGCTAGAGAGCTTAGAGACATTCTTGGACAGGACGAATTGCTTTCTAGAATTGGTGGGGATGAATTTGTTGTTTTTTTTAATCAGCAAATTGGTAATCCAAAACTATCTGAAAAAATAAGTTCCATTACCGAGGTTTTTAAAAGACCATGGAAGGTAAATGGACAAGAATTTTATCTGACTGCTAGTTTTGGCTTAGCTGGTTATCCACATGATGGATATGATGGTGAGGTTTTAATCAAAAATGCCGAGTTAGCATGTAGAGAAGCAAAACGAGAAGGTAGAAACTATATTAGATATTATTGTGAAGATTTAAGTAATCCTAGACCGAATCAATTATCGCTAGAAAATGATCTCTATTATGCATTAGAAAGAAAAGAGATGCAGTTATTTTACCAACCTCAAGTAAACGTAAGGACTGGAAAAATCATAGGTGCAGAAGCATTATTGCGGTGGAAGCATCCTAAATATGGTTATCTATCACCTGCTGATTTTATACCTTTAATGGAAGAAACAGGACTGATTATCCCAATAGGAGAATGGTTGATACGAGAAGCTTGTAATCAATTATATGCTTGGTCTAGTAAGGGGTTAGAAGAATTAAGTATTTCAGTGAATATTTCACCTGTGCAGTTTAAATCGGATATATTGGTTGGAACCGTTAACGAAGCAATTGCTTCATCAAAGATTAACCCATCACAATTTAAAATTGAAATCACTGAAAATATGCTAGTCCATAGTATTGAAGAAACAACTAGAATATTAGATCAATTGAAACATATTGGTATAGGTGTATCCATTGACGATTTTGGGAAAGGCTATTCGTCTTTAAATTATTTAAAGAAGTTTCCTATTCAAACGATTAAAATTGATCGAGCGTTTGTAAAAGAAATAGAACAAGATCATTATGATCAAGTCATTGTTAAAGCCATAATCCAAATGGGAAAATCTTTAAATATTAACTTGATTGCTGAAGGTACTGAGACGAAACAGCAAATAGAATATTTAAGGAACTCGGGGTGCGAAACGGTTCAAGGTTTCTATTTTAGTAAGCCAGTACCACCAAAAGTGTTTGAAGAGCTGTATGATACATGGAATGAACTTGCGAGCAAGTGGCTTTATAAGAACTAATAAGGCTGTCAATTTGTGTAGGTTTGTTTTCCTACTAGGCAGCCTTATATTGGATGATATTACCTGAAAAGGTATGGGGAATGTATCCGATATTAAACATAGAGACTGATTTTGAGGTGCTTCATATGATTGAAAATAAAAATATATTGGATGATCTGTTGGAGACATATTCCTCTTTTATAAAGATTCCAATTTGTCTAGTTAGTTCTTCAGGAAAGATTTTAACTAAAACGGTTATTTCTCAAGCAGTAGGAATGGATAACATCCTTTCCTTAGTAAAATTAATAAAAAAACCAGTTATTTCATCTTTAGCAGATGACTCTAAAATTAACTTAAATAATAATATGGTTATCTCCCCCCTTATTCAAATTGAGCCAGAACCATGCTTTTTATTAGTAGGTCCTTTTGAAAATGAAAATAGTGTGAATAATCATTTAGGTAACGATGAAAAAAATTCCTTCCTATTAAAGAAGATTGATAAATTACACTATTTAATAAGCAACCTATTAATAGAACAAGAGAACCAATTCTTTCGGTTAAAAGCAGAAGACATGGCTAAACTGTTCTCTTTTGATAAGGAAGAAGATGAGACAGTCCATTGTTTCTTTAAGTGGATGCTTCAGTCTAATGAGGTTGATTTTATGGGTTTCGCCAAAAAGACTCATAATGACCGCTTTAATATTGAGATTACATACGGAGAAATAGAACAAACACTTCAACATCAATCCTTCTTTATCGGGGAAGGGTTGTTAGGGCAAACTGCAGCAATGGAAAAAGGAATGCACTGGAGTAACATAGGGAACTCTTATCGACTAGATTATTTTCATCGATTAGGAATCTATCCTAGCCATCTTTTTGCCTATCCAGTAAAAAGGAGAGGAAATGTTGTTGGACTGATTTTTGGTGGAAGGTTAAAGGAGCAACCTATAAAGGATATGATTACTGAAGCAGTTCAATATTTTACTCACTTTCTATCAGAAAAGACAGAAGTTCTTGAACTGACTAAAAAAGCAAATCTACATAATCAAAACTATTATCAGTTGCTGGATGTTATGGATATTTGTCTTCATTCACAAGAACCAAGAAATCTATTATATAAAGCACTTGATGTATTAACGAATATGAGTAAAGGAAAATACGTTAGTTACACTTTGAACAATGGAGAACACGGATTTCGAGGGAATGAAAATAACGAATTAATGCTTAATCATCGCTCTCTTGTTGATCAATTCATGGGTCAATCAAAGGAACAGCCTAGCCTTAGCTTCTCAACTTATGAACATATCTTTATCGAACGGGAAGGCAGCGTATTTGGAATTATCTCTGTAGAATGTATAGATACGGATCATGTAGAATGTAAGCCTCTTGTTCAATTATTATCAAAATTACTAAATTTAAAATATAACCAAACAAAGTACCACGACTCGAGTGATGAAGAGACGATTCAAGTCATGCATGAGAGTTTAAGGGAATGGAATTACATAGAGTATCAAACTACATTAAAAGCAATCGAGCTTTGTAAATTATTTAGTGAAGTTTTAGCTTTGAACAACGAAAAAAAGGAAGAACTAATAGGGGTATGTAAAATCATCCCTTATTCTCTAAACTATCTTAAAGGTAACGAAAAATTAAAAGGGAAATTACCGTTACTAACTGAATATCACAAGGCTGTTACTGAGGGCATGAGTCGTTCGTCAACGAAAGAATGTAAACTGCTTACTCTAATTTTACTATTGGTAAAAGGGGAGAGGTTACAAACTAGCCTTGAATATATAGAGATTGAGGTAGGGATAAAGGAAAAGTTAGAAAATGCATATCTACAATTTACGAAGACGTATAACGGAAACGAACCTTCTCGATCTAAAAATATAGACATTAACATCAATAATGAAGATATTGAAAAAATACGCGATGTTAAAAGTGTGATTAAGCAGCTCCCTTTAACAACACGAGAGCAAGAAGTTCTACATTTAGTTCTAGAGGGATTGAATAATCAAGAAGTGGCAGACCTATTAATAATTAGTGTACATACCGTAAAAAACCACATCACCAATATTTTTAGAAAACTAAATGTCACAGACCGAGTACAGGCTATGGCGAAGATTTATCGGATAAAGTATGAATAAAATCTTTTGAAATAGGAGCTTCCTAAACCAGCAGGAGGCTCCTTTTCTTGTCATTGGTTATTATTCTTTAACCGTTCTTGAGCCATTCGAACAAGCTCTTTTACCATACTTCCGCCAATTTGGCCTCCAACTTTACCGGCTTGATGGGAAGTTAAATGCCCATTGTATCCCTTTTTAAGAGGGACATTCACCTCTTCCGCCACTTCAAACTTTACATCATTGGGATTCTCTATATCGGCATCATAGCCTTGTTTTTTCATGACAGTTGCTTTTAGTTGGTCCAATGCTGGTTGTGACCCAGGAACAAGCGGACGACGTCTTCTTCTAGCCATAATAAGCACCTCTTATGTTTTTTAAAAGAACAATGGTTTTATACTTAATATGGTCCTTACAAAAAATATGTTGTATAGAAAATATTTCCTAATTATAATAGAAAAGCAATGAAATGTTTGAGATTTTTGGGGGACTAATATGCAAGAAAAAAAGCCAATTTGGCCGTACGTATATTTAATTTTATCAGTCATATTCTTTCTGAAATTTGGACTACCATTTCTCATGTTAGTGCTTTTTAGTTTGGATAATGGTTTATTCTCTCTATTATTTTATCTAGGATTTGGTGGAGTCATCCTATACTTCTGGTGGAAGTATTTTAGAAAAGCTCTAGCAGAAATAAAAGGGAGTAAAAATAATAATCAAGACCTTGTAGTTTATGAAGATGAAGCGATCCAAGAGGAAATAAAAAGCGAGCAAAGTAAAAATCAAAAAAGCTGGATCATGATTATCCTCATTGGTCTTATTGCTGTTACATTAGGACCGGGCATTATATTTCTACCGATTCTTCCACTCTTCTTAGCAGCCATGTCGACCGATTCAGGAAACACACCAGGCTATGTGCCACTCCTCATACTAGTCGTTGGGTACACGATTATTGGTGGAATCTTTTATGGAATTTGGAGAGTATTTAAAAGCTTACGTAAGTCTGCATAGGGAATGCAAAAAAACTGTCGAAAGGGAATCGACAGTTTTTTTATAGTGAATGATTGATAAACTAAGCTTAAAAGAGTTTTAATCAAACGTTTGTTTAAAACTCTTATCCGTCTGTTTGTGTCGAGAATTGAAAGTGGATGATAATACGCTATTCTAAAAATAAAAAAAACGAATATTTGTTCGTAAATGATTGGTTTGTTTTTACTAGTTTGTGGTAGAATGAATGATGTGAATAGAGAATCAGCTTCCACTTTGGTTTCTAGGCAAAATTCGTGCTGATTTCAATATCAATGGGCATCTTAACATATATCATTGTGCGTTCTTTGTGAAATTCGAACAGATTTGAATTATTGAACAGGAGGCTTTTTTTGTGAAAGACCAATTTGAATTAGTCTCAAAATATTCGCCTCAAGGAGATCAGCCGGAAGCGATTAGAAAAATAGTTGAAGGAATTAATCAAGGGAAAAGACACCAAACATTATTAGGGGCAACGGGTACAGGTAAAACGTTTACAATATCTAACGTAATAAAAGAAGTGAACCGTCCCACTTTAATTATTGCCCATAATAAAACCCTTGCTGGACAGCTTTACAGTGAGTTTAAAGAGTTTTTCCCGAATAATGCGGTTGAGTACTTTGTTAGTTATTATGATTACTATCAACCAGAAGCGTATGTACCACAAACCGATACATTTATAGAGAAAGACGCAAGTATTAATGATGAAATTGATAAATTGAGACACTCGGCGACTTCTTCCTTATTTGAGAGGAAAGACGTCATTATTATCGCCAGTGTTTCTTGTATATATGGTTTAGGGTCTCCAGAAGAATACCGAGATCTAGTATTGTCTTTACGAACAGGGATGGAGATTGAGCGCAATCAACTTTTACATCGATTAGTAGATATTCAATATGAAAGAAATGATATTAACTTTCAGCGCGGAACATTCCGTGTACGTGGAGATGTCGTGGAGATTTTTCCTGCCTCTAAAGATGAACACTGTCTTCGTGTAGAGTTTTTTGGAGATGAAATTGATCGAATTCGTGAAGTGGATGCCTTAACGGGTGAAATCATGGGTGAACGTGATCATGTAGCCATCTTCCCAGCATCTCACTTCGTAACCCGTGAAGAAAAGATGAGAGTTGCGATTGAAAATATAGAAAAAGAGTTAGAAGAACGTTTAGAAGAAATGCGTGAGAATGGCAAGTTGCTAGAAGCTCAGCGCCTTGAGCAGAGAACTCGTTATGATTTAGAAATGATGAGAGAAATGGGCTTCTGTTCAGGAATTGAAAACTACTCCCGTCATTTAACATTAAGGCCACCAGGATCTACACCATATACGTTACTAGATTACTTCCCAGAAGACTTACTGATTGTCATTGATGAGTCCCATGTTACTCTCCCGCAGATTCGTGGGATGTATAACGGAGACCAAGCTCGAAAACAAGTCCTAGTTGACCACGGTTTCCGATTACCATCAGCTATGGATAATCGTCCATTAACCTTTCCAGAGTTCGAAAAGCATATTAATCAAATTGTGTACGTATCAGCTACACCCGGACCTTATGAGATTGAACATACTCCAGAAATGGTTCAACAAATTATCCGTCCGACTGGATTACTTGATCCAACGATTGATGTTCGTCCGATTGAAGGTCAGATTGATGATCTAATAGGAGAGATAAACGAGCGGATTAAAAGAAATGAGCGCGTCCTTATCACTACATTAACGAAAAAAATGTCTGAGGATCTAACTGACTACTTAAAAGAGATTGGGATTAAAGTACAATACTTGCATTCAGAAGTTAAGACGTTAGAGCGGATTGAGATTATTCGTGAGCTTCGTCTAGGAAAGTATGATGTACTTGTAGGAATCAACCTGTTAAGAGAAGGATTAGATATTCCAGAAGTATCATTAGTCGCTATTCTTGATGCAGATAAAGAAGGATTTTTACGTTCCGAGCGTTCACTCATTCAGACGATTGGTCGTGCCGCTCGTAATTCGAGTGGTCACGTAATCATGTATGCGGATAAAATGACGAATTCAATGGAGCTAGCTATCAGCGAAACGAAGCGACGCCGTGCTATTCAAGAGGAATATAACGAAAAGCATGGTGTAACTCCGACAACGATTCAAAAGGCTATTCGTGACGTTATTCGAGCCACGCATGCTGCTGAAGAACAGGAAGACTACCAACCAGTTGCTAAGCTGAATAAGTTGACGAAGAAAGAACGCGAAAAGATGATAGAAGATATGGAAAAAGAAATGAAGGAAGCGGCAAAAGCACTCAACTTCGAGCGTGCTGCTGAACTGCGCGACCTTTTACTAGAGTTAAAAGCGGAAGGATGACGAGACAATGGCAATGGATAAATTAATTGTAAAAGGTGCCAGAGCTCATAACTTAAAAAATATTGATGTCACGATTCCAAGGGATAAGCTTGTTGTATTAACGGGACTTTCCGGATCCGGGAAGTCTTCCTTAGCTTTTGACACTATATACGCTGAAGGCCAAAGAAGATATGTTGAATCTTTATCTGCGTATGCTCGTCAATTTTTAGGTCAAATGGACAAACCGGATGTAGATGCGATTGAAGGATTATCTCCAGCCATATCCATTGATCAAAAAACAACAAGTCGAAACCCTCGTTCAACAGTTGGTACTGTGACGGAGATTTATGATTATTTGAGGTTACTTTTTGCAAGGGTAGGGAAACCAACCTGTCCTAATCACAATATAGAAATCGCTTCGCAAACGATTGAACAAATGGTCGACCGTATTCTTGAATACCCGGAAAGAACAAAACTGCAGGTTTTAGCCCCTATTGTCTCAGGAAGAAAAGGAAGCCACGTTAAAGTCCTTGAGGATATTAAAAAGCAAGGTTTTGTACGTGTCAGAGTTGATGGAGAAATGTATGACTTAGGGGATGAAATTGAGCTAGAGAAAAATAAAAAGCATTCTATCGAAGTTGTAATAGACCGTATTGTGGTCAAAGAGGGAATCAGCCCCCGTCTAGCAGACTCGTTAGAAACGGCACTTAAGTTAGGAGAAGGTAAAGTCATCATTGATGTGATTGGTGAAGAAGAGCTTCTATTTAGTGAACACCATGCTTGCCCTCTTTGTGGCTTCTCGATTAGTGAGTTAGAGCCAAGGATGTTTTCTTTTAACAGTCCATTTGGGGCTTGTCCAGATTGTGATGGTTTAGGTTCTAAACTGGATGTAGATGTAGATTTAGTCATCCCAAATAAAGATTTGTCTTTAAAACAGCATGCCATTGCCCCTTGGGAACCAACAAGCTCTCAATACTACCCACAACTGTTAGAAGCAGTATGTAATCATTATGGAATAGATATGGATTTACCAATAAAGGATATTCCTAATCATCTTTTAGAAAAAGTATTATATGGATCGCCTGTTGACTCTATATACTTCCGTTATGAAAATGATTTTGGACAAATTCGCGAGAACTATATCCACTTTGAAGGGGTTATCCGAAACATTGAGCGCCGTTACAAAGAAACAAGCTCAGATTATATTCGTGAGCAAATGGAAAAATATATGGCTCAACATCATTGTCCAACTTGTAAGGGGAACAGACTGAAGAAAGAAAGTCTTGCGGTTCTCATTGCTGGTGAGCATATTGGAAAAGTAACGTCTTTCTCGATTCAAGATGCCTTCCGATTTTTCACCGAGCTTTCTTTATCGGAAAAAGATATGAAGATTGCTAATCTTATTTTCCGCGAAATTAAAGAAAGATTAGGTTTTTTAATTAATGTCGGTTTAGATTATTTAACATTAAACCGGGCAGCTGGAACCTTGTCTGGTGGGGAAGCACAACGGATTCGTTTAGCCACTCAAATTGGCTCACGTTTAACAGGAGTACTATATATTCTCGATGAGCCTTCCATCGGTCTTCACCAGCGAGATAATGACCGTCTCATTGATACGTTGAAAAATATGCGTGAAATTGGGAATACACTCATTGTCGTTGAGCATGACGAAGATACGATGATGGCAGCTGATTACTTAATTGATGTTGGTCCTGGTGCAGGTGTTCACGGAGGACAAATTGTATCAGCTGGAACACCAGAAGAGGTTATGAACGATCCTAACTCCTTAACTGGCCAGTACTTGTCAGGGAAAAAGTTTATTCCACTCCCATTAGAGCGACGTAAAAGTGATGGACGTATGATAGAAATTAAAGGTGCACGGGAAAATAACTTACAAAATGTAAGCGTGAAGTTTCCGCTTGGTACGTTTATTTCGGTTACAGGAGTGTCTGGATCAGGAAAAAGTACACTGATTAATGAGATATTGCATAAAACTCTTGCCCAAAAGCTTCACCATGCAAAAAGCAAACCGGGTGAACATAAAGAAATTAAAGGGATAGAGTATTTAGATAAGGTAATTGATATTGATCAATCACCAATCGGTCGAACTCCTCGATCAAATCCAGCAACCTACACGGGTGTATTTGATGATATTCGTGATGTGTATGCGACAACAAATGAAGCAAAAGTCCGTGGGTACAAAAAAGGACGTTTTTCCTTTAATGTAAAAGGTGGCCGTTGTGAAGCATGTCGTGGAGATGGAATCATTAAGATTGAGATGCATTTTTTACCGGATGTGTACGTTCCTTGTGAGGTCTGTCATGGGAAACGCTATAATCGTGAAACGTTAGAAGTGAAATATAAAGGGAAGAACATTTCTGAAATTCTTGATATGACCGTTGAAGATGCTCTAGAATTTTTTGAGAATATCCCTAAAATTAAGAGGAAGCTTCAAACGATCCTTGATGTTGGTTTAGGCTATATTACTCTTGGTCAACCAGCTACCACTCTTTCCGGTGGTGAGGCCCAGCGTGTTAAACTGGCATCAGAATTACATCGTCGTTCAACAGGCCGCTCTCTTTATATTTTGGACGAGCCAACAACGGGACTGCATGTTGATGATATTTCGAGATTGCTAGTCGTTTTACAGCGTTTAGTTGAAAATGGAGATACGGTGTTAGTCATTGAACATAATTTAGATGTAATCAAAGCGACTGACTATATTGTTGACCTTGGCCCTGAAGGTGGAGATAAAGGTGGAACCATTATCGCTTATGGAACTCCAGAAGTAGTTGCTGAGGCAAAAGGTTCGTATACAGGGAAATATTTAAAACCTATTCTTGAACGGGACCGCTTAAGAATGCAAAAGCAAATAGAAGAAGCTAGTGTCACGAATGCTTAAAGATGGAGGACAATGCCAAAGGGGTGTTGTCTTCTTTTTATTAGTCAATTCTTCTGAAACTTTTTCCAATTTCTAACGTAAATTAAGTCAACAAAGTTCATTAAAAAGGAGGAAGACTTTTATGGAAACGAATAAAATATTATCCGCATTAAGTTACTTTAGTATCTTTTTTGCCGGAATTGTTTTTCCGTTAATTGTCTTGCTTGTTTCAGAAGATAAACGAGTGAAGGAACATGCGAAAAGCGCATTATTATCTCACTTCATCCCATTAATACCGGTTCCGTTTCTGATATTCGCTGGAGTTACAGGTGCCATCCAAGGAACGACAGAAATGCCTATTTTTCTGGCAGTTGGAGTTGTTGTTACGATTATTTTAAGTTTAGTTGTAACGATTTGGAATATTGTTAAAGGAGTCAAAGTATTAAGTAAAGAAAGTATATAGAAAAGAATATTATCAGGGAGGATATTAGGATGAATGAAGAGAAAAAACGAATTCTAAAAATGGTTGAAACGGGTCGATTAACTGTAGAAGAGGCACTGAAATTACTAGAGGAACTGGATAAATCTCAAAAAGCTATGGAGAAAAAACAAGAGGAAATGATGGGAGAACTTTCGACTGTTGTTCATTTTGAGGAAGCCAAAAAAGAGCATTCATCATCTGGTGCGAAAGTGCAGTCGGCAAAAGAGAAAATTTTAGATTTTGTAGATACGGCCATTAAGAAGATAAAAGATTTTGATTTAGATTTTAATTTTGGTCATTCTGTAGAAATCTCTCATATTTTTCATCAAAGTGATGTTTATTTAAAAGACATTGATATTGATATTTCAAATGGTTCGGTTCAGGTGATCCCTTGGGACCAAAATGATGTTAGAGTGGAATGTGAAGCGAAAGTCTATCGAGTAGAAACGGTCGAGGAAGCACGAAATATCTTTTTAAAAGATGTATTGTTCTCCATTGGTGGAGAAAGACTCCGATTTTCAACTCAGCAAAAATGGATGAAAATTAATGCTAAAATTTATATTCCAAAAACAGATTATGACCATGTGAAAATTAGAATGTTTAATGGACCGATTGCTAGTGAAAACTTAACAGTAGACAACTATAAGGTTAAAACAGCAAACGGTAAGATTGATATGATTGCGATTAAAAGTAAAAGTGTTGAAGCTGAGACGGCGAACGGCAAAATTACGGTGGAAAATAGCGTCATTGAGGACTTTGAAGCAGAAACGATTAACGGATCCATTAATATTGAAGGAGACTTTAGAAAGGTGGATGTTCATTCTTTTAATGGAGATATACGTTGTTCAACGATGAGTACCCGCTGCGAATTTATTGAGGCGAAAGCGACAACGGGATCGATAAAATTAATTTTACCAGAACAGTCGGCTGTAAGTGGAGAGTTGCGATCCAATTTAGGTGGATTTGATATCGATTTTGATGGTATTCAAGTTATTGAGGAAAAAAGTGAAGTGGTACAAAAATACATGAGCTTTAAACCACAAATTCACAATCACTTAATTACAAGAGTGTTAGCTGATACTAAAACAGGTTCAATCAAATTAAAGAAAAGAAAATAGAGTGGAAAATCAGCAGGGAGAGGTAACTTCCTGCTGATTTCGAAATATGTTAGTAGAAAAGGATGTTTCATCATGAGATGGTTATTTGGAATTTTAATTAATGCGGTGATTTTCGTAGCACTAGCTGGTTACTTTGAGAAGTCTATCTATATTGAGGGCTTCGGGGCTGCACTAGGCGCCAGTTTTGTACTAGCTATATTAAATATTCTCGTAAAACCGATATTAGTTATTTTAACTTTACCTGTTACAGTCCTAACTCTAGGGTTATTTCTATTCGTAATCAACGCCATAACCCTTTTATTAACGGATAGAATCATTGGTGAGTCATTTGAAATTGAAGGATTTGGAATGGCCCTTTTCATTTCTATAGTAATGTCTATTGCCAATGTGATTATACAAAAAGCAGTGTTTGATACAAAAGAAAAATAACAACTCGGGGACTTCATTAGCAAGTTCCTTTTATTCTGTTTTTTGACTTTACTCAACTAAAGGGGGTCTGACCCCCTTTAGTTGATGATTGCGTCGTAGCCTTCTTTTTTGAGTTTTTCCATTAGTTGTTCGGCTTTTTTTCTGTCCTTGAAGGCTCCTATTTGGACTCGATATATTTTTTCATTGGTAGGTTTTGAGGGTGTTGGTTTAGTTGATTTCGGTTGGCTGCTGCTTTTGGTGGCTGGTGTAATTTTTACGAGTTTGAATTGTTCTTGAATAGACTTAACGATGGCTTCTGCACATGTTTTTTGGAATGTCTCTGAGCGGAGCAGTTTAAGTTCCTCGCGATTGGTCATAAATCCACACTCAATTAAAATGGCTTCAGCTTTCGTTTCACGAAGCACATGAAAATCGGATGTTTTTACTCCCCGGTCCGTAAGGCCTGTAGCAATCACTAAATTTTTTTGGACTCTTTTAGCTAGAGCACTTGCTATTTTAGGTTTAGAAGGATGAATATAGGTTTCGATACCACGAGCACTGGTCCATCCCCCTGCTCCTTGAGCGTTTGCATGAATCGCAATATATAAATCAACATCTAAGCGGTTTGCTTTGTCGGTTCTCTCCTTTAGAGAAACATCTTTTTTATCAGAGTGGGCAAAATACACTTTTACATCCTTATAGCTTTCTAACAACAGCTTTTTGGCTTGATTGGCAACACTTCTGTTAAACTCATACTCTTGAAACCCATCAGGGCTGCGCTTTCCTGGGGTTTTATAACCATGGCCGGCATCTAACATGATTTTCATCTTTCTATCTCCTTTCGTGTAGGGAATTCATTTATATTGATGCAACTAACTAAGCTGCTGAAGGAACCTTAACTCATAAATTTTAGTTGGGCTACACCTATATAATATGCCTAACTTCAAAAATCGGACATGGACAAGATAAATTTTTAGGGTAAAAGGTATTTTCACAGTGGTAAAAGCAAAGAGGGGAGGTGCATAAGAGTTCTATAATAAAAAGAGAAGGCACTTTTTGAAAGCCTTCCCCAATAAATTACCTCTTCATCGTATGAACAAATTTATATCGATCCGCTCGATAAGCAGATCGGACCAGCTCAAATGGAGTTCCATCTTCTAAATATGAAGTTCTCAAAATAAGTAAGACAGGTGATCCCTTTTCGATTTGTAGATGCTTTACTTCATGATCTTTTGCGCTAGTTGCTTCAATTTCTTGTGATGCTTCACTGATGTTTAAAGTCAGTTTTTCTTCAATATATTTATATAAAGATTGATTGATAATATCCTCTGTTAATCCTTTAATTAGATTCGCTGGGAGGTAAGTGGTTTCAACCGCCATGGGGACATGGTCAGCTAGCCGAATTCTTCTGATTTCATAGACAGGTGTATTTTCCTTTAATCCAAGTCGGTGAGCAATAGGTTGACTTGCCGGAATAATTTCAAATGATAATAGCCTACTGCTAGGGGTCATTCCTCTTTCAAGCATATCCTCCGTAAAGCTTGTAAGGCCTTGAAGTTTTTGCTCCACCTTTTGCTTACTAACATAAGTTCCTTTCCCTTTTTGTCTATGGAGAAAACCATCCTTCACAAGATTATTAATCGCATGCCTAACGGTCATACGGCTGATTTGGTATCTCTCAGCATACTCCCTCTCGGAAGGAATCAACTCATCAGCCTCTAAGCTGCCATTTTCAATTTGTGATTTAATTTGTTCCTCAAGCTGGTGATAAATAGGAACGGGTGAATTTTTATCAATCATCTAAAGTACTCCTTCGTTAAACTTAAAGCTTCTTCATCTGCTATTACCGTGACATGTTTGTGTGTGAGGAGGGAAGAGGCAGGGAACTCTTCGTCTAAATCACCATTTAATAATCGACTAATCGCTTCTGCTTTTGCTTTTCCAGATGCTAATAATAAAATTTCTTTGCTATCTAATATGGTCCCAATGCCAACTGTGATGGCATGTGTAGGTACTTCCTCTATGCTAGGAAAAAAGCGAGCATTAGCCTTTCGGGTTGACTCAGTCAATGGAACGATATGTGTTCGGCTTTTAAAAGAAGTCCCAGGTTCGTTAAACCCAATGTGTCCATTTTGACCTATGCCTAATAGCTGTAAGTCTACGCCTCCGTGAAGCCTAATTTTTTCTTCATAATGCAAGCATTCCTTTTCAAGGTTGGTAGAAACACCTGATGGAATGTAAGTATGTTCAGCTGGAATATCAATATGGTTAAATAAATGTTCTCTCATAAAATAGTGATAACTATTCGAATCATGGGCTGAAATCCCCACATATTCATCTAAATTAAAGGTTTTTATTTGTTGGTAGGAAGTTTGTGTCTCTTGATGATCTTTAACTAAGTAATGATAAACGCCTTTTGGTGTACTTCCTGTTGCCAAACCTAATTTATAGCTTCTATGTGCTCGGATTTTTTTTATAATATGCTGTGCAGCTATCCTGCTCATTTCTTCGTAATTTTTAACTTCAATAACATTCATCATTACGTTCACCTCTCAAATGCCTTTATCCCACGGCAAAAAGTCATTTCAACCTCGAAATGTTCATCTAGAATAACAATGTCAGCATCTTTTCCGATAGCGATGCTCCCTTTACGGTCAAATACGTTTAATTGTTTGGCGGGGTTTACTGATGCCAGTTGGATTGCCTCCAAAAGACTAATCTCGGTAAAATTCATGATGTTTTTTACAGCATCCTGCATTTTAAGAATGCTTCCCGCGAGCGTACCATCCTGAAGGAGAGCTTTTCCATTTTCCACAAATACATTATGCCCACCTAAGTCATACTGACCATTTTTTAAACATTTAGCTCTCATGGAATCCGTTACTAAAAGAGATTTTTCTATTCCTTTTGCTTGAAGGGCCAGTTTAATCATTTCCGGACGAATGTGAATTCCATCAGCAATCATTTCAACCATTAGCTCTTTAAAAAGAAGTGCCGCACCTGCTACTCCTGGTTCCCGGTGGTGCATTCCTCTCATTCCATTGAACAAATGAGTCACGTGAATGGCTCCTGCATCTACGGCAGCTTTGACTTCATCGTAGTTTGCATCGGAGTGACCAATAGAAGGAATAACTCCGGTTTCCGCCAGGTACTGAATCAGTTCTATCCCGTTTTCTTCTTCAGGTGCCAGTGTTACTAACTTAATTAAGTTGTCCGCTACCGTCTGCCAACCTTTAAATAGTTCAACATTGGGAGGAATAATTTGAGCTCTTGGTTGTGCTCCAGCTTGTTTAGTGTTAATAAAAGGACCTTCAAGGTGAATCCCAAGAATTTCAGCTTTACCAGCAATATTGTCCTTTTGGTTGTATTCGGCCACATTTCTCATGGCTTTTTCAATCTTCTCTACCTCTTGAGTGATAGTTGTTGCAAGAAAACTAGTGGTTCCTTCAGCAGGAAGACATGTAGCCATGGTGGATAGAGCCTCGATTGTTCCGTCCATTGTATCTGCTCCACCCACTCCATGTATGTGCACATCTATAAAACCAGGAATGATTCGTTTCTCATCCTTTAAATCAATCGTTTCTATGCTATAATCGGCTGCTTGTAGCTCGGTCATTGGCCCGACATTTTTTATTCTTCCTTCCTCTATATAAACAAACCCTGAATCCAAAATCGTGTCTTCCAACACAATGATTCCGTTTTTTATTAAAATACCACTCATTTTCTTCATCCTATCTTCCTTTTCTTTATCCTCATTATATCGTTTGATAATAAAGATGTCTATACCACATAATGTTCGTTTTATAGTGGTATAGACATTTGTAAATGGAAATTAAGTGGGAGTATTAAATCTATTAAGAATTTCTATTTAAGAGAGTTGAGAGAGGAATTGCAATCACTTTGAGACTCTATCATTTTTGTAACCAGTCTTTTTGAGGAATAAAACCTTAACTTTTCAGTGTTTTTTGAATTTATAAAAGCGTTGAATATTAAATGGAGAGGAAAAATTAATGATGGAGATCTATCGTTAGTTACTCTCATGTCTTAAAGTGATGGTTTTACTATTTTTGAATATTCTTCATTTTAACATAAATCAAAAGGGTTAATCTTGTATAGATGTATATACCACTTTTGACTTAAGGTCAAAACACAATCATTTTTATAAAAATAGAAAGTTTAGGAAAAGAGTAGCAAAATAGGATTATGAAATTTGGTTCTGGAAGAAAAAGTGCTAAAATAGATACATTCGAGAATCGAAACAAGACTAAAGTAAAGCCAACAAAGGAGGAGCTCCTATTGCCAAAGGTACGTACGAAAGACATTATCGAAAAGTTTGATCTCGAGCTTATTAGTGGGGAAGAAGGAGTGGATCGCCCCATTACAACTAGTGATATTTCAAGACCAGGATTAGAGATGGCTGGTTTCTTTGACTATTATCCGGCTGAAAGGATTCAGTTATTAGGTATGACAGAATTGGAGTTTGTAGAAAAGCTGAGCGATATGGACCGCAAAATTAGGATGGAACAGCTATGTACAGATATCACACCGGGAATCATCGTTACAAGAGATATGGAAATACCTATAGAGCTAATTGAGGCATCAGAAAGAGAAGCTGTTCCGGTTATGCGTTCTAAGCAAAAGACCACTCGCTTTTCGAGTCGTTTAACGAACTTTTTAGAAAGTAAATTAGCTCCAACAACAGCTGTCCATGGTGTTTTAGTCGACATATATGGAATTGGAGTGCTGATTACAGGAAAAAGCGGTGTCGGTAAAAGTGAAACCGCACTTGAACTAGTGAAGCGTGGGCACCGTTTAGTAGCGGATGATTGCGTAGAAATTCGTCAAGAAGATGAGGATACGCTAGTTGGTACTTCTCCAGAACTAATTGAACACTTACTTGAAATCCGAGGTTTAGGGATTATTAACGTTATGACCTTATTTGGGGCAGGTGCCGTACGAAGCTATAAGCGTATTACTTTAGTCATTAACCTTGAACTTTGGGATCAGAACAAACAATATGATCGACTTGGGTTGGATGAAGAAAAAATGAAAATTATTGATACTGAAATTACCAAGTTAACCGTTCCTGTACGTCCTGGACGAAACCTTGCCGTTATTATTGAAGTAGCAGCAATGAATTTCCGTTTGAAACGAATGGGTGTAAACGCGGCAGAACAGTTTACGAATCGTCTCTCTGATGTTATTGAAGATGGAGATCATGAGGATTAATTTAATTGGCTTTTTTATAGTATAAAAATTTTACAAGCAAGAGCCTAAAGTGATAGAAAAGAGCCAATAGAGAAAGGTCATTTGTTGTCATTTACATGGCAATAACGGCTATATAAATATAGAAACGAAGGTGAAGAAGAGATGGAAAAAAATATTCAGCCAATTGATCCTGTCGCGATAGCACTAGGGCCTATCCAAATACATTGGTATGGGGTCATTATTGGATTTGGGATCGTTCTCGCACTAGTCCTTGCGATGCGTGAAGGAGATCGAAGGGGATTAGAGAAAGATACTTTTCCTGATTTGCTATTATGGGCTATTCCCATTGCAATCATCTCAGCTCGTATTTACTATGTCATTTTCCAATGGGATTACTACTCGCAAAACCTATCTGATATTCCGAAAATCTGGCAAGGTGGAATTGCGATACACGGTGCATTAATTGGAGCGGTTGTTACGACATATATTTTTACAAAAAAGAAAGGTCTTTCTTTCTGGAAGCTTGCTGATATTGCAGCGCCTAGTATTATTCTTGGCCAAGGAATCGGTCGCTGGGGGAACTTTATCAACCAAGAGGCACACGGTGGAGAAGTCAGTCGTGCGTTTTTAGAAAGTCTGTATTTACCTGAATTTATTATTAACCAAATGTATATAAGAGGAACTTATTATCACCCAACCTTTTTATACGAGTCTGTTTGGAACATTGTTGGATTCTTTATCCTTCTAGCACTTAGAAAGGTGAACTTAAGAAGAGGGGAACTCTTTTTAACATATGTCATTTGGTACTCCATTGGACGTTTCTTTGTAGAAGGTCTCCGCACAGATAGCTTAATGCTAACGGAGTACTTAAGAATTGCACAAACGATTTCCATTGTCCTAATTATTGGAGCAGTTGCTATTTGGGTTTATCGAAGAATCAAGGGATTTGCCAACGAAAGATATTTAGATAAAGGGATGTAAAAAGTAGAATATAGGGAACAAAGGGAGATAGAAATCATGATGCTAGGTTCAGTAAAAGAGGGGATAAAGGTTGGTTTACGAACAACCTTGGCTTTAGGGAAAATTATTTTTCCAGTTGCTTTGATTGTGGCTTTGCTTCAATACACTCCCATTTTGCCTTGGGTAATTGAGATCATTTCTCCATTAATGAGAGTGTTTGGCCTTTCAGGTGATGCAGCCATTCCGCTTGTAATTGGAAACTTCTTAAATCTTTATGCAGCCATCGGGGCCATTTTAACATTGGATTTAACGGTTAAAGAAGTGTTCATTATTGCTGTTATGCTTTCTTTTTCTCACAATATCCTTGTTGAGTCGAGTGTAGCAGTGAAAATAGGTGTGAAGATTTGGGTTGCCTTTGTGGTTAGGCTTGGATTGGCCATCCTCTCAGGAATTGTGATCAATCTTGTTTGGCAAGGTGGCGGAGAACTAGCAAAGTACGGAATGATCGCTCAAAAGCAGGAAGAAGTGTCAGGTGTTTTAAATATCATTTTGAATGCTTTTCAGACTGCGGGGCTTGGAGTCATTCAATTAGCACTTATTGTCATTCCGTTAATGGTCGGAATTCAAATTTTAAAAGACTTAAAATGGCTTGATGTGTTTTCAAGATGGATGGCGCCAATGACAAAGGCGTTAGGGATGAAGGAAAACACCTCAACGACTCTAGCTGCGGGATTGTTATTCGGTCTTGCTTATGGAGCAGGAGTGATGATTCAAGCAGTAAAAGAAGATGGCGTCAGCAAGAAAGATGTCACGCTTGCTTTTATCTTCTTAGCAGGTTGCCACGCCGTTGTTGAAGATACATTAATATTTGTACCACTTGGCATTCCTGTACTACCATTATTGCTAATCCGCTTAGTAATGGCTATTATTTTAACACTCGTAGTTGGTCTAATTTGGAAACGTTTGGATGTAGCAAAAGGAAAGGAAATGACTTATGAATCGTAATATTACAACTATTCTTTTTGATTTAGATGGAACACTCATTGATACAAATGACCTTATTATTCAATCTTTCCTTCATACACTTGAAAAATATTACCCAAGTAAATATAAGCGTGAAGATGTACTGCCATTCATTGGTCCAACGTTAAGAGAAACGTTTGGGTCGATGGATGAAGCTAAGGTAGATGAAATGATTCAAACCTACCGTACTTTTAATCTTTCTAACCATGACAACCTGGTTAAAGAATATGAAGGGGTATTTGAAACCATTCAAATTTTAAAAGAACAAGGATTTAAAATTGGCATTGTAACCTCGAAAGTTTCAGATGTAGTACTGAAAGGATTACAGCTAACGAAGCTTGACCAATTCTTTGATGTCGTAGTGGCTTTAGATCACGTGGAAAAAGCAAAGCCAGACCCTGGTCCCATTTTTATGGCGTTAGAACAGCTTGGTTCCACTCCTGAAGAGGCGCTTATGGTTGGCGATAACCATCATGATGTTTTAGCTGGAAAAAATGCTGGGGTGAAAACAGCTGGTGTAGCATGGACGGTAAAAGGTAGAGAGTACTTACAAGGTTATGGTCCTGATTTTATGCTTGATAACATGAGAGATTTACTGCCGATTGTTGGAGTAGAAGGACGATGAGGAACACGACCCGCCACCGAGTGGAAGGAGCTAATTCTTTATGGCACGTGTATAAAACGGTTCCTTTTTTAAAGGTGGTTAAAAACTTTATGGTGATTCAAACCGCGCGGTACACTCCATTTCTCGGAATGAAAAACTGGCTCTATCGTAACTTTTTAAACATGAAGGTGGGAGAGCAAACATCCTTTGCCCTTATGGTTATGCTTGATGTCATGTTCCCTGAAAAAATTAGCGTTGGTCGCAATACAGTTATTGGCTATAATACAACTATTTTAGCGCACGAATATTTAATCAAAGAGTACCGTCTCGGAGAAGTTCGTATCGGAAGCGAAGTGATGATTGGGGCAAACTCAACCATCTTACCTGGCGTGACAATCGGAGACGGAGCGATTGTTTCGGCAGGTACACTTGTACATAAAGATGTTCCGCCGGGTGCCTTTGTTGGTGGAAATCCCATGAGAGTAATCTATACGAAGGAAGAGTTAGCAAAGAGATGGGAAAATGATGAGATTTATGGGAAGAACAGCTGATGGAGCTTGATGTACATTTGTGAGTAGCATCTGAAAAAACAAGAATACGTGGGTTCGCGGATATATTTCAATTATCGCGGATATAACAAAAAAAGCGCGGATAAATGAAAATTAATGCGGATATATTCAAAATTTCGCGGATATAACAAAATAAACGCGGATATCCTTTACTAGAGGTTCTGCTGTACCGTGATATGTGCGAAAAAACTTGCGAATTAATCATTTGCGAGTTTTTTTGTGTTTTAAAACACCCAACTTAATCTTTAGTGCACACAATTATGCCAATTTTTAAACACATTCTAAAGCCTTGCATATTTTGAATTAAGTATATATCTATAGCTTTCAAATGAGGGGTTGTTGATGTGTCTCACTCTATTAAAGGGAAAACAGTTGTGGTAACTGGAGGTAGTAAGGGGATTGGGAAAGGGATTGCTCAGGTGTTTGCTAAGCATGGGTCTAATGTTGCTATCGTTGCACGAGATTTAAATGTAGCAAATAGGGCAGCTGCTGATATAGGTAGCAATGTGAAAGCTTTTTATGGTGATGTAACAGATGGTGACTCTATGAAAATAGTTGCAAGAGGAATTAATCAAACGTTTGGAAGTATTGATGTCGTATGTTCCAACGCGGGGATTTTTCCGTCTGCCACACTTGAAAATATGAAAAGTAAAGATTGGGACATCGTAATGAATACCAATACGAAGGGCACCTTCCATACTGTTCAAGCTTGCCTACCTTATTTAAAACAGGCTGAATATGGTAGGATTGTGATTACTTCATCCATTACAGGTCCTGTAACGGGTTATCCTGGTTGGTCCCACTATGCGGCAAGCAAGGCGGCCCAGTTAGGTTTTATGAGAACTGCAGCTTTGGAATTAGCAGGAGACAACATAACCGTTAATGCTGTTATGCCAGGGAATATTTTAACAGAGGGATTAGAAGGTTTAGGTCAGGATTATTTAGATGAGATGGCTGCCTCAATTCCTATGAAGAAATTAGGGAGTGTAGAGGACATTGGATATGCTGCTCTCTTTTTAGCATCTAAGGAGGCAGGTTATATCACAGGACAAACCATTATTGTGGACGGTGGTCAAATTTTACCTGAAAATTAATGAGCAACTAGTCAAGAGCCATCAAGTGTTTGAAGGAGTGTATATATGATGGGGACCTCACCAGTTGACCCTATAAATAGATTGTTAGAAAAATATAATCGAATAGCTGAAAAAGCAGTAGAGTTTTACTCTTTTTTAAAGATGCCTAGTATTAAACTCATCAATTATTCTGAGAACGCTACCTATCTTGTCACAGATAGTCAATCTACTAAGAAATATATATTAAGAGTGGGGCGGCCAGGTTATCATACGAAAAAAGAGGTGGAGAGCGAATTAGAATGGTTAAAGTCCATTAATCAACTTTCCGCTATAACCATTTCTCTGCCGCTTCAAGGAGAGAATGGAGAAAAAGTGCAGACAATTGTTTATGAAAGACAGACATTTTATTGTACTCTTTTCACATTCCTAGAAGGAAATGCGCCAGATGAAGGGAACGAACAGGAGTTAATTCATCAGTTTGAAATTCTCGGTGAAGTAACAGCCAACCTTCATGAACATAGCATTAAATTTCGAAATCAACTTCAGCAAATTACTAGACTCACTTGGGACTATGACACAATTTTAGGTTCTACTCCAAAGTGGGGAAGGTGGCAGCATGGACTAGGAATGACCGAGGAAAAACTAGAGTTGTTTGAGGAAGTTTCCGGAAAAATTAAAGAGAGACTAAATCAATTTGGAAAAAGTCCGGAACGATTTGGTCTTATCCATTCTGATTTAAGGCTCGCAAACTTGTTAGTCGAAAACAATCATATCAAGATAATTGACTTTGATGATTGTGGGTTTGGATGGTACTTGTACGATTTAGCTACTTCAATCAGTTTTATGGAACATAAGCCGTATGTTCCTTTGTTGATTCAATCGTGGTTAAAAGGTTATAGAAAAGTTCGTCCCCTTTCAAAGGAAGAAGAGTATGAAATTCCGACTTTTATTATGATGCGCAGGTTACAGCTTGTGGCATGGGTGGGGAGCCGTGATAATGAAACAACGAGAGAGTTGGGAAGTCAATATACAGAGGACACGGTACTATTAGCAGAGAAGTACTTGGAACAATTTTAATAAAGTTGATAACATGCTGATTCCTGGACATCAAAGGGATTGGCATTTTTTTATGTAAAAGAGGGTTTTAGGCATATTAATCGAAAAATTAATAAGTTAATTATAAATTTTTCGCATTGTGGATAATTCTTTAACAATGATTGTCCACGTCCAGCTCCAGCGCCTAGCCCCTCGAGGGAATAAATTAAAAGCCATTTATTCCTCGGTCAAATAACCTTCAACCCTAAAAGTCGAAAAACAGACTTTTAGGGTTGAAGAACATTTGCTTGTCGGGGCTGACCGAGGCGCTTGCGCTTTTGTTCTTGACTGACAATAAAATGCAAGGTAAACTACAAATAGCTTCAGTTTGCTAATATATTAGCGAACTAAAGGATTTGGACTTTTTTGACACAGAGGTGAAACCATGAGTCGCTTATTTATGTTTGAGAAACCATTAGGTATGAGAGATACATTACCAGAACTATACGAGACAAAAAATCGTGTGCGTTCTGTTATAAGTGAAGAAATGAAGAAGTGGGGTTATCAATTTATTGAAACGCCTACTCTTGAATATTATGAAACGGTCGGGTCAGCTTCGGCTATCCTGGACCAACAATTATTTAAATTACTTGATCAGCAAGGTCATACACTTGTGTTGAGACCGGACATGACGGCTCCTATTGCAAGAGTAGCAGCATCCAAGCTGTTAAAAGAAGATTTACCTTTAAGGTTAGCCTACTCCGCTAACGTCTATCGCGCACAGCAACGAGAAGGAGGAAGACCAGCAGAATTCGAACAGATTGGCGTTGAATGTATTGCGGATGAAACCGTTAGTGCAGATGGTGAAGTTATTGCATTAATGACGTCAGCTTTATCAGAAGTTGGTTTACAAGAATTCCAAATTTCCGTTGGCCATATAGGATTTGTTCAAGAATTGTTCCTGCAAATTTTAGGAACAGAGGAACGTGCACAGGCTTTAACTAAATTCTTATACGAAAAAAATTACGTTGGCTATCGTGAGCATGTGAAGAGTCTTGCTTTATCTTCAATTGATAAACAAAGATTATTAGATTTCTTAAAGCTAAGAGGTGGCGAGGAAGTAATTGAGTTCGCTTTTGAAATTACTGAAAATGAACCTGGCAAGAAAGCTCTTCATGAATTAAAGCAGCTTTGGAATATCATCGTTGATTACGGGATGGAAACGAAATTAAAATTTGACTTAACTTTAGTTAGTCACATGAGTTACTATACCGGAATTCTATTTGAGGTATATGCCGACCAAGTTGGCTTCCCAATTGGTAATGGTGGAAGATATGATTTGCTTTTACAAAAATTCGGGAAAAATACAGGTGCAACAGGATTCGCTCTTCATCTAGATCGATTGTTAGAAGCTCTAGGTGAACTGGTTGAAAAGAACCCTATTCACTGCATTATTTTTAGCGATGAAAGACGAAGAGAAGCCTTTCAGTTAGCGAAAGAGAAAAGAGCAGAAGGCATCAAAGTCGTACTTCAAGATATTAATGGTGTAAAAAACGTAGATGGCTGCACAAGTCAGTATGATGATATTAGCTTTTTAATTGGAAAAGCAGGAAGGGGACCTGCAGAGTGAATGATATTTTAACGATTGCGATGCCAAAAGGACGGATTTTTGAAGAAGCTGCTGAGCTCTTACGTCAAGCAGGCTTTCGCTTACCACCTGAGTTTGATGACTCACGTAAATTAATCATAGATGTTGAAGAAGAGAAATTCCGGTTTATTTTAGCTAAGCCAATGGACGTACCTACATATGTGGAGCATGGCGTGGCTGATCTTGGGATTGCCGGAAAAGACGTGATGCTTGAAGAAGAACGTGACGTTTATGAGCTTCTTGATTTAAAAATTAGTGCATGCTACTTAGCGGTAGCAGGATTACCAAATACAAAAATGAATGATGTGGCACCAAAAGTAGCAACAAAATATCCAAATGTGGCAGCCGCTTATTTTAGAGAGCAAGGCGAACAGGTCGAAATCATAAAATTAAATGGTTCAATCGAACTTGCTCCATTGATTGGATTGTCGGATCGAATTGTTGATATTGTCTCAACGGGGAGAACCTTAGTAGAGAACGGATTAGTAGAATACGAACGTATTGTAGACATTACCTCTAGGTTAATCGTCAATCCAGTAAGTTATCGGATTAAAGATGAAAGAATTAGTGATTTAGTTGACCGTTTAACCAATGTAATTAACGAGTTGTAGCATGATGAAAGGGATGAATTAAGGTGAAGATTCTGAGAGTTAGTGACGCTATCTCCATTAAAAGATCGGTTGATAGTGGAACGGAAGAACAACGTATAGCTGTGAAAAAGATCATTGAAGAGGTACGAGTTCGAGGAGATGAAGCTGTAAGAGAATTTACAGATAAGTTTGATCGAGTAAATTTAGCATCCTTTCTAGTCTCAGAGGAAGAGATAAAGGAAGCATATGAACTTGTAGATTCCTACTCCATCTCTGTGATTCAAGAAGCGGCTGCTAACATTCATTCCTTTCATGAAAAGCAACTTCGACCAACATGGATTACGACAGAAGAAAATGGCACGATGCTCGGACAAAAAATTACTCCTTTAGATTCTGTTGGAGTTTACGTCCCTGGAGGATTAGCTGCATACCCATCTTCTGTATTAATGAATGTGTTGCCAGCGAAAGTAGCAGGCGTGGAACGGATCGTTATGGTTTCGCCACCTAGTGATAACGGCAAACTTCCGCCGGCTGTGTTAGTTGCAGCAAAAGAGGCTGGAGTAAAAGAGATTTATAAAGTTGGTGGAGCGCAAGCGATTGCTGCTCTTGCCTACGGAACTGAGACCATTTCCAATGTTGATAAAATTGTAGGGCCAGGAAATATCTATGTAGCTCTTGCAAAAAGAGAGGTATTCGGAGATGTGGACATTGATATGATTGCCGGTCCGAGTGAGATTGCGATTTTAGCAGATGAAACAGCTAGACCTCATGAGGTGGCTGCAGATTTATTGTCCCAGGCTGAACACGATGAAAGAGCTTGCAGTGTTTTAGTTACCACTTCCGAAAAACTAGCGAATGAAGTTGCTGAAGAGGTATTGAAGCAATTAGAAGAGTTACCAAGAAAAGATATTGCATCTAAATCAATAGAAGATTATGGTGCCATTTACATTGCTAATGATATGGAAGAAGCAATATCAACCATTAATCAATTGGCGCCAGAGCATTTGGAAATTATAACGGTTAACCCTATTGAGTTAATAGGGAAAATTAAACATGCGGGAGCGATTTTCTTAGGCCGCTTTAGTCCAGAACCAGTTGGGGATTATTTCGCAGGACCTAATCACGTATTACCAACAAATGGAACAGCTCGCTTTTCTAGTCCATTAAATGTAGAAGACTTTCAAAAGAAATCCAGCATTATTTTATATAGTGAACAAGCATTGAATGAAAATGCAGAAAAAATCGCTGCCTTTGCAAGATTGGAAGGTTTAGAGGCACATGCTAGGTCTGTAGAAGCTAGGTTTAAAAAGTAGATACCAAATAATTTTTGGAGGATTCAAGATGAGTAGAACGTCTAGTGTTAGTAGAAAAACGAATGAGACCAATATTGAATTAGCTTTAAATATAGATGGAGAAGGAAAAGCAAGTTTAGAAACGGGAGTTCCTTTTTTAACACATATGCTTGACTTGTTTACGAAGCACGGTCAGTTTGATTTAACCATTAATGCTTCAGGTGATACAGAAGTGGATGATCACCATACAACAGAAGATATCGGGATTTGTCTTGGACAAGTGTTAAGAGAAGCATTAGGAGATAAAAAAGGCATTAAACGTTACGGCAATGCGTTTGTACCAATGGATGAAGCTTTAGCACAAGTGGTTGTTGATTTAAGTAATCGACCACATCTTGAAATGCGCGCGGAGTTTCCAAGCCAAAAGGTGGGAACGTTTGATACGGAGCTTGTTCATGAGTTTTTATGGAAGCTGGCACTTGAGGCTCGAATGAATCTACATGTGATTGTTCATTACGGACAAAATACACACCATATTATCGAGGCAATTTTTAAAGCCTTAGCTAGAGCTTTAGATGAAGCGACTACGATTGATCCTAGAATAAAAGGAGTTCCATCGACGAAAGGGATGTTATAGATGATTGGCATCATTGATTATGGAATGGGAAATCTGTTCAGTGTAAGTAAAGCACTTGAACGTCTGCAAGTTCCTTATTTTATTTCAGATAATAAAGATGAACTGCTTGCTGCTGACAGCTTGCTTTTACCAGGGGTTGGGTCATTTAAAGATGCCATGGAACGCTTAAATGACTTAGGGCTAACAGATATGATTAAAACTTATGTAGAGTCGGGTCGTCCTCTTTTAGGTATTTGTTTAGGGATGCAGCTTCTATTTGAGGAAAGCGAAGAAAATGGCCTTACAAAAGGATTAGGGTTACTCCCGGGGAAAGTCGAGCGCTTTTCAGGGATTTCGAAAGAAGGAACTCCTTATAAAGTTCCACACATGGGTTGGAATAAAATTCACTTTAACAACCAATCAACGGTGTTAAATGATATTGAAGAAGATTATGTTTATTTTGTTCACTCTTATTATGTGAACACAAGAGTAGATGAAGTTGTTATTGCAAGTTCAGAATATGATGTTCAAGTACCAGCTGTTGTTGGCAGAGGAAATGTATTCGGCATGCAGTTCCACCCGGAAAAAAGCAGCAAACTCGGTATGGAGCTACTTCGAAATTTTACTAAATTAATGGAGGAAAGGGTGACTCAATCATGACTTTTACAATCTATCCGGCAATTGATATGAGAGGCGGGAAGTGTGTCCGTCTGTTGCAAGGAGATTACAATAAAGAGACCGTTTATGGAGATTCGCCCTTTCATATGGCGGAGCAGTTTGCAACAGCTGGTTCTGATTGGATTCACATGGTTGACCTTGACGGAGCAAAGGATGGGAAAAAGGTTAATGATACATACGTCATTCAAGCTGCTCAGCAACTGAAGGCTAAGGTGCAAATTGGTGGTGGAATTCGTACAGAGGAAGACATCTTACATTACTTAAATAATGGTGTAGCACGAGTGATTATCGGTAGTATAGCGGTCTCTAACCCGGAGTTTGCAATCGATATGATTCGTAAATATGGCAGTCAGATTGTTGTTGGTTTAGATGCAAAAGATGGCTATGTGGCTACACACGGGTGGTTGGATACTTCAGAAGTGAGAGCTGTTGATCTGGGCAAACGCTTTGCTGATGCTGGAGCAGAAACGTTTATTTTTACGGATATTGCTACAGATGGAATGTTATCTGGACCTAATTTAAAGGCAGTGGAGCAGCTTGCTATTGAGACGGGTAAGGAAGTTATTGCATCTGGTGGGGTGAGTCAGCTAGCAGATTTAGTCGCTTTAAAAGAGTTAGCGGATAAAGGCGTGAAAGGGGCCATTGTTGGTAAAGCCATCTATGAAGGTAGATTTACGGTTGAGGAAGCTTTGAAAGAGGTGGGGAAGTAAGATGTTAACGAAACGAATTATTCCTTGCCTTGATGTAAAAGAAGGGCGAGTCGTAAAAGGAATACAGTTTGTTCAGCTTCGTGATGCTGGGGACCCAGTCGAGTTAGCTCGTTTTTATGATGAGCAAGGAGCGGATGAATTAGTTTTTCTAGATATTTCAGCATCACATGAAGGCCGTAAAACGATGGTAGAAGTCGTTAAAGCCGTCGCGTCCGAATTGGCAATACCCTTTACGGTTGGTGGTGGGATTAACGCTCTTGATGATATGAAAAGAATTCTCCGCGCGGGTGCGGATAAAGTTTCTTTGAATACGGCAGCAGTTACCAATCCAGAGCTAATTACAGAGGGTGCGAATTTTTTTGGTACTCAGTGTATCGTTGTCGCTATCGATGCAAAGTATGATGAAGAGATTGGCACTTGGCGTGTGTATACGCATGGCGGCCGTAATGCGACTGAATGGAAAGTGATTGAGTGGGCTAAGGAAGCAGTGAATAGAGGGGCCGGAGAAATTTTGCTTACCAGTATGGATAGTGACGGTGAGAAAAAGGGCTTTGATATTGAGTTGACGAAAGCGGTTAGTGAAGCCGTCTCTGTTCCCGTTATCGCTTCGGGTGGAGCGGGCAATGCGGAGCACTTTGAGGAAGTATTTAAAAAAGGAAAAGCTGATGCTGCTCTAGCTGCATCCATTTTTCACTATAAAGAAACATCTGTTGAAGAAGTTAAAGGATTTCTAAGAGAGAAAGAGGTGATGGTTCGATGAATTTGGAAGAGTTAAAGTTTGATGAAAAAGGCTTAATTGCCGCAATCGTTCAAGATGCCGCAACACTAGAAGTACTAACTCTAGCATATATGAACGGTGAATCACTGCAAAAGTCGATTGAAACGAGAGAGACCTGGTTTTATAGCCGATCTCGCCAAGAGTTATGGCATAAAGGTGCAACAAGTGGAAACACACAAAAGATTGTAGAGATGAAATTTGATTGTGACAAAGATGCTGTGGTGGTTTTAGTTGAGCCTACTGGACCAGCTTGTCATAACGGAACCACTAGCTGTTTTACGGAGAGTTTGTTGAAGGAAGATGAGGCAGCTGCTAGTCTAAAAGATTATGAAATCTTATTGGCTTTAGAGAAAGTAATCCATGAGCGGGAGCAAAACAGGCCAGAAGGAGCTTATACGACGTACTTGTTTGAAAAAGGTGTCGATAAAATCTTGAAAAAGGTTGGGGAAGAGGCTTCTGAAGTCATCATTGCGGCGAAAAACCGTGATGCAGAAGAATTGAAATGGGAAGCAGCCGATTTGTTGTATCACCTAATGGTTCTATTCACAGAACAGAAGCTTTCATTTAAAGAAGTCTTGAAAGTGTTGAAGAAGAGACATGAGGGTGCGGATAAGAAATAGTTAGGTTGAGCGTGTGGAGGTTGCTATCTCCATGCGTTTTTTGTCGAAAAAACGATTTATCCGAAAATTCGATGATATATGAACCGAATTCGATGATATCTTGGACCAAATCGATGATATATACACCAAAATCGATGATATCCGCCTATTTAATTGCTAAGGAGCAGTTAAAATAGCAAAATTAGCGATAACCTACATACGAAATCACATCAATAATCAAAAATCCACTACATAATTAGCACTTTCTACTAAAATAAGCAAAATAAAACTAGATTACTTGTGATTCATCCTATTCGCGGTGGTTCGTCCTGTGATATACTACTGTAGTTAATCACGAAAAGTGGAGGATTTCATGAGTAAAGACTCTAAAGCATTACAGAAAAAAGGTAAATTACTAACATTTATTCCGACAGGTGAGTACTATTTTTCGAAAGGAATTAAAGCTTACCAACGTAGGGATTTCCATAAATCAAAAACTTATTTAGAGCGTGCTTTGCATCTTGAGCCTGGTGAACCGATGATTGTTTGTCAATTGGCGATTGTGCATACAGAGCTTGGTGACTATAAAGAATCTAATCGTTTTCTTCATTTAATTCTAGAAGAGCTTGACGAGCATATGGTGGAGTGCCATTATTTTTTAGCAAACAACTATGCTCATCTAGGTTTATTTAAAGACGCTTATCATCATGCGACTCAATACATGAAGTTAGATGAAGACGGAGAGTTTGCTGAAGACACAGAGGATCTTCTCGATTTGCTAACTTTAGAAGCCGAGGCTTTAGAAGAAGATATTTATGAGCAAGATGATTTAATTACAAAGCAGGAAGAAGCTAGGGAACTTCTTGAGTCTGGGCATTTCCCTAAAGCGGTAAAGCTACTTAAATCGGTTATTAAGGAATATCCCGAATATTGGTCTGCTTATAATAATTTAGCGTTAGCTTATTTTTACTTAGGAGAAGTAGAAAAGGCTGACGGTATTTTAAATGATGTTTTAAATAAAAATCAAGGTAACTTACATGCCTTGTGCAACAAGCTTGTTTTTGCTCACTATTTAAAGGATCGCGAAAAAGTTCAGCATCTAGCGGAGATCCTTAAAAAAATTAAACCCATACTGGTTGAACATCAATTCAAGCTTGGTGCGACATTTGCTTTAATTGGTGAGTATGAACAGGGTTATCACTGGCTGAAAAAGCTGTATAAGCAGGGGTTTGATGGAGATGGTCCATTTTACTACTGGTTAAGTTACTCCGCTTATTTTACTGGCAGAGAAAAAATGGCGGAAGTTAGTTGGAAGAGAGTCCTTGAAATCAATCCGGAAAAAGAAGGTCTAGAACCTTGGAATGACGAGAGGTCCAATCTAGAAGGGTTTGAAGCTCACATCTCAACCATTCATAAGAAGCTTGAAAGTGACTACCTGGAAGAGAGACTATTTGGTTTATTCTTAACTTCGGTTTCGAAAAATAAAGAAGATATTCTCGAGTCTTCATTTATGCAAGACATAAGTAATAAGCGCTCTCCATTAGAGGATACTTATTTATCTTTTATAAAAGAAGAAAGTCAACATCTTCATCAAATGAGTCTTCAAGTAGCCCATGAAACGGCAAAGGAGCTTTATCAGTTTCATCAACCAATCGGGACTGTTGAAGCGGGACTATACCTAATGTGGTTTACTGTGTCAGTCGAATTTGAGCAATCGAATGTTAAAATAAACAATTACACAGCATGTGCTGCTGCAATTGAATATGTATGGAGAAAACTTCGAAACGAAAAATACTCCCAACAGTCGATCGCAGCAAAGTACGGCATTTCTACATCTACTATGCAAAAATATGTTAAATTGGTGAATTCACATCTTCAGTAAAATGCAAAGAGAAAACCGTCCACATCTCGGTTTTTTCTTTGTATCTACATAACTTAATACACCGCTTTACAAATTGGAAAAATAGAACAACTTTTTGAGCAAATTTTTGGACTATATTTGAGTTGTTTTATAGGATATGAGTAGTAAGGAAATACTATTCAAAGAAGATACTATATAGGATGTTTTTTAATAAAGGAGTGAAAGTTGTGTCTGAAGAAAAAATTTATGACGTCATTATTGCTGGTGCCGGTCCTGCTGGTATGACAGCTGCTGTATATACATCTCGTGCGAATCTTTCTACTTTAATGATTGAAAGAGGAATTCCGGGTGGACAAATGGCAAACACAGAGGAAGTTGAAAATTATCCTGGTTTTGACCATATTCTAGGTCCGGATTTATCAACAAAAATGTTCGAGCACGCGAAAAAATTCGGTGCAGAATACGCTTATGGCGATATTAAAGAAATCATAGATGGGGAAGAGTACAAAACGGTCGTTGCTGGATCGAAGCAATATAAAACTCGTTCTGTCATCATTTCAACAGGTGCGGAGTATAAAAAAATTGGCGTACCTGGTGAAAAAGAATTAGGCGGTCGCGGAGTATCTTATTGTGCTGTTTGTGACGGAGCTTTCTTTAAAGGAAAAGAATTGGTTGTAGTAGGTGGAGGAGACTCTGCTGTTGAAGAGGGTGTTTACTTAACTCGTTTTGCAACTAAAGTAACGATTGTTCACCGTCGTGATGAGCTACGTGCTCAAAAAATCTTACAACAACGTGCATTTGATAATGAAAAAATCGATTTCATTTGGAATCACACTATTAAGGAAATTAATGATCAAGACGGAAAAGTGGGCAGTGTTACATTAGTTTCTACCGTTGACGGTACTGAGCAAGAATTCCCAACAAACGGTGTGTTCATCTATATCGGAATGGTTCCACTATCTAAGCCATTTGAAAACTTAGGAATTACGAATGCAAGTGGTTATATTGAGACAAATGATCGCATGGAAACGAGAGTTCCTGGGATTTTTGCAGCTGGTGATATCCGTGAGAAGTCATTACGCCAAATCGTAACGGCAACTGGTGACGGAAGTATTGCAGCTCAAAGCGCTCAACACTATGTGGAAGAACTAATCGAATCTTTAAAAGCTAAAGCATAAACACACGGGCCGTATAGAATTTATACGGCTCTTATCTATGATAAAAATTAGTTGAAAAATGTCCGTACAATAGGCATTTGCCAAATTTAACAAAAAGTCATTTCCTTTTAATTATTCTGTAACAGCAGTGAAATAAATATAGGTTATGATAAGGTTAGAAATTGACCCCCTTTTAAGATATAATCCTTTGTGAAGCACAGTTTATCTGTGCTCTTTTTTTTGCCTTAAAAGTAGTTTTTCCAAATGATTGGTAATATGATTAAATTAATCATGATTACTATATTATTGAACAGTAGATAAAAATTACTAAGCTCAATTTACGATATCTTACTTTCCTATTCGTTGTGACCGCATAATTTAAATAGTATAATGAATAGAATAAATAAATCATTGATGGAAGTTTACATAGATACTTATCAACAATCGAGGTGAAACGAATGCAACGTGTTACAAATTGTGTCCTGATGAAAGATAATAAGGTGTTACTTTTACAAAAACCTAGGCGTGGCTGGTGGGTAGCGCCAGGTGGAAAGATGGAGCCGGGTGAATCGGTTAGAGATTCTATTATCCGTGAGTATCGCGAGGAAACGGGAATTTACCTAAGGAATCCTAATATAAAGGGAATATTTACCTTCATTATGAAGGATGGAGATCAAGTTTTATCAGAGTGGATGATGTTCACGTTTTTTAGTACGGAAAGTGACGGGATTAACCTTGATGAGTCAGAGGAAGGCAAGGTCTCCTGGCATTCGTTTGAGGATATAAAAAACTTGCCAATGGCTGCGGGTGATTATCATATTCTAGATTATATGGTTCATGGAAAAAGTATGATCTATGGTACGTTTACATACACACCAGACTTTGAGTTGCTTAACTATCGATTAGATCCGGCTTAATGGTAAGTATCTTATTAGGTTTTGCTTAACTTACTAACAGGTTTTGCGAGTACAGCCTTTATTTACAGGAGGAGTTTTAATGAGTACGGGAGCAGTTAGCGATATGCAAATGGTCATCATTACTGGGATGTCTGGAGCGGGAAAAACAGTTGCCATTCAGAGTTTTGAGGATTTAGGTTTCTTCTGTGTGGATAATTTGCCTCCAACATTACTGCCAAAATTCTTAGAACTAATGAAAGAATCTGGGAATAAGATGAATAAGGTAGCACTAGTTATGGACCTAAGAGGAAGAGAGTTCTTTGATCATTTGTTTAAAGCTCTTGATGACTTAGCTGAAACTTCTTGGGTTGCGCCGCAAATTTTATTTTTAGATGCAGATGATTCTACATTAGTTAGAAGATACAAAGAAACGAGACGTTCTCATCCTTTAGCGCCATCAGGTTTACCTCTTGAAGGAATTAAATTAGAGCGTGAATTATTAGAGGAACTTAAAGGAAGAGCTCAAATTATATATAACTCTTCAGAAATGAAACCGAAAGAGTTAAGAGAGAAAATCTTAACCGAGTTCTCAGAAAATAAGAAAACTTTTTTCACAGTAAATGTCATGTCCTTTGGTTTTAAACATGGAATTCCGATTGATGCTGACTTGGTTTTTGACGTTCGTTTTTTACCGAATCCTCATTATATTGAACATATGAGGCCAAAAACAGGGTTAGATGAAGATGTTTCGACTTATGTTTTAAAGTGGAATGAGACGAACAAATTTTTAGAAAAAGTAATCGAGCTACTAACCTTTATGCTTCCTCACTATAAACGTGAAGGTAAAGCACAACTCGTTATTGCTATTGGTTGTACAGGCGGCCAGCATCGCTCGGTTGCACTTACAGAGTATATTGCGAAACATTTTGAGAAGGATTATCATACTCACATTACGCACCGCGATATCGAAAAGAGAAAGGAAAGACAAAATGACTAATAGTAGACAGCCCAGAATAGTCATCATTGGCGGGGGAACAGGTCTACCTGTTTTATTGCGTGGGTTAAAGCAATTTCCTGTAGATATCACAGCTATTGTTACAGTGGCTGATGATGGGGGAAGCTCAGGACGACTACGTGATGAAATGGATATCCCGCCTCCTGGTGATGTAAGGAATGTGTTGGCCGCTTTATCAGATGTTGAACCTTTAGTAGAGACGATGTTTCAACACCGTTTTAAAACGTCTAATGAATTATCCGGGCACTCTCTAGGAAACTTAATTTTGGCTGCTATGACTTCTATTACAGGAAACTTTGTTCACGCGATTAGAGAGATGAGTAAGGTTTTAAATGTTAGAGGAAAGGTGTTGCCCGCGGCCAATCGAAGTGTGGTACTTCATGCAGAGATGGAGGATGGGACCGTTGTATCTGGCGAGTCTAAAATTCCTTACTCAGGAAAAAAAATCAAGCGAGTCTTTTTAACTCCTGAACATATTAATCCGCTTCCTGAAACCATTCAAGCCATTAGAAATGCAGACTTAATTGTCATTGGTCCTGGAAGTTTATATACGAGTATTTTACCTAATTTGCTTGTCCCGAAGATCGGTAGGGAAGTGAGTAGGGCTAGGGCTAAGAAAGTATATATTTGTAACTTAATGACTCAAGCTGGAGAAACACTTGACTATACCGCAAGTGACCATGTAAAAGCCATCTATCATCATATGGAAAAGCCTTTTATTGATACCATCCTAGTGAATAGTGAAAACATCCCGGATGAGATTCTGGATAGATATAGTGAAGAATTAGCAAAACCTGTTCATTTCGATGTGAATCAATTATATGAACTGGGGATAGAAGTGGTGGATGGAGAGATTATGAGTTTAGAAAATGAAACCATTCGTCATGATACAAAAGAAGTCGCAAATATTTTATATTCTATATTAATTAATGAAACTAATAAGCGCTATAATGCGTAATATAATGTGCAACCGTTTGTCTAGGGGGTGAAAAGATGTCATTCGCTTCGGAAACGAAAAAGGAACTGACAAATATAGAAGTTAAAAATTGTTGTGGGAAGGCCGAGTTATCAGCTTTAATACGAATGAATGGATCTCTGTCATTCTCTAATCGTAAATTAGTTGTTGATATTCAAACGGAAAATGCGGCAATTGCAAGAAGAATGTATACATTGATAAAAAAACAATATGACGTACAAGTAGAATTATTAGTTCGAAAGAAAATGAAATTAAAAAAGAACAACGTTTATATTGTTCGATTATCACAGGACGCAAAAGAGATTTTAGAGGACCTAGCTATTTTAAAAGAAGGCTTTGTTTTTAATCATGAAATTTCAGAAGACTTGGTGAAAAAGAAATGTTGTAAGCGCTCTTATTTACGAGGTGCGTTCCTGGCGGGTGGCTCTGTTAACAACCCTGAAACATCATCGTATCACTTGGAGATCTTTTCTCTTTATAAAGAGCATAATGATTGCTTATGTGAGCTGATGAACACGTTTGGCCTTAACAGTAAAACACTAGAGCGCAAAAAGGGTTTTATTACTTATTTAAAAGAAGCCGAAAAAATTACAGAGTTCCTTAACATCATTGGTGCTCACATGGCTCTTTTAAAATTTGAAGACATAAGAATTGTTCGTGATATGAGAAACTCAGTAAATCGCTTAGTTAACTGTGAAACGGCAAATTTAAACAAAACGATTGGCGCTGCCCTTAGACAAGTGGAAAACATAAGGTATATCAAGGAATCAGTGGGTCTTCATATCTTGCCTGAAAAACTTCGAGAAATTGCAGAACTGCGAATTGCGTACCAAGACGTCACCTTAAAAGAACTTGGTGAAATGGTTTCTGGAGGAAACATTAGTAAATCGGGCATCAATCATCGCTTACGTAAAATAGATGAAATTGCTGAGAAACTTAAGGCAGGGGAAACTATTTAACGCTTAGGTTAAATGAATGTGCACAGAGACTAGGTATCTGGCAATAAGATAAATGTCTATGAAAATTACGATTTAATAATAGTAAATAATAAAAAAATATAGAGAGTACTTATAGGAGGGAAAGGAATATGGTGGAAAGAGAAGTGCAAGTTAAGCTGAAAACAGGTCTACAAGCACGTCCAGCTGCTTTGTTTGTTCAGGAGGCTAACCGATTTACTTCAGATATTTTTCTTGAAAAAGACGGAAGAAAAGTGAATGCTAAAAGTATTATGGGTCTAATGAGTTTAGCTGTTAATTCTGGAGCGGTTATTAAACTCATTGCTGACGGGAATGACGAAGAGCAGGCTTTACAAGAGCTTTCTGAGTATATGGAAAAACAATCTTAAGGTAATAAAAAAACTCGCTACATTCAGCGAGTTTTTTTTGTTTATTTCTTTTCATCAAGTTGGTTGCGTGAGATGATTTCATCTACTAAACCGTATTCTTTTGCTCTTTCAGCCGTCATGAAGTTGTCACGATCAGTATCACGAGCAATTACATCAATAGGTTGACCTGTACGCTCAGCAAGAATCGTATTTAGTTTATCACGTAAGAATAGGATGCGTTTAGCTGCAATTTCAATTTCAGTTGCTTGCCCTTGAGCACCGCCAAGTGGTTGGTGAATCATGACTTCACTGTTAGGAAGGGCATAACGCTTCCCTTTTTCACCAGCTGCAAGTAAGAAAGCACCCATTGATGCTGCCATACCGATACAAATCGTTTGTACTTTTGGTTTAATGAATTGCATAGTATCATAGATCGCCATACCAGCTGTGATGCTTCCACCAGGGCTGTTGATGTATAGAGATATATCTTTTTCAGGGTTATCAGCTTCTAGGAATAGTAACTGAGCAACAATGGAGTTTGCTACATTATCATCAATCGCACTACCAAGCATGATAATACGGTCTTTAAGAAGACGTGAATAAATATCATATGCACGCTCTCCGCGATTTGTTTGTTCAATAACTGTAGGGATTAAGTTCATTCTATTTTCCTCCTTTAATCTTTAGAGTCAAACTTGTTAATAAATATAGGGTTAAGCTAAAACCATACATTAAAGTAAGTATCTTCTTCTTTAAGAAGAATTTAGATGGATCTGTATGTAAGTTAATGATACACTCATAGTCAAAAAAGGTCAAACAAATCGAATTGAATTAAATAATGAATCGTTCGACAACTTTTTAAGTACTATATATTATGTAAATAAAGCTAAAATCCTCCCTTTTCATCATACCCACCATATACATTTTTAAACAGATGTTTGCCTTGCAAAGACTGAAAACTTAACATATAATAGGTAAACGGAAAGCGACCATAGATTTATAAAGGTCAAATTCACTCTTTGCCCTCGTGGTGCAACGGATAGCACGTAAGATTCCGGTTCTTGAAATGGGGGTTCGATTCCCTCCGAGGGCGTATTAATATCAATGAGTTCCTATGTTTGTATGAGTTTTATACAAGCATAGGAACTTTTTTTGTTGGGTGCTTTTTAATTGCGGATAACACGTAACGAATAACACGCAATGGAGGGCTAAATTATGTCGAGAAGAAAATCAGTTAGCAAAAACGTATTGGAAAAACTGGTTCAACAGCAGGAACTACCATCTAAAGACTTTGAGAAAGCTTCTGAGGAATTCTTTAAGTATTGTAAAATTAAAGGACTCTCACTAGATACGGTCAAATTTTATCAAAAAGAACTCAAAGGACTTACTAGAGCATTAGTTGAAAATAAAGTCTCATTGGAGGACGTGAGAACTCTCAAGACAAGTGACATTGAGAGTTGGGTCGAATACATGTTGGGGAATAACAGAGCAGTATCCTCTATTAATGCAAGAATGAGGGCGGGGAGAACCTTTATGAATTATTGTTTAAAGAAAGGTTATATTGATAAAAACCCTTTTGAAGGAGTATCACAGCTAAGAAAACGTCACACTGTTGGTGCGACTTTTACAAAAAGACAATTAGAAAGACTTTTAAAAACTCCAGACATAACACAATTTATTGGTCTCCGTGACCTTGCAATAATGTTGACATTTGCTCATGTTGGACTCCGTCTCAAAGAACTATGTTTCCTTAGGGTACAAGACGTTTCTTTTGATGGTAAGGGAGAACTCATAATACAACAGGCAAAAAACCGATACGCAAGGAGAGTCCCTATGACTAGTCGGTTGAAGGCAGTTTTGAAAGCATATGTTGAAGAGCGTGGAGCCATAGATACTGACATTCTTTTCGTAAACGTTGACAATGCCCCAATAAACGCTCGGACGGTTCAAGAGCGATTGAAACATTATGGAGTGGTTTCAAAGGTCGAGAACGAGGTTCCTGTAAGTCCACACGCTTTTAGAAGGACATTCTGTCGGTTAAAAGTGGAAGCGGGTGTAAACTTGTTCGTTCTTCAAAGGTTGACAGGTCACAGTGACCTAGAAATGCTCCAGCGTTATGTTCAAATTTATGGGAAGGACCTTGAACTAGCAATTGAGAAAGGTCTTGAATAAATAATAATAAAAGAAGCAGTGAAAAGGAACTGCTTCTTTTATATGTTGCTGAGTAGGGCTACCATTACAGGAATATGGTGAGTTGAAAACGTGGAAGGCTTTAGAAGGGTTACTCACAGAAAAGCATGTACTACTTTTTACGAACCGAGTGAGATTATCTAAACTCACCGTATCCTAACCATCGCATACTTTTAAATGCTCTCTCGTTACAAATTGGTATCTCTTCTTTGTTTACCCATCCAAATGTTTCTTGAATGCTACTTTTCCCAAACCGTACAAGTGAATATTCTTGATTGTAAATGCAATTAGCTATTCTTTTTCTGTAATCATCCTTTCCGAATAACAGGTAGATAAGTGTGTTCTTTATCTTATCAGTACCATTGCTGTCAATAAAATCATGCTGATAACTCATATTTGGACTCTGTCTTATATGCTCGTAAAAGGCAGTTACAATCTTTAATGTATCAAGCAGTTCTTCTCGATTTAAGCTTCTGATATTTTGTTCCGAAGCAAAATTAGTATTGATTACATCGTAACTATTTACTTCATCTTCAAAATTAGTTGAGTTATCATTCATAAACTCTCTAATAATCGTTTCAACGAAAGACTCTAATTCGTTTCCAACTCTAACAGGAGCATTTAAGTATAAATCCTTATAAGCTTTGTTTTTTCTAACCCAATTCAAGAACCTATGTATCTCAATTCTTAAGGGTAGTCTGTTCTCTTTCCTTAATCCAACTCTTATATATGTATTTTTTAACTCTTCAAACTTAACTAAGTACTCTTGATATCTTTTTAATAATGATTGCTCATACTCTTTTGATTTTTCCTTTTTCTCTTTTCTGATGTTTATATCATTTGGTGGAGTCACAATCCCTATATCTTTAATAACTTGTTGCTCAACCTTTTCATGAACTTTTTTTATTTCGTAAAATAGGGTTTGGTATTTTTCTAGAGTATCATTATCTAGGACTTGGGCTTCTTCCCAATACTCATAGAATACGTCTTGTAAATCTTCAAATATATTATTTTCCGAATCGACTGAAATATTTAATTCCTGATTGGAGATTAATCCCCCATCTGTAAAGTTAGAAGAACCTAAGAACGCTATATCATTTCCGTAAATATAAAGTTTTGGATGAAAGCTTGTGCTTGTATAGAATCTAACCATGACATTTTTCATACCAAGGGCTTTTCTTAGACTTATAGGGTTTGTTGGAAAACCTAACCTTACAATTAACTTTACTCTACAATTGTTATTTACTAACTCTTGAAGATAACTTTCATTAGTAAAAAAAGCAACAGCCATTAGAATGTCACTATTCTTCCCATATTTTTTCATTTCAAGCCCAAGAAAATCTTTTCTTTTATTTGTATTAGTGAATATGTTATCCATAATATCCCACCCTAAACATTAATAAATCTACTTACTAATGGTAATAAATTACTATATTAATAACAAGTATTTGAAAGGTTTTTAGGACAAGGCTACATAGCTTTAACCCAAGTTTATATGGTATTACACAACTACTGTAGCTTCTAATCTGCATACATATAGTACTCTTAACACTAGGACTGTATGTTTATTCTATGTGTCATGAAGAGATGCGAAAGTTAAAGAGAAGGTCAATAACGTTTTATTAGCTAGAAAAACTACAATTTCAAAGTAAGTATTCATTTTCAACTCCCGATGGTAGAATATAACTATTGTAGGTCATCAAAAACATATAGGGGTGTTTGAGTTGATGTTAAGGGATGCTGTTATAGATGGAAATTACCGTTACTCGCTCATAAGAGAATGGGATATTAATAATTCAAAGAGTGTTGTTTTCGTGTTACTGAATCCAAGTACTGCTGATGATGAAGAAGATGACCAAACTACTAAAATATGCATTGAGTTTGCAAAAAGATGGGGATTTGGCTCGCTTCAAATTGTAAATTTATTTGCTTATCGTGCTACTGACCCTAAAGACCTTAAGAACGTGAATAACTATCAAAAGATGGTTGGAGAAAAGAATTATCAATTCCTTAGTACTGCATTAGATGAGGCTGATAAAATTGTTTGTGCATGGGGAGAACACGGAATAATAAAGAAACGCTACCTAGACCCTTCTCTCATAAAATTATTCTCAAATCATCAATTATATTGTTTTCGTGAACTAGCAAAAAAACAACCTAAACACCCATTAGGGGTAGACTATACAACACCATTGAAGGAGTACTCCTTTTATAAACAATTAGAGATAACTGTTGATAATGGCAACTTAGATATAATCAAAGCAATCAACAATGTTAAGAGAAGCGGATAATCAAGAACTTTAGAAAAAATACAATAATACAATATTCAGTGTAAAACTTAAGTTCAAATGTACATTATATAGTAGGTATTTTAAACTAAAAGTCACATAAGTGTATGTTATAAGCCAAAACTATAGAACAATTCCTTTAGATATCATTATGTATAATATAAGGCTAGATTTAAGCTCTTACCCTTTGGGTAGGGGCTTTTTTTTTGCTTATGACATCACGTTTCTGTGAAGGGAGGGAGGAGTGTGTCAGAAGAGGCTTTAAGACAATCTCTAAATGCCTATTTAATAAAATACGGCTCTACAATATCATTTATAGCTTCTAATGTAGGGGTTTCTAGAGAACATTTAAGTAGGTGGATGCATAACGAGGATTACTTGATATCGAAAGAGTTAAAGAACAGGTTAGTACAGTTTGTTTCTATTTTATAGTGTATTTCTTTAACTATATTCGGGGGATTTTGGGGATATTTTGCATTTATATAACTTTGAATAAAGGTACTTAATAACAAGAAAACCATGTAATTTTTTAATAATTTAATATCGAAATCAGAACCCCCTTTAAATATTTAATGGGGGTTTAGTGTGTGAAAAAGGAGATGTAATGATGGATAAATACGTAAAAAGAATTAATGAACTCTATATTACCAACAGGAACAAATACTTAATAATGTTTCCAAATGGTAAATACATTACAGCAGGGAAATATGCTAGCACAAAAAATAAAAAACCATTAGTTGATACAGATATTATTTCTCATCTAAAAGGTGAAAAAACTTTTGGGGTTTTTGCAGGTGAGAAATTTACAAAATTTATATGTTTTGATGTTGATGTAATTGATAATTCCCTTTCAAGATGGCACGTATATAAAGTTGTACAAGCACTAATTGAAAGTGGAATACCCGAGGACAGAATTTATCTCTCTTTAAGTGGGAGTAAAGGATATCACATTGAAATATTTTTTAATGAAGTAATTTCAAACAAGCAAGTTATCCATTTTTTTAATATGACTATGGATAGAGCAGGGTATATTAAATCAGAGGAATATGCATATATGTGCGAGGGAGGAAAAATAGAGTTAAGACCTGTTGGTAACAATCTAGGTGTCAAGCTTCCATTGGGGAAACACTTTAATACAAAAACTAAGAAAAGGTGTTGGTATGTGGATATTACCAGTATGAAAGAAATAAGAAGAAAAAGTTATATATCCAAAATTGAGCAGATTGATAAATCAATTTTAGATATTATTTTTGAAAGAGAAAATGATTTAACACTTGAGGATACAGCTAAAGATTACTCAGAGTTTGTGGACCAACTTAAGGATGCCATACAAGAACATTACAAGACTTTATCTATATATAAACAGAATATTGATTTAACTATTACTTATGAAGCAATAAAAAAACTTGAAGAAGAGGGTTTAAAGAGTGTTGGAACTCGGCACAATGCATTATTTAAGCTAGCAAAGTTATATCGCTATGAAGGTGCTAATGAAGCTGTATGTGAATCTAAACTAATTTCTTGGCTGAACTATCAAGATACGAAAAGTTATACAACAAGGTGGGAAGATTGTCTTAAAGATATAAAACAAATAGTTAAATACGTATATGAAAAAGAAGTATCTCTTACTTTACAGAATATGAATGTAACAATATATGAAGAAGAACTTCAAAAAATTATTAAGTTACCTAAGAGTTGTCAAAAATTAATTTCATTTGCACTACTAGTACATTCAAAGAGATTTGCAAGTCTAAATGGGGATTTTTACATGTCGCAAAAACAAATTGCGGAAGCAACGGGCTATAATGAAAGGACAGTTAGAAGGGAATTGGATGTATTGGAGGAACACGGAATATTTAACTATGTAAAAAGGAATCAAAAGATTATTAATGGAAAAGGGCAATTTGTTCATAAAAAACCAAATGTATATAAAATGAATATCAATTATAAAGATACTGGTAAGGTAGACATAAAAAGGTATTCATTAGACATCTCTGATAGTAGGGAGTATAGTCTTGTCTTTAAAAAAAGTCTCTTAAATATATATAGTCTAGATGAGTTGAAAAAGGTGTTACCGATAAGAATGTACAATGATATAAGAAGATATAAATTGGCTTCATAGGTTTGACAATATAATAACCTAGCGGTTAAAAAATAATAATATCTATTATAGGACATTATGTACCAATTAGGTTTAGAGAATGTTTTTGATGAACAAGATTCAAAACTGCCGCTATCTAGAGAAGTAAAATGAAGATATGGGAAATAGAATTGTGAGTTAAAAAAATATAATATCTATTATAGGACATTATGTACTGAAAAATTTATGAGACATAATAATCTCGAAGTGAATAATATTAAGCTAATGCCTAGATATTAAAAGGGATGACTCAGCATTAGTCATCCCTTTACTTTTAATATTGCACGCAGTTTTTTATTGTTTTAATGAATACTTTATTTGGCACTTGGGCATAATAAATATGGTTTGTATATCTTCCTCTTATCTTGTTAATGATATAAGTAAAGTGAAGGAGGATATATAATGGCAAGAAAAAGAAAAATTAACCATGAGGATACACTAAAGATACTAAAGGATTATCAGAGGGGGTTATCTTGTGAAAAAATTGCTATTAATTACAATGTAGTTGATATTACTATAAGGAATTTATTACTAAGAAATGGAGTAATATTAAGACCATCAAGAAGTAAGGGGAGTACAAGAAGCAAGTTATCAAATAAAGAAATTTTAAAACAATTCAGTTCGGGTAAATCTATTAAAGAGATTGCAGTAATTGCTGATGTAAAAGAAAGAGCAATATGGAATAGGCTAAAAAGAATGGGTGTTAAGTTTCCTAGAAAAGTAACGAGAAAATACAGTTTAAATGAAGAGTTTTTTAATTCATGGTCCTATCAAATGGCATATATTTTAGGATTCATATATTCCGATGGCTGTATTTCACGTAATAGACAAAATTTATATATTTCCCAAAAGGAAAAACCTATTTTAGTTAATATTGCAAAGTGTCTTGAACTGCCAGAAGAATGTGTAGTAAATAGAAAAAACCATTATTATCTAACTGTTAATTCTGTAAAGTTATGTAGAAGTCTATGTTGGCATGGAGTTATTCCAAATAAGTCCTTAAGAGTCGATTTTCCTTACGTTCCAAAAAGATATATGGGGGCATTCCTTAGAGGCGTAATTGATGGAGATGGTTGGGTTGATAAAAAGAGTTATAGGGTTGTAGTTTATACTGGTTCTGAAAACTTTGCTATAGGTCTAAACAAAGCGTTCTTGGAGAGAGGGTTAAATGCTAGAATACGTAGAGATAAAAGAGGGTTATATTGCGTTACAGTTTCAACAAAACAAAATGTTTTAATGTTAGGTGATTTAATTTACAAAAATAAGGGAGAATTGTATTTGAAGAGAAAGCACGAGAGATTTTATTTATCTGAGTAAAAAGTAAATGGGAAAATTAATAAAACCTTTGAAAAAGCTCAGTGATATTACATATGACTGACTTTTTCAAGGGTTTTAGTGTAAAGTGTTAATTAACACTTTTAAATCTAAACTGAATGAAATCTTAATTTTATTTAGAATGGATAATAGCAGTTGTCACCCAATTTTAAAGTAGTTTTATTAAACTAAATGACCAGATCGTATTGTCAGCTTTTTATTAGAGGACTCTATGGGTGAAGAATAACAAGAGGATACACTTAGGGACAGAGAGATATTATTAAAGAAAATAGAGCCATTTTTTATTGGCTCTATTTTAATAGTTGTAATACAGCTTGGGGTTGTTGGTTAGCTTGAGCCAACATTGTTTGAGAAGCTTGACTCAATATATTAGTTTTAGTTAGCTCCATCATCTCTTTTGCTATATCTGCATCACGAATGCGAGATTCTGAAGCGGTAAGATTAATCTCATAGTTTGAAGCATTATTCAAAGCATGTTCTAGTCTATTTTGATAAGCACCAAACTTGCCACGTTCAGAGGATACCTTTTCCATTGCTTTATCTATTTTTAATAATGCGGATTCTGCCCCTTGTCTGGTCGAGAGGTCAATATTATTAATCCCAAGTGCTGTTGTTCTTGCGTCAGTTAGTTCGAATGGAAAGTTCTCGCCAGAGTTTGAACCAATTTGAAGTTTTATTCTATTATCAATATCGTTATTTAATATACCATCATTATTTCCAGCAGTTAATATAATATTACCTTGATGCATGTTCCCAGTACCAGAAGGAACAGATAGATTACTTATGTCAAAAGTCATTCCATTGTATTCAAAAGGTGTAAGAGGATGATTATCTACCACTACATACCCATCCGTACTCATTATGTTAAAGCTTACGGGTGCACCGTTTACGATATCTGCATATAATTGTAATTTACTAAACAACCAGTTAGCTGGGTCATCAATAACTTGTTCTCCAGGATTTAGCTTAACTTTTGCACCGTAAACTCCTACATTAACCCACCCGTCTGATACGTTATGACCAGCCCCGCCTCCAGTTGTTGAAAAAGTAGATTGAGGTGTAGGAGGTATAGTTGTAAATGTAGCTGAACCATTTAAAAGGTTAATCCCATTATATTCAGTATTACCAGCAATTTCATTAATACCGTTTTTTATTTGTTCAACTTCTTTTTGAATTTGTTGTCTATCTTCATTTGTCAATGTATCGTTTGCGGATTGAATAGCTAATTCTCTTAACCTTAATAGGTTTGGTTCTTGAATATCAGAAAGCCCACCTTCAGCTGTTTGAATTAGAGAAATTCCATCTTGTATATTGCGTTGAGCTTGTTTCAAGCCTCTAATTTGTGTTCTCATCTTTTCACTGATAGCTAATCCAGCTGAATCGTCAGAAGCTTTATTTATACGTAAACCAGAAGAGAGCTTTTCCATAGAGGAAGAAGTTTTCTTATTATTTTTATTTAATTTATTAAATGTATTTAGTCCAGAAATATTGTGATTAATAAGCATAATTAAAAGTTCTCTCCTTTTACTACAAAGGATATATCGGCATAAATCTACAAAATTTAACATACTTTGGTATAATATTCCTAATTGGTTATCCTGTGTTATATGAATTTTAAGTACTATTAACTATTTTTTTATGTATTCTTTTTTACATAAAAGGAGTAATGATATGTTTTCCAAAATATTTGCCAAACTAACAAAAAAGTTTTCAGTCGAACAAACTGTTGTAGAAACAAACCCTAAGGTAGCTCCTACTCGAATTGGTGATTTGGGAGAGTATAAAATTAATATTCAGCTAGACCAACTGTTAAAAAATAGCAAACATCTCAGTGATTTACTATTGCCTAATAAAAGGTCGAAGTCTGGTTATTCTCAGATTGACCATGTTGTGCTAACACCTCATGCGATTTTCGTGATAGAGACTAAGAACTATGCTGGAACAATATATGGAGAAAGAAATAGAGTAAAATGGTCAGTAAATGGAAGGTTTCCTATGGTAAACCCATTTAATCAAAACTACGGTCACATACAAGCGATAAAGTCTGTATTAGGTATTGTTGATGATATTTATTTTGTATCTATGGTATCTTTCACGAGAAGGTGTACATTTAAAGTGAATGAAGAACTGAGGAAGATGTCATCTAATGATTTAATTGTATACGATACTGAATTATCGGACTTTATTGTTAGAAAGTTGAATGTCTTAAGGTTACAACAAAGTGACCCTTTATTTTTAGATGATGATATATTGCAGATGTACAAGATAATAGATAAAAGTAACATAAGAGACCCTTTAATACGAAAACAGCATGTTGAGAGAATAATTGAGAAACAAGATACAGAAAATAGTGTCCATGAGATAGTAACGTGTGATATATGTGGGATAGAAGTGTCTGAGAAGGTGAAGGTGTTTTGCCATACAAATAAAAAGCGGTTTAAGGGGAAAGTTTATTGTTTTGAACATCAGAGAATTAACGAGTAGTCAATGAAGTCCAGTTATCTAGTTATGTTAAGGAAGAAAAGAGGCTGGGACATAACTAGCTTCTGTATATGAAAAAAGTGAAATCGTGTCGTCGATTTCACTTTTTTTATTAAATTTCAGTTATATGCGGAAAAAACCTCCCTCATCTTGCTGCATATTTTCGTA
>NZ_JAXOFX010000021.1:0-71790 GCF_034427655.1 Robertmurraya mangrovi
GCGCAAGCTAGTAAGATCCCTGAAAGATGATCAGGTAGATAGGTCAGAGGTGGAAGCATGGTGACATGTGGAGCTGACTGATACTAATCGATCGAGGACTTAACCACATTATTGGTGATTACTCGAATTCTTCTTCTTCAATCATTATCTAGTTTTGAGGGAATAATTTTAAAAAATCTCTTGAAAAATACTTATAAATAAGTATAATAATAATAGTCTGGTGGCGATGGCGAGAAGGTCACACCCGTTCCCATACCGAACACGGAAGTTAAGCTTCTCAGCGCCGATGGTAGTTAGGGGCTGTCCCCTTGTGAGAGTAGGACGTCGCCAGGCTGTATTAATATTGTTCCGCAGTAGCTCAGTGGTAGAGCATTCGGCTGTTAACCGAACGGTCGTAGGTTCGAGTCCTACCTGCGGAGCCATTTATACAATTTTGAGCTAGTTCTTATGCTTCCATAGCTCAGCAGGTAGAGCACTTCCATGGTAAGGAAGAGGTCACCGGTTCGAGCCCGGTTGGAAGCTCTCTAATAGATTAATAGAATGGCCCATTGGTCAAGCGGTTAAGACACCGCCCTTTCACGGCGGTAACACGGGTTCGAATCCCGTATGGGTCACCAAGTTTTTTTTACGAAGCGATAGCGGAGTAAAAAGAAACGTCCTTATTTTTTCTTACGAAGCAATAGCAGAGTTTAAGAAATTTAATATTTGGAGGATTAGCTCAGCTGGGAGAGCACCTGCCTTACAAGCAGGGGGTCGGCGGTTCGATCCCGTCATCCTCCACCAAAACTTTTTTGCGGAACGTTAGTGGAGTAAATAGATTCTTCCATAATATGCCGGTGTAGCTCAGTTGGTAGAGCAACTGACTTGTAATCAGTAGGTCGTGGGTTCGACTCCTATCGCCGGCACCATTTTCATCTTATCTATATTAGATGGAGGGGTAGCGAAGTGGCTAAACGCGGCGGACTGTAAATCCGCTCCTTAGGGTTCGGCGGTTCGAATCCGTCCCCCTCCACCATTTTAATAAAACAAAAAATGGACAGTTAATTCGTCCTTTTTATTTTGCTTAATATTATCATATATACATACATAATAGTATCCCTGGGCTATAGCCAAGCGGTAAGGCATCGCACTTTGACTGCGACATGCGTTGGTTCGAATCCAGCTAGCCCAGCCATTTTTTTAAATTATTATAAACGGGGCCTTAGCTCAGCTGGGAGAGCGCCTGCCTTGCACGCAGGAGGTCAGCGGTTCGATCCCGCTAGGCTCCACCAATACATAACATTTATTACCTTAAGCCTTTGGTTTAAGGTTTTTTTATTGTAGGACAATAATATATACGAATTAAAGATAAGGATTTTCACTTTGAGTGTATATAACTGATTTAGCTTTTATCCGTACAGGAAGAAATTAAAGGCAAATTGCAGTTTGCTTAGATGAAAATATCAGTTAAAACCGTATATATATACATAAAATTGTCGAGTTGAGTCAGGTGTATGAAAGCGTTTAAAATAGGTTAAGAACAAGGATGAGGAGGAACTATATAAAATGAAGAAACTATCAATTATTGGAATGCCTATGGACCTTGGACAAATGAGACGTGGAGTAGATATGGGCCCTAGTGCAATAAGATATGCTGGAGTAAATGAGAGGCTAAAAAACTTATTTGATGAAGTTCACGATTTAGGTGATATTGCCATAGGTAGACCGGAAGTTGCTATTGATGCAGAATCAAATCTACGTAACTTAGATTTAGTTGCTGAAAAAAGCCAACTTCTAGCTAATCAAGTCGATCAGGTTGTTCAAGAAGGTGCATTTCCTTTGGTGCTTGGAGGAGACCATAGTATTGCGATTGGAACTTTAGCTGGAGTGGCAAAGCATTATAAAAACCTTGGGGTAATTTGGTATGATGCCCATGGTGATTTAAATACAGCTGAAACCTCACCATCTGGAAATATTCATGGTATGCCATTAGCGGTAAGCTTAGGTATTGGTCATCCTCTACTAACAGAAGTAGGTGGATATAATCCAAAAATCAAAGCAGAAAATATCGTTATTATTGGGGCAAGAGCATTAGATGACGGTGAGAAAGAACTAATAAAAGAAAAAGGTATTAAAGTATATACAATGCACGAAATTGACCGTTTAGGAATGACTAAAGTTATGGAAGATACGATTGCCTATCTAAAAGAGAAAACAGATGGAGTTCATCTCTCACTAGATTTAGATGGGTTAGATCCACATGATGCTCCTGGAGTTGGTACTCCTGTTAATGGTGGGATTAGCTACAGAGAAAGTCATTTAGCAATGGAGATGTTAGCTGAATCAGGTATTGTTACTTCAGCTGAATTTGTTGAGGTTAATCCAATACTAGATGACAAGAACCGAACAGCATCAGTGGCTGTAGCCCTAATGGGTTCTTTATTTGGAGAAAAATTACTTTAAGCTAATGAAACGATATGAGAAAAGCAGTAGCCAAGGCTACTGCTTTTCGTTTACGGTTAGGCTATAATATTTATTCAATAATTGGTCAAGTTTGGTACTAATTTCAACTACTTTTTGGTTTGATAATGAGGAATGTGAGGCAAGGTGGACCATTTCTCTACGGCAGCTTTCAATATCCTCTAAAAGATCTTGTACACACATATGCTTTCATTCCTTCCTTTTTAATAAATAATAACCTTTTCTATGCTAGTACAAAAGCCTTTTTTTGAAAAATCAGGAAATTTTTATCCAATTTAACTGAGGTGTAATCATATATTCCCCCATATGTAAGCTTGTACTATTGTAAAATCATTTAATCCATTTTTACCCGAGGGAAAACTTTTTAAACAATTAATAGTAAAATTTGTTAAGATAATTAGTAGGGTAAAATTTTTTTTAAAAAATTGAAACCTTTTCCGCAATCGATTCGTAGTATCGATTAGCCGCAGTAGAGCGGAGGTAAAGATTAATGGAAACTCTAATAAAAGCAAGAATTAAACAAGTACTCAAAGGTGACCAAAGTGCTTTTGCTGAAATTGTAGAGATATACAAGGACAAGGTATATCAACTTTGTTATAGAATGCTCGGAAATAGACATGAGGCAGAAGATATGGCACAAGAGGCATTTATCCGAGCATATGTTAATATAACCAGGTTTAATATCAACTTAAAATTCTCTACTTGGCTCTATCGGATTGCCACGAACTTGTGTATCGATCGAATTAGAAAAAAGAAGCCAGATTATTATCTAGATGCTGAGGTCTCAGGAACAGATGGATTAACGATGTACTCTCAAGTTGCTGCTGATACATCATTACCGGAAGATGATTTAGAAAATCTCGAACTTCAAGAAACGATACAAAAAGAAATTTCAAAGCTACCGGAAAAGTACCGTTCAGTTATTGTTCTGAAGTACATTGAAGAGCTTTCATTAAATGAGATTAGTGAAATACTTGATATACCTCTAGGAACGGTTAAAACTAGAATCCATAGAGGTAGAGAAGCTTTAAGACATCAGTTACGTAATGTTTAATGAGAGGGTGAGAACTTTGAATTGTCCTGATAAATTCGTACAATACATGCATGAGTATTTAGATGAAGAGATCTCAACCGAGCATGAAAAGGAACTAAAAAACCATTTGCAAAAGTGTGAGGATTGCTACAGTCACTTTCATGAATTAGAGAAAGCAATAGCACTAGTAAAGAGTACTTCCCATATACAAGCTCCATCTGATTTCACAGCAAACATAATGGCTAGGTTACCAAAGGAAAAGAAAAAGGTAGGAGTACAACGTTGGTTTAGGCATCATCCTATGTTAACGGCTGCTTCATTATTTATTGTACTAATGGTCGGTAGTGTACTTTCTACTTGGAATCAAGAACAAGAGTTTTCAGTGTCTAAACAACCAAATTTGATTGTGCAAAATGACACGGTAATCGTTCCTGAAGGTGAGGTTGTAAAGGGAGACATAGTAGTAAGAAACGGGAAAATTCAGATTGAAGGTCAGGTTGAAGGAAATGTAACTGTCATTAATGGAGACGTAACGGACATTAATGGCGAAAAGTATCTAGCTTCAGCCGGTCAGGTAACAGGAGAGATTAGGGAAGTCAATGAAGTATTTGACTGGATTTGGTTTCAAATTAAAAAGACCGCAAAAGAAGTAGTAAATGTGTTTGATAAAGATGAGTAATCAACAAATTAATTTTTCCATTCTATAGACTTAAAGGGTTGAACCTAAAATAGTTCAGCCCTTTATTTATTGGGACTGAATCCTGTTTTATTAGTGAAGGTCTATATTAAAAATTTTTGAATGTTAACTAAAATTTGTTCATAAAAATAGTAAACAAGCTATTTTTCCTAATCAAAGAAATAACCAAAAGACTACATCTAAGATTCATTTTACAATTAATAGGGAATAAATGTGTTAACGATTGGTCTTCACTGTAATTATGATATAATAATAAATGACTTAAATTTTAGTGTTACCAAAGAAATGATTTATGTATTTAATTCATATTTAACTAACAGCAACTTGGAAAATTGAGCTGATAAAATAAATTTGTTGGAGGAAAGAAAATGTCGATTGAAGATTTCGATGTACTGAAATATTTAGCCATTACTGTTGACATCCTCCTAGTATGGTACGTTATATACAAACTCATCATGGTCATAAAAGGAACGAAAGCTGTCCAATTATTAAAAGGGATATTTGTCATATTAATTGTAACCCTAGTCAGCGATAAGTTTAACTTAAAGACATTAAACTGGATGATGGAACAAGTACTACTTTGGGGATTCCTAGCTATTATTATTATATTTCAACCGGAACTTAGAAGAGCACTAGAACAATTGGGAAGAGGCCGTTTCTTCTCTAGAACCGGTGGAAATGAAGAAGAACAACAAGAAAAGATGATAGAGGCCATTACGAAAGCTACGGATTATATGGCCAAGCGACGGATTGGTGCCCTCATCTCTATTGAAAAAGAAACTGGAATGGGAGATTACATAGAAACTGGTATCCCGTTAGATGCAAAAGTATCCTCAGAATTACTAATTAATATTTTTATCCCTAATACACCTCTTCATGATGGGGCTGTTGTTCTTCAGAAGAACTGCGTTGCAGCTGCAGCCTGTTATTTACCTTTATCGGAAAGCCCATTTATATCAAAAGAGTTAGGTACAAGACATAGGGCTGCTTTAGGAATAAGTGAAGTGACAGACAGTGTAACAGTGGTAGTGTCTGAAGAAACAGGTGCCATTTCTTTAACGAAGAATGGAGAGCTGTACCGTGATTTAAAACTGGATGTATTTAAAGAACTACTGTCTAAAGAATTCCTCACACAAACTAAACCGAAACAAGCTTCTTCAGCTCGTTGGAACTGGAGGGGAAAGAAGAATGGATAAGTATATCGATAAAATGATAGATAATCGGTGGTTCATGAAAGTAGTTGCGATTGTATTGGCTTTGTTATTATTTGACTATGTTAATGATGGCAAAGACGATACGGCAGTGAATGTACCTCAGGAGCAAGAAAGTGAAACAATCACCGATGTTCAGGTAAAGAGCTACTATGACACGGAAAGTTTAGTAGTTACAGGTGTGCCTGAAACCGTTACCTTGACATTTACGGGCCCAAAAACTCATATACAACAAGTTAAAACACAAAGGAATTTTGAAGTGTATGTTAATTTATCTGATGCAAAAATAGGTACTCAAAGGGTGCCTATAGAAATTAAAGATGTCTCTGACCGACTGGAAGTAATTATTGATCCGCCCTTTGCTAACGTTTCCGTTCAAGAAAAAATGACCAAATCATTCAATATTGAGGCAGAATATAACTCGACATTATTGGCTACTGGTTATATCGCAGAAGTTCCACAAGTCGATCCTAAGAAAGTTGTGGTAACAGGGGCGAGAGATGTAATAGAGAAAATAAGTTATGTGAAAGCAACGGTAGATATTAAAGATCCAATAAATGATACGGTTACAAAAGAGGCTAAAATACTAGTTCTTGATCGAGAATTAAATAAGCTTAATGTCGTAGTGCAACCCCAAATTGTAAATGTTACTATACCTGTTAAAGCATCTAGTAAAACTGTACCAATTAAGGTGATTGAAAAAGGTACGGCCCCAAATGGAGTAACGATTGAGACTATTGATTTAGAAACAAATCAAGCTACCATTGTTGCAGATGAGGCTATTTTAAAAGAAACAGAATCTGTAAGGGTAGAACTCGATGTAAGTAAAATAGAGGAAGACACTGTCTTTACTTTACCGGTAATCATTTCCGAGGGAATTGTAGAAGTGAACCCTAAGACAATAAAAGTGTCGGTAACCGTTAATAAAGAAGAAGATGTCACTCTTTCTAATCTCCCAATTAGGACAGAAGGTTTATCTGATAAATACGAAATAACGTTTAAAGATCCTAAAAATGCAGCCGTTAACCTTTTAATTTCAGGATCAAGCAAAATTGTAAGACAAGTCAAGCCAACTGATTTTATTTTGAATATTGATTTATCAGATATAGGAGAAGGGGAACATGACGTTAAAATAAACGTAAATGGCCCAGATAATATAAATTGGAAACTTGCAAAAGAAACAGCCAAGATAACAATTACGGAAAAAGAAGAACTTTAAAAGAAGTTGAAAATTTGTAATAGGAAAAAGAAGGAGAGATTCATTAATGGGAAAATATTTCGGTACTGATGGAGTACGCGGAGTGGCTAATTCCGAGTTAACACCAGAGCTTGCCTTTAAGCTTGGACGCTTTGGAGGATATGTTCTGACTAAAGATAAAGAACGTCCAAAGGTTATTATAGGTAGGGATACTCGTGTTTCAGGTCATATGCTTGAAGGAGCTCTAGTGGCAGGTCTACTATCCATTGGTGCAGAAGTAATGCGCTTAGGAATTATCTCAACTCCTGGGGTAGCTTTCCTTACGAAAGTTCTAGGTGCACAAGCAGGTGTCATGATATCTGCTTCACATAATCCTGTCCAAGATAACGGTATCAAGTTTTTTGGTCCAGACGGCTTTAAATTGTCGGACGAACAAGAATTAGAAATTGAACAATTAATGGATATGGCTGAAGATGAACTTCCTAGACCTACAGGAGCTGATCTAGGTCAAGTAAATGATTACTTTGAAGGCGGTCAAAAATATATTCAATACTTGAAACAAACGGTTGATGAAGAATTTACGGGTATACATATTGCACTAGATTGTGCTCATGGTGCTACCTACTCTTTAGCCACTCACCTTTTTGCTGATTTAGATGCTGACCTATCAACAATGGGAGCTTCTCCTAATGGTCTGAACATCAATGAAGGAGTGGGATCCACACATCCAGAAGCGCTGGCTTCATTTTTAAAAGAAAAAGGTGCAGATGTAGGACTATCTTTTGATGGAGATGGAGACCGACTTATTGCTATTGATGAAAATGGAAACATCGTAGACGGCGACCAGATTATGTATATATGTGCAAAATACATGAAAGAGCAAGGCAGATTAAAAGATAGTACAGTTGTTTCTACTGTTATGAGTAATTTAGGCTTTTATAAAGGTCTTGAAACACACGATATAAAAAGTGTACAAACAGCTGTAGGTGACCGTTATGTTGTAGAAGAGATGAAGAAAAGCGGGTATAACCTTGGTGGTGAACAATCAGGTCATATTATTTTCTTAGATTATAATACAACGGGTGATGGACTACTTACTGGACTTCAACTAGTGAACATTATGAAAGTGACAAAAAAACCATTGTCAGAGTTAGCAAATGAGATGCAAAAGTTTCCTCAAAAACTGGTTAATATTAGGGTGACAGATAAGCACCATGTCACTGATAATGAAAAAGTCAAAGAAGTGATTTCAGAGGTTGAAAACGAAATGGCTGGAAACGGACGTATCCTGGTTCGCCCGTCAGGAACAGAACCACTAGTTCGTGTGATGGCAGAGGCGCCTACAGAAGCATTATGTAATGAATATGTTGACCGAATTGCCTCTGTGGTAAAAGAAGAAATGGGCTTAAAAGAAGAGTAAAGATATATTCACATAAAATTTTTATGCATAAGGGAACTATTTTGAGCCCTTATGCATATTTTTATAGGGGAGTACTTTTCCCCTTTCTAGTTTATGATTGACGTTCATACAGAGATGGTGTATGATATTCCTGTTTTTGTAACATTTATTTTAGAAGGGAAAGGTGGATAGAAGGGAAAACTAATAAAGCGCCTGGACTAATTCTATGAGCGAAGAGAATTAGTTGACGAGGAGGAGGTTTATCGAATGTTCGGCGGATGCCTCCCGGTTGACCTAAGCACAACCGAAAACGACTTCTTTAAAACACCGAGGCAACTTGGTGCACAAAGAGAAGAAGATGCTTCAATAAAACAGAGATAAGGGGGCGGGAAACCCCCTTAAGGATTCTTGCCCCCTTTTTACGGGAGGATAAAGAATTATGTGCGGAATCGTTGGTTATATCGGAATTCAAGACTCAAAAGAAATTTTATTAAAAGGTTTAGAAAAGCTTGAATATAGAGGTTATGACTCAGCAGGGATTGCTGTTTCTAATAATGAGGGTGTCCATGTTTTTAAAGAAAAGGGCCGTATTGCTGACCTACGTAAAATTGTAGATCTTGATGTATCAGCTAATATGGGAATTGGTCATACAAGATGGGCAACTCATGGAGCTCCTAGTCAGGTAAATGCTCACCCTCACCAAAGTGAATCTGGAAAATTAACACTTGTTCATAATGGTGTTATTGAAAACTATGACATGTTAAAACGTGAATACCTTCAAGAGGTAACGTTAAAAAGTGATACGGATACGGAAGTAGTTGTTCAAATCATTGAATTATTTGTTAATGACGGGTTAGAAGTAGAAGACGCATTTAGAAAAACACTAAAGCTGTTAAAAGGGTCCTATGCACTTGCCCTTTTAGATAATGAAAATGATGAAACTATCTATGTTGCTAAAAACAAAAGTCCACTTCTAGTTGGGTTAGGGGATGGATTTAATGTTGTGGCTAGTGATGCAATGGCAATGCTACAAGTGACAAATCAATATGTTGAATTAATGGATAAAGAAATCGTTATTGTTAAAAAAGATCAAGTAACCATTCAAACTCTAGATGGAGAAGTGGTTAACCGTGACTCCTACACAGCTGAGCTTGATGCGAGTGATATTGAAAAAGGGACATACCCTCATTACATGTTGAAAGAAATCGATGAGCAGCCTGCTGTTATCCGTAAAATTGTTCAAACCTATCAGGATGAACAAGGATCTTTAACGATTGATAAAGATATTCTACAAGCTATGAACGATGCTGACCGTATTTATATTATCGCTGCGGGGACTTCTTATCATGCAGGATTAGTCGGTAAACAATTCATTGAGAAGATGGCTAAGATTCCTGTAGAGGTTCATATTTCAAGTGAATTTGGCTACAACATGCCTTTACTTTCAGAGAAACCATTATTTATCTTTATTTCTCAAAGTGGTGAAACAGCAGATAGTCGTGCGGTACTTGTTGAAATTAAAGAACTTGGCTATAAAGCTCTAACGATTACAAATGTTCCTGGATCAACTTTATCGAGGGAAGCAGACTACACGTTATTATTGCATGCTGGTCCTGAAATTGCAGTTGCTTCTACAAAGGCTTACACAGCACAGTTAGCGGTTCTAGCTATCCTAGCTGAAGTAACGGCGAAGAGCAGAGGATTTGATTCGAATTACGACCTTGTACAAGAACTAGGAATCGTTGCTAATGCGATGGATGTTCTATGTGGAGAGAAAGAAGAATTTGAAGCAATTGCTCGTGAGTTCTTATCAACAACTCGTAACTGTTTCTTTATCGGGCGTGGAATTGATTTCTATGTTGGGTTAGAGGGAGCATTAAAACTGAAAGAAATCTCATATATTCAAGCTGAAGGCTTTGCTGGTGGTGAATTAAAGCATGGTACCATTGCTTTAATCGAGAACGGAACTCCAGTAGTAGCACTAGCTACACAGGAAAGTGTTAACTTAAGTATCCGTGGAAATGTAAAGGAAGTGGTTGCACGTGGTGCCAACCCTTGCATCATCTCTATGAAAGGCTTAGAGACTGAGGAAGATCGCTTCGTCATTCCTGAAGTATACGGATTGTTAACACCTCTTATCTCTGTTATTCCATTACAACTTATTTCTTACTATGCAGCATTACACCGTGAGTGTGACGTTGATAAACCACGTAACTTGGCTAAATCTGTTACGGTTGAGTAAGGGATGTGAAAAAGACTCTCATCGAATTCGATGAGAGTCTTTTTACGTGATTATAATTTAAACTTAGCTATCGTCTGCTGAAGTCCCTCTGCAAGTGTTTTAACACAACTATATCTTGACTTAAACAATTAAGTAGTGACCTTAACAACTAAGTTGTGACCTAGACAATTTAGTTGTGACTGATTTTCCTAAAATAGAATTAATTAGGCTAGAAAAAGCGTTGGTATTTACCAACGCTTTTTCTAATGTTATGTAGATAGATTAAAATAATCTAGTATATGTTACGTATATAACTTGATTATGGGTCCGTTATGAGTTGTTCATAGCTGTACATTGGCAAGAAGGATGAATTAAATAAATTATTTTTACAAATAACAGAATGACTTATTGAAAGTCGCACCAGTAAGCTAGGAGAGAAAGGTTGAATCAACTATGTTGTCAAATTCACTTCTCCTAACCGGAGGTACTAATAATAGATTTATCCTATATAATTGTTGTACAAGCATCCAATATATAGCATCTTAGAAAGGAAGTATACAAATGAGAGAACCTACCCTATAGATGTACATAAGGAACGAGTATTAAATTGATGCTAATATAGGTTTTATTTACAACAGATTTAGTAATAGTTGATAGGAGTGAAGATAAATGATATCCTATTTCCCAACACCCTATCCAGATGAATTATTTTATAGTGTGATGGCTAGGTACCATAAACAATCATTAAACAGACATCCGAAGGAATCTTTATTTGACATTTATGGACAAACAGTACATGGTATCAGGAAGTTACTTTCATTCAATATTCATGGAGTAGTAGGTAGACTAAAATGGTTTAATTATATATCGGCAGAGGAGATAATACGTGATCATACTCTTTTCAATTTTTATTCAGCGATGAATCCAAATGAAAGAGATAGAGTATACAGGGAAATTTACCAGGGGAAAAAACAAAGTACTAGGGTAATTATTACGGGGATAAATTTTGTAAATGAATATACAGAGTACCTTCGTTTTTGTCCTACCTGTATTAGGGAGGATATAAAACAGTATGGTGAAACTTATTGGAGAAGGTCACATCAAACTCCTGCTGCCTTTGTTTGCACTAAACATCTGGTAATGTTACAAGATAGTAGAGTAAAGATTTCGGACAATACATTAGTTGCAGCAAGTCTTGCTAATTGTGTTTGTAATAATATCTATAAGAAGTTTACTGAAAAAGAAACTCTGACTTATTTAATCTTGCTTTCAAAGCAAAATGAATACTTAGTTAATAATGAGGTAAATATTAATTTTTTAAAGTCAAACAACACCATATTATCATTATTTAGAGCAAAAGGACTTTTAGAACGATATGGAACAATTAATAAGGGTTTATTCTTAATAAAACTATATGAATTTTATGGTTACGAATTTTTTGAACATGTTAAGATTAAACCTAAGGAATATATAAGGCTATTCGCAAATTACTACGATAGTAGGTTCAGAGGCTTAGGGATAGTCGAAAAGCTAATAATGATTATATTTTTATTTGAAAATGTTCAAACATTTATTAAAGCAGGAACCACCTTTTCTCATGTCCATTTGGATATTCCTTGTACTATTTGTAAACAAAAAAATCCTTTTAATATTAGTCGTAAAACACTTGGTAAGAGAGAAATAAATCTTTTAGAAATAAACTGCAACTGTGGGTTTATTTCTAGAAGAATATTTGGGGATGATGATGTATATAAGAATTCACTCTGGATAGAAACTGATAATAATGAAGTTTGGAAAAAGACAATAAATTCCTTGATTTATGAAAAAGGAATTTCTATTTCAGAAGTATCAGCGAAGTTTGGTGTAAGTGAAATATATGTAGAACAACTAGTAGAAAGGTCCTCTGAAACTCTCGGTAAGCTTGAAAAAGAAACATTTAGGGAAAAGTGGAAAGACCATCTCACTCGTTTTAGTTATAAGAGTGAAATAGAATTAATCTATTATGATTTCCCTACTTATTGCTGGCTATTTCATTTTGACTACGAGTGGCTTTATAATATAAATTCAGATCGTGAAGATTTTACTAACACTAAGAGCATGTTCTGGCAGAAAAGAGATCGGAAGATAAAAGAATATTCTAGAGAGGTCTTACATCGAAGTTTACTTTATGGATACGGAGTAGAAGATATATTAGATGAAATACTATATCCAATTCTTTTTAACCCAGATATAATTTTTGAAACCTATATGTCTCGTACTGTTGAATATTCAAATAAATTTAAGGCTTTGCAGTCTAAAGAACTCAATCACATTTCAAACCCTACAATTTAAAAAGTGCACACTTTTCTTCTTTTCATCGTTCAACTAGCTTTTTTATTAATATTTTTACTAATAAAGAAACTTAAGAAAAATGGATTGTTTTTCTTGAGTTTCTTTGTTAATGCAATTTATTTTTTGGATCCGAGCAAACTTTAAAATAATTTAAGAGTTGGATAATGTCCTATAGCCTTTGAAATGGCTAGGTACATAGCATAACGTAAACTGGGTTTAAATATTTACTTTAAAATCTAGTGGAAGCAATTTTAATACAAGTTATTATAGCTGAATCAAGTTTAGATAAATATTTTTTAAGCTGATTATAGTCTAATTTCTCTATACCCACTTTTTTTAAAGAGGATTTATCTAAGTAACCATTATGCATAATATCATTTCGCAAACTAAATATATCTTTTAAGTTTTTATATAGTCCTTGTTGAACTTCTAGCAAATTTACTCCATATAAATATTTCATTATAACAACAAAATACATTTCAACCATGTTATTTCTTCCATTGGATATTAATTTATTGAGGATTACATCTTGGTTATCTGATGAATTCGTGATTAATTGTTTAATAAATGATTCAGCTGCAATTGCACAATAGATAATAAATTCCTCTGTCTCAGATGAGTACATTGCTTTTGTTGCTTTATTAAAATAAGTATGCCAAGTCAAATTTACTACATAGCGATTCTCTAAACGATCTAATAATCTTTTATCCAAGGGCTTAATATTTTTAGAATTTAAATCTACCATATAGTCATCTTGAATAGTATTCCACCATCTTGCATTCCCAATTACCTCATCAGGTTTTGTGAATATAAAATCAGTTCGAATACCGATACAACCACTTATTGGATTTAATGGGAGATCCTCAATCCAAAACATTTTTGTTACCTTTCCAAGTGAAATGAGATATGAGTTTAACTTCTCTCTTACAAAGTTAAATATTTCAGCCCTATGAATATCACCAATATCGTATATTTTAAATATTCCTGTGTCTATGTATGTATAATTTTTATAATCATACTTATTGACTATGCATTCAATTTCTAGGTTATTACAAATGTTATCACTATATTTTGGAAGATAATTATCATTATCTTCTTTATTAGGGAAGAATGTGATTTTAAAAAATGTAAAATTTTCATCAATAGGTAGTTTTGTTTCTAGTCTTGCTCCATCTGATAGTCTTAAAAGGTAAGGCAAGCTAATTCTTGCTAGTAATTTTATTCCCATAGAATATTACCTCTTTTTATTTATTATTATAAGAATAACATATAGGTGCATTTTACCATAAATTCAGGTGAAATGTTTTCAATCTTTTAAGCTAGATGAGGATTCTTTTATTGTAGAACCACTTCTCTAAATATTGTCTAAGAAAGTAGGGTTCTAAGTAAAAAAGTAAAGTTTACGGCCGACAACGTTAAGCATGACTTAGGTATCAAGTCAAATGGTAATTTAGGGATTAGCTGTGGAAGAATGAAACCATAAGGTATTATGAATGAGGCTGAAAAATAGTTTCTTGAATAAAAAATTTATCTTCTATGGCTACTTTATTGGCGAGGCGCAAACAACATTACTGAAACACCCACTAAACTGATACCAGCACCGATCCAATCGTATAAATCAGGTGTTTTTTTATCAATACCCCATCCCCACAATACAGAAAGTACAATAAACACTCCACCATAGGCAGCATATACTCTACCGAATGATGGGAATGTTTGAAATGTGGCAATAACACCATATAGCGCCAAAGCTATCCCACCGAAAATGCCCCAATAAATTGGCTTACCTTCTCTCAACCATAGCCAAATTAGATACCCTCCACCAATTTCTGCAATTCCGGCAACTATAAACAAAACAATTGCATTGATCATTTAATGCCCACCCTTATAAACTATTTAACATGATAATTATACCGTAAAGGATTATCCAAGGTGCCTTCATAAGAACTGAGTAACTCACTTTTTTAGTATCACTACTTTATGTATAAGCAAAACAATAATCAGGGAAATTATGATGATTCCTTTGCGGTCAGATGTAGCAAGTGGTGGACCCAATATCTTATTTCGGGAAACTTTATTCTCACTTTTCAAATATGTAGATTGCAGTTGTTTATTTTATTTAATGTTTGATTCCCTAGAGGTAAAATCCAATATATATATAAATTTGCTTAATAATAATTAATTTATCTAACAAAAATCTTACTTTATTAATTAAAAAGGAGGCTCTTTTTAATTAAAGTCTCCTTCACCTGTTATGCAATAATATTATTACAATAATTTATTAAGTAAAATTAAGCTTCTTTACGTTTTTAAAGCAACATGAAATCAGTTTTTTTAATTGATGTTTATATTTTTAAATCTTGGTGTTTTATCATCGACTTTTCTATTTGGATCGTTGTATGTTCAATTTTAAAATTATTTTTAATTTCTTCAATTGCCTGTTGCAATATTTGTTGGCTGCTTACTTTGTCATCAACTATAATGTGACAGCTCAAAGAGTCTAATCCAGAAGTAATAGTCCAAATATGAAGATCGTGTACATTTTTTACTCCTTCAATTCCTTCTAATACTGCTTTTACTTCTTCCTGGTTAATAGTTATAGGAGTACCTTCCATTAGTATATGAACTGAATGTTTAATAACTCCCCAAGCACTTTTCAAAATTAGTAGTGCAACAATCACAGAAATAATAGGATCGGCAACATACCATTCAAATAACAACATTAGAACACCAGCCACTATAGCCCCTACAGAACCTAATGCATCACCAAGAATATGTAAGTATGCACTACGTAAATTTACGTTTTCTTTTACGTCCCCACTACGCATTAAAGACCAAGCACTTAGTAAATTTGCTAGTAATCCAATGGAAGCAATAATCATCATCGTACCACTTGCAACTGTAGGAGGTTCAAATAGTCTCTCATATGCCTCCCATACAATAAAACCTGCTATAACAAATAATGTTACTCCATTTAATAAGGCTGCTAGAATCTCAAATCGATAATATCCAAATGTTTTATTAGGTGAAGAGGGGCGTGAAGCGAACCACATGGCAATAAAACTTAATAATAGAGAGCTGGCATCACTTAACATGTGACCAGAATCTGACAAAAGTGCTAGGCTATTGGTAATAATACCTCCGAATAACTCCAAAATCATAATACCAAAAGTAATTAATAAGGCGATTAATAATCCTTTCTTATTTCCTTCTCTTACTTGATCAAAATGATTATGACTATGAGAATGTTTATGGTGATGGTGACTGTGTCCATGATGATGATGTTGACCCATTTTAGTTTCCTCCCCTATTGCATTCAATATGATCTAAGACTTGGTTTAATACTGTAATTACATGTTCATCGCTATAAGTATAAAATTGAGTAATACCTTCTCTCCTATTTTTCACTAACCGTAAATTTCTAAGAGTACTAAGTTGGTGTGATACAGCAGATTGAGAAAGCTCTAAAACTTCTGAGATGTGATTTACGGAACATTCTTCTTGTGAGAGTAGAAATAAAATTTTTATCCTAGTTGGGTCAGCTAAGGCTTTAAAAATACGTGATGCTTCATCTACTTTTTCCTTTGGTAAAAAAATATGTTCCTGTTGTTGCATATCAGATCCCTCCATTTATTTATTTTAAGAATTCTCTATTATTTGAAATAGATACTGAGCATCCTCACCTACTCCTAACAATAGAGCTGAACCTCTCTTATTTTGCCAAGGAAGCCCTAAAAAGAATAATCCATCTACATTGGAGATTCCTCTGGAGTGAATTACTCTTCCACTGGTGGGATTAGTTACTCCTGGAATTTTAATAAATGAATAATTAGAATTAAATCCAGTGGCCCAGATAACGTTTTGAGTAGAAATAGAGGAACCATCTTCAAAAATCATGGTATTGTTATGAACAGCTTTAGTTCTTCCTTTAAGGAAAATAGATTTATTTTTAAGTTTTTCTTTTAATTCATATCCAAATATAGGATCTCCTTTTTTTTGAATGATTGTTCCAATAAATGAATCTCGTTTTGCGTTCAAAATCCCCAACTTATCAAAGATCCAAAATATACTCCTACCTTTAATTGTTGTTGGTATAAAACGAATAGGCTGGCCAATAGAAAGATACGTTTCTCTATCATTTGATAGTTCTACGGCAATCTGGGAACCTGAGTTACCTCCTCCAACTACTAATACTGGCCCATCCTTTAACTGAGAGGGATTTTTGTAGTTGGCTGAATGAATCTGAAGGACCTCTTTAGAAAGCTCTTTTGATAGAAAAGGGATGTTAGGAGTGTGAAATGGCCCAGTAGTAATGACCACTTTTTTTGCTAACATTACACTATCATTTGCTTTAATCTTAAAAATTTTATTTTCTAGCAATACTTCTTGTACTTCTGTATTCAATTGAATTGGTAAGTCAAATTGACTAGAATACGACTCTAAGTAATCGGCAATCTCATCTTTTGTCGGAAAACCACAAGGATTTCCCTGAAGAACCATTCCAGGTAATGAGCTATAGTTACGTGGTGTGAATAATACAAGTGAATCATATCTATTTCTCCAAACATCCCCTATTCTTTTCTGATTATCTAAAATGACAAAAGAGAGATTTGATTGTTTTAAAAAATATCCCATGGACAATCCTGCTTGCCCAGCACCTATAACAATAACATCATAAACCATATTTACACCTCAATTTAATCCATATATGAACATATGCTCATACATAGATTATGATAATTAGAATAAACTGTCAATAATATTTGTTTATTTTTGTTTAAAATTATTCACAGATTATATCAACGTCCTATGCTAAGATACCAATATATAAAAAAGGAGATTTATTAGATGAAAAAGTGGATTATAATATTATTAATAATGGCCCTATCAGGCTGTGGGGTGAAAGAGGATGAGTTGCCTGAACTAATTGAAGTGAAGTTTCGTACTAATCCAGAAGAAATAAAGATAAACGAAGAGGTGCAATTAGTTGCAACCGTTGTCCAAGGTAAAGAACAGGTAGATGATGCAAGCAAAGTACAATTTGAATTGTGGAAAGAAGGAACAAGTGAGGATCAACATTTAAAACTAAGTACTAAGCATCAAAAAGATGGAATTTATATTGTTAAATATACATTTGAAGAACCAGGTAAATATTATATTATTTCACATACCACTGCTAGAGGTTTACACGTTATGCCTAAAAATGAATTTATTGTAAAATAAAAAAGCGCGATAAGCGCTTTTTTATTTTTTCAACCTTTAAACTTTATGGTGGAAGTATTAAAGTACACTATATTACTTATCAACTTAATCATTCATTTCGAGGAATAGGATTTCTATTTGTTATTGATTAGTTCATCGAGAGAAGAATTTTTGCATCATTAACAATTAGATCATAAGGTACATCAGAAAGCCCATTGTAGTCTTTAACGACTTTGCCCTCTTGATTAACGAGATAAAATGAAGTACCGTGAATTACTTGATTATTAGAATTCGGTTTTTTAACTAAAGTTTTAAAACTCTTAGTAGCAAATTCTTCAATTGATTTCTGCGAATATCCTGTTAGTAAGTTCCAACTAGATAAATCAGCATCAAATTTTATAGCATACTCCTTTAACATTTCTGGAGTATCCATTTCTGGATCAACACTAAAAGATATAATTTCTACATCCAATCCTTCTTCTTTTAACTTTTCTTGAAGATCAACCATATTTGCTGTCATAGGAGAACAAACTGTTTCACAATTAGTAAAAATAAAATCAGCTACCCACACTTTTCCTTTTAAATCTTTCAGTCCAAATTCCTCATTTTCTTGATTTATATAGTTGAAGTCTGTTATTTCCCAATTAAGGGGATTTTTAATTCCTTTTCCACAACCGACAAGTAATAAAGATAATATTAATATTGATGGTAACCATAAAATATTTTTCAAACATATCAGCCTTTCATGATGAGGATAGGTACATAAAGTTTTATAGTAATTATTTCTTTTTAGAATTGATGAAAAACATTAATGTTATGATAAGAGTAAAGGCTGTTAATGCTAAAAAGGGAATCGTAATAAAGCCTAACCAGTTAATATATTGTGCGTTACAAGGGACACCATTTACACAAGGCTTAATATCTATTAAGCCAGGAACCTTCTGAAGCAAATAATGATAAAAAGAAATACTCCATCCTACACTCGCCATTGGAAGTACAAACCTTCTTACAGAAGGATCATTTTGAAAGGTTCCAATACCAAGTATTAAGGCAAGGGGATACATTAGTATACGCTGATACCAACATAGTTCACATGGGATAAAACCACGTATTTCACTAAAATATAGGCTTCCTAGAGTAGCTGTAACAGAGACTAACCAAGCTAAATATAGGGATATTTGTTGCTTATTCATATCTCTCATTAATTTTTACCCTCTAATTCTTTATCTATAAGACTCTTTATCCTCTCATAATCAAAGGGATCCTCGAGCATTATGCCATTAACCATAATACTTGGAGTCATTTTCACTTTAAATTCTTCCACCAATTTTGTATCTATATTTAATTCTTCAATATGTGTCTTAACATCAATGTCTGATTGTAGTTGATTAAGATCGATTCCAGAAATATTACTTGCCACTTCGTTGATTTTCTCTTTAGTTATCCACAATGAATCGTGGTTTTCACTAGGCTGTTCTTTAAAAAGTTCTTTATGAAAATCCCAATAGAAATCTGAATTTTGTTTATAAACGGACTCCGCAGCTAGTGACCCCAAGATAGATTCCTCTTCGTGGAATAGGACGTTAACATAAGAGAACTTTACTTTCCCTTTATCAACGTAATCTTCAATTAATTGTGGAAAAATCGTCTCTCCCCAAGCTTTACAAGCAGGACATTTAAAATCTCCAAATTCAACTACTGTTACTGGGGCATCTACTTGACCAATAGTTGGTTGCCCTTCCGTTGTTGGTTGTTTATCAAAGATAATATCATTCGTTTTTTCAGAGTTTGTATTATTAAGGACCACCCAGCCAGTTATGACTGTAAAGGCTAGTAATGTAAGTAATACAATGAATTTAAAGGATGAATTTTTGGATTTATTCATTTACAACGCTCCCTAGTAAGTTATGATTTTGGGCATCTTGTGTCATTACCATTATTTAATACTTAGAATAAGTGATAAATATCCACACACGACAAATAGCAAAGCCATTAAAAAGGCTATCCTTGCAGGTGCTTTTTTAATAAATGATAGAACAATTAAAACTAAAAATAATACAGAAAACATAAAAAAAGATATACTTGTCCAGTTTAGAACAAAATCAACTTTCATTTCTGTAGTAAACTGACCTTGATAAAAAATGAGAAAGAGTTTTGAAACTCCCTCATTTGTTAGAGTACTCTCGTGTGGTGGAGATTGTTGTCCTAAAGCTGCCGTTGCAGAAAAAATGAATAGGATTACAATACTTTCTATTCTTAACCATGGTATTGGATTAAAATTTGTGACATTATTAAGTTTTTTTCTAATGAACAAACTATTAAAGCTAGCAAATAACAATAAAGGAATTATTAACAAATGCTTAATTAATAGTGCCTGTCCATAAGGTATCATCCAAGAATTTGTATAATCTTTAAATTCCATAACGAATGACATTAAAACTAGCCCTGTCACAATGGTAATTCCAAAACAAAGAAGTGCAACAGGCGTAAACCATTTTAAGAACTTATGCCAATTAGATTTATCGTTTGAGAACCAACTAACAACCATTAAAATTCCTACCCATAAACTAACGGCTGTGAAATGGGTTGTATGGCTGAAAAAACCTTTTATCTGCACATAAGAACTTGCATGACTAGACCATCCTAGTGCAAGAATCAGGATAAAAGTAAGAATAATACCGATGTATGAATACAAAGAGTTTTTACGATAATCAAACCAAACTACAAATATAAATAAAATATTGGCTATGATGTAAGTAAACACCCAAGATTTTCCGATTTCAAATGTAAAAATAACTGATTGAAATGTACGAGCTAATCCAATATCTTGGTATAGGTGTAATATCACCTGGAAAACGGGAATAAAAGAAAGGATTGCTATTCCACCCAAAGCCAACATTAAAGCCCCTTTCGGTACATTAATATCTGGTCGGTAAATACTTGGCACAATATATAATAGGAAACTTCCGACAAGGAGGGCAAAGCAAAAATATAATAATGCCTGACTTATAATACCTATTAAAACCATGCTATTTTTTCCTTCTCAAAATCATTAGAAAGCTTCCAACAACTACTACAAGTAAAACACCAAGGATAGAAGGGATTAAGTAGGACGGTAACTTTTTTTGTTGTTGTGTCAAATCAGTTGATTCAGCAACTTTTTCTGTTTCCTTCTCTTCTAATTTTGAACCTGTCATTTTTATTTCTTCTTGCTTCTCCGTTGATTCTTTAATAGTTGGCAAATCAACTGTAAAAGAAAACACTCCATCAATTGGATGTCCATCTGCCCCTATTATCTTCCAAGTAACTTGGTATTCCCCATTATCTAAAGGATTCGAAAAGGCTGCTACCATTTTATTTTCAGATAAAAGATACTTTTCAACAGGTACTGAACTACCGTCGGACTTTTGCAGTTCAAATACGCTGTTCTGCTCCAATTTTGTATCAAATGTTATAGTAACTTCCTTCAGTTCTTCATGAATAATTTCTTTATCTTGGGGAGAGGAACTTTTTATCCCTGTATGTGCAAAAGCATTATTTACAAATACCAAGAAGGTAAAAGTAAATAATAATAGTTTTCTCATAATTAATAACCTCCAAGTAGTAATAACGTATTTCATTTTATCAAAATAAAAGTTATATTCAAAAGGATATTTGAATAAAGTTTTGACAATTTTACGAACTAAACATATGATATTTATAGAAACATTCTAATATACATTTGAATGAAGGTGGTCAATATATGAACAAAAAAATTCTTTCACCAACTCGAACTCCTGATACTTGTGAGATAGTTTGTTTTGATGAGGAAAAGGTTAGTCGTGTTAAGGCTCAAATAGAAGAAATAATTGGGGTTGAATCAATTTTTAAAGCTTTATCTGACTCTACAAGAATTAAGATTGCGTATGCCTTAACAATAGAAACTGAACTATGTGTTTGTGATGTAGCAAATATTATCGGTTCCACAACAGCAACAGCTTCCCATCATTTACGTCTATTAAAAAACATGGGATTGGCAAAATTCCGTAAGGAAGGAAAGCTTGTATTTTATTCCTTAGCTGATGCACATGTTTATCAGTTAGTATCAATTGCATTAGCTCACTCTAAAGAGGTGATATAGATGGAAAAAGCTCTTGAGCAAAATAAAAACACTTATAGATTGCGGAATTTATCTTGCACTAGTTGTGCAGCAAAATTTGAAAAGAACATTAGAGATATTGAAACAGTTAAGGATGTTCAATTAAACTTTGGAGCATCTAAATTAACAATTTATGGCGATGCTAGTATTGAACAGTTAGAGGAAGCAGGTTCCTTTGATGGTATCAAAGTATATTCAGAAACACAGAGATCCCTTGAGGTTAAAACTCCGTTCTTAAAGAAAGCAGAGAATAGAAATACATTAGCATCACTCTTTTTTCTCATTTTTGGATATATTTCTATGTATTACATTGGTGAGGATAGCTTCGCAACTATAGTGATATTTGCAATGTCTATACTAATAGGTGGATTTGACTTATTTAAAGTAGGTTTAAGGAACCTAACAAACCTACAGTTTGATATGAAAACCCTAATGACTATTGCTATTATAGGTGCAGCTATCATCGGAGAATGGAGCGAGGGTGCTGTAGTTGTATTTCTCTTTGCACTAAGTGAAGCTTTAGAGAGTTATTCAATGGATAAAGCTCGCCAATCCATAAGATCATTGATGGAAATTGCTCCGAAGGTAGCACTAATCAGGCGTGGAAATAAAGAATTGGAACTAGATGTTGAAGAAATACAACTTAACGATATCTTAATTATTAAGCCTGGTGAAAAATTAGCTATGGATGGGATAGTAATAAAAGGACATTCCACTATAAATCAGGCTGCTATAACTGGTGAATCCATCCCCGTACTCAAAGCAGTTGGTGACGAGGTGTTTGCAGGTACTTTAAATGAGGAAGGAGCTTTAGAAGTACGAGTAACTAAACGAGTTGAGGATACAACTATTTCAAAAATTATTCACTTAGTAGAAGAAGCTCAAGCAGAAAAAGCCCCCTCTCAGGCATTTGTAGATAGATTTGCTAAATACTATACACCAGCCATTCTGTTAGTGGCATTGTTTATATCAATACTTCCTCCATTGTTTATGAATGGTGATTGGTCTGAATGGGTCTACCGTGGTTTAGCCGTTCTTGTGGTAGGTTGTCCTTGTGCCTTAGTTATCTCAACACCTGTAGCAATTGTAACTGCCATCGGTAATGCAGCAAAGAAAGGCGTCTTGATCAAAGGTGGTATTCACTTAGAGGAAACGGGACGACTTAAGGCAATTGCTTTTGATAAGACTGGAACTTTAACTTATGGCAAACCAAAAGTGACCGATATTAAAGTGCTGAATGGCATGAATGAAAAGCAGTTGTTAGGCATTTCTATGGCCATTGAAAAATTTTCACAACACCCACTCGCATCTGCAATAATAAAAGAAGCAGAAGCTCAAGGGATAAATATTAATGATTTTATTGCAGAAGAGTTCACTTCTATTACAGGAAAAGGTGCAAAAGCAAAGGTTAATAATGTAACCTATTATATTGGAAGTCCTAACCTTTTTAATGTACTTCAAGATATCCCCTCTTCTATTACAAAGAACATTGAATACCTTCAATCGCAAGGTAAAACGGTAATGCTCCTAGGAACTAAAACCGAGTTAATGGGAATAGTTGCTGTAGCAGATCAAGTAAGAGAAAGTAGTTCAAAAGTTATTCGTAAACTCCATGCACTTGGTATTAAGCAAACAATCATGTTGACAGGTGATAATGAATCAACAGGTAAGGCTATTGGAATACAACTTGGGCTGGATGAAATAAAAGCAGAATTACTGCCTCAAGATAAACTTGAAGCGATAAAAGCTATGAAAAATCAATATGGAAGGGTAGCAATGGTTGGTGATGGTGTAAATGATGCTCCAGCATTAGCTTCTGCAACAGTTGGAATAGCTATGGGGGGTGCTGGAACAGATACAGCTTTGGAAACTGCTGATGTCGCCCTTATGGCTGACGATTTAGACAAACTACCTTTTGCAATTGATTTAAGTAGAAAAACTCTTGGAGTCATTAAACAAAATGTCGCATTTGCATTAGGCTTAAAGCTATTAGCACTAATATTAATTGTTCCAGGGTGGTTAACATTATGGTTAGCTATTTTTGCGGATATGGGGGCTACCCTAATTGTAATTGCCAACTCCTTACGTTTATTGAAAATAAAAAGCTAGATTTTCTATTGTATAAAATTTAAAGAGATAAAGGTAAAAAGCTATCATAACCAACATATTATGATAGCTTTTTTAATCTGAATTTTTAGTAATAATCCCCTTCCCAAGTTAGTTCAGATTGAATGTCTTTGTAGCTTGATAACATACTATGCACAGCATCTAAAAAAGAAAATAGCTCATTAAAGCAAGTAGAAATATTCTCTACATCAAATTTCTTAGAGTTCATAAAGTGTAAATTAAGTGAAGTATCAATGGGATATCTAAATTTATCAGAAGTTTGATCTAAGTTATGTAATTGATTTATATAAATTTCAACAATTTCAATAGTTTTATCATCATCTGGAGCATTTGAGTATAACATGATGTCTTCTCTTATCAAATTCCAGATACCCAAAACGCTATGTTTTTTTCTCTTTATTTTTTTAAATGCTATGCTTTGCTCATAGCGACAATCCTCAATTAAAATTCTTTTTAAGGCCAATTCTATGGCATTTCTATACATGTAACACATAGGTAGAAATAAATGACCATTGTCATCAGTCTCCATTATAAGCTTGCATATGTAATCCGCACTTTCCATATAACCTTCAATATAAGGATAAAAATTATAATTTCTGTGATAAAAATTCCAGCCAATGACACTTTGTTCATTATAACTTCCCCCTTCAATTAGTAAACTAGGATCACAGGTTAAATCACAATGGATATCTTGTTTATTTCTTAAACTTTCAAGTATATTAAAAGCATTTATCATATTTGTTCCCAAAGCTCTTAGATTAACATGTGTCTGGCTGGAAAAAAATATCTCCATCTTTTGATTAAATGGATACCTAAACATATCCGATTGCTCATCTATATAAGAGATATTTGATAAAAATGCACTTAACCATAAAAACTGTTCCTCTGTTAATTGATAGCTATCCTCTTTAACTAATGCATTAACCTCAAAAAAACTATCTTTCAAATTATGTCTTACTCTACTGATAAAATTTTTTCTAGATGCATCTAATTTTATGTATTTAAAAGCAATCGACTTTATCATTAACTCTAGCCCTTGTCTATATAAATAAACGATTGAAAAGAACCAAAAATCCTTTTTTCGGTTTTCTCTAGCGTGAAGAACATGACTTATTAATTTATTTGCTGCTTCCATGAAGGACAATGACAATAAATAAAATTCTGTAGGTATATCTCCGGTATGTTTAACAGTTATCATTTTTGAATGAATATCGCCTAAATATTCAAAGTTTGCTGTATCTCTTGGCCAATGTATTTCGAAATTCAACTCATTCACCTTCCATTTTTACAAAATAAAAAGGAGGAATTCTTCCCCCTTAATTTAATGAACCGATCTTTTTGGATTTAGGTCATGTGCAAAGTTGTAACTAATAAATGCTTTTTGGGGAGTCTCTAGCCAGCACCTTTCCATATGAGAAAAGTCACTAATTTTACGAGCATTAGTTTTCTTGAACTTTTGGTAAACAAATTCTAATATATCTAATTCTTCATTTGTTAATGAGTAATTTGCTTCCTTAATTCCTCGAACATAATTTCCATACTCATCTTCTACTAACTCGATAATTGGTATTGACTCAAATATAGTATTAAATCTTTCAGGCACGGGTCCAAAGCTTTCTCTAACATATCTTATTCCAGTAATAGAAATGTTATTTTTCTTGTAAAAGTAATAATCACTATAAAAGAGAAGTTTATTTAGTTTTGTTAAATAGGGCCTTTCCTTAGTTGCAAAGAAGTGAACCACTTGTGATACTTTATCCAAACTAAAGTTTTTATACCCATGATAGACATCAGGTTTTGCTTGAAACACTTTTCTAATATCTTTTATGACTTGTTCTTCTTGTTTAAATTCTTCTAGTAATTCTTCTAAATCTTTTAGTGTTTCCGAATTGAGCTTATGGCCATTAACTTGTATTAACTCTAAAATTTTATTTGGTGAATCACTTTCGGAAATCATTTGATTTTGTGCTACTGTTGGTAGAGAACCTCTCTCATATCTAGATATGGTGATTTCCCCAAATCCAAGCAATCTAGAGAAATCTCTTTGTGATAAGTTATATCTTAATCGTATTCTTCTAATTTCATCAGGTGCTAGAAGTCCGTGCAAGCTTCTATATTGGTTAAATGCTTGGTTTTGATTGCTAACATCGTACTCAGGATGAAACAATTCAAAGCCACAAGACGTACACTCAGCAACAGTTCCAGGTAATTCAATATTTTCACCTCTAACTGGATAGATAAGTGTCTTGTTAACAGTAATATAATCTTGTTCGCAATTACATTGATGGCAGAACAAACCCATATCCGCCAACCTCCTATTTATATTAAGTTTTTTATTGTGTTACCTATAAGCATAAGTAATTGGGCGTTCGGCATAGTGAAAAGAAAGCATCAAAAGATCGTCTCTATTATTTCGAAACTTTAGCTTAATATATATATCTTGTGGTACTTCTTCAAAACCAAATTCCCATACTACTTCAGAAGGATTTTTGTGATCGGCTGAAGGTCCTCGGTAATAATTCATATATGTAATTTCATTAACTAACTCAAAAGCATCTTGGTAACTAATCCCCATGTTACTCAATGTATACTTTTCTTCTGGTCCAAGAATAAAATCTACCTTTTTGTGGAAAATATAAGACTTACACTTATCGAGAAAAGAAGTTATTTCTTCTTTTGAGGCGGTAGCATACAACTGAATTCTCCCCTTTTAATACACTTATAAAATTATTATAAATTATCATAAGTGGAGTTATCAATTGATAACGTGATTAGGTTATAATATTAATAAATACAATATTCGACATATTTTTTATAAATACGATTTTATGTGGGTGAATACATTGGTTAAATCTAAATATTCTTGGACTGAAGAGAAAATTGAAAGATATATAAAAGAAGGAAGAGGAACAGGAGAACTTAGTGAATACAAACCTTGGCTTACCATTCAAGATGTTCCTAGTAAAGGGAAAGTGAGAAGGGTTAAAGGATGGAAGACTAAAAGAAATCACCATCTTCTATCTAAGTTGGAAAGAAATTTTTTTTATATCTGTGAATGGAGCGATCATATTATTGATACTAGAGAGCAGTTCCCTCTTGATAGAATAGAAACATTAAGAATAGCCAATGAAATTGGTGTTAGGCATCCCTTTGATAAGGATACAGAAACTCCTATCGTTATGACTACTGATTTCTTATTAACAATAAGACAAAATGGGAATTTAACCTATCTTGCAAGGACGATAAAGCCTTCAGAATATCTTGAAGATCCACGAGTTATAGAAAAATTTGAAATTGAACTAAGATATTGGACAGAAAGAAAAGTGGATTGGAAAATTGTTACAGAAGCAGATTTATCCGACGTGTTTTTTAGGAACATGGAAGCTATCCGTGATTCTTATTTTCTTACTGATGAAGAAGATGTAACACTTTTAAATACATACTTTAATTTCCTTCAATTTTCTACTAAGAAAGTACCTTGGAAAAGTCTTCTTGAATGTAGTGAAGAATTTGATAGAGAATATAATCTCGATTCTGGCACTGCTATTGCTTTTACCCGGCATTTAATTGCTAGTAAGAAACTAATTATAGATATAATGAAGAAGATAGACTTCAGGAGGACTAAATTAGAAGAGATAACTCTTTGTGGTAATAAGGTGGACGATGTTTATGAATACTTTATCAGTTAATCAAATTTTATTTGATGTAGACTCTGAAAAGAAATTTAGAATCTTATGGATAGACGAAAACTATATCTTGTCATATGTAATAGATATAGAAGATCGATTAGCCACCCCTTATATTATTAGAATAAGCGAATTAAATGAAAAAATTCATCATGGGGAAATGGTTTTGAGATTGGAAGAAATGGATATTTTCATTGATAGAAAACCAACGCAAATAGACATTGAATATAGAGATAAGTCATGGCAAATCATCAAAGATATTGTCAAGTTGGAACCTGATATTTATGAAAAATCTAAAAGGAAAAAATTGATTGATTCCGAGGTAATTTTAAAGAAGAAGGTTAACTCACATAATACTGTATACAAGTTGTTAAGGAAATACTGGCAAAGAGGAAAAGTAAAAGATAGTCTCTATCCTAACTATTATAATAGTGGTCATGGAGGTTCGCCAGTGACGTATAAGAAAAAACCAGGGCGTTCTAAAAATAATGGTAAAGGTGGAATCATTATAGGTGAAAAAGAGAAAAACATTTTTGCAAAAGTTGTAAATAAATATTATCTTACAAAAGAAAAGCAATCCCTATCTCATGCTTATAAAATGATGATAAAAGAGTACTATCATCAGTCTACATATTATAAAGATGGAAATAAACAATATATAATTGAGCCAGTCGAAAGAAAGCCTACCTTAAGACAGTTTAGCTATTGGTTTAAAAAGGAATATACGGGGGACTCTGTAATAAAAGCAAGAGAAGGTGAACATATATATGAAAAAGATTATAGACAGGTTCTAGGTTCATCAGCTTATGATACATTTGGACCTGGTTCTGTTTATCAAGTGGATGCAACAATTGCCAATGTATATATTATTAGCAGATTAAATCGGAATTGGTCAATCGGTAGGCCAGTAGTATATTTTGTGGTAGATGTTTTTAGTAGATTAATTACAGGCATGTATATCGGTATTGAAAACGTTTCATGGAAGGCTATGTCCTCTGCATTAGCAAATGCACATATGGATAAAGTTGAATATTGTAAAAAATATGGAATAAATATTACCCTTGACCAATGGCCTGCATGTCATTCCCCTACGGCTATTGTTGGTGATAGAGGTGAACTAATCAGCAAATTTGCGGATAAATTAACAAATGGACTTGGAATTGAAATTGAGAATCTCCCTCCTTATAGACCAGATTGGAAAGGTATTGTTGAGAAATTGTTTGATACATCTCAAGAAAAAATAAAGCCATTCTTACCAGGATATGTTCATTCAAATTACGGTGAAAGAGGTTCTAGTGACTATAGGTTAGATGCTGCCATAACTATCGATGAGTATACAAAAATTTTAATTTATTTTGTTAATTATTATAACCAGAATTTTTATATAAAAGATTATGTAAGGGATTCAGATATGATTGAAGATGAAGTAGAACCCATTCCAATTAAATTATGGGAATGGGGTGTACGTAGAAAATCAGGAAAATTAAGAAGTCCTAAAATGAAAATGGTTAACTTTTATCTCTTACCTACTGGCGAAGCAACCGTTACTGATAAAGGAATTAAGTATAAAAGGATGCTATATAATTGTGAAACTGCTATGAAACAATCATGGTATTCTAAGGCACGACAAAGAGGAACCTGGAAAGTAAGCATATCTTTTGATCCAAGGAATATGGATATTGTTTACCTCCATACAAATGATAAAGAGTTATACGAAGAATGTAACTTGCTAGAACATCAAGAAGTTTATCAGGGTAAAACATTGGAAGAGATTGAACAGTTAATTGAACATGAGACAAATGAGTATATTGATTTTCAGGATGTTCAACTGGAGAATGAAATCAATCTTTTTTCAAATATTGAGAGCATAGTTGAAAAAGCTCTCGAGGATAAAAAGGAAACTTTTGATGCAACAATTTCAAAAACCAAAAGAGTAAGCAATATTAAACAATATAGAAACGAGGAACTTGAAGAAAGAAGAAAAGAAGAATCATTGGTACAACCATTTCCATATACTTCGGAAGATGAAGATAAAATATCAAAATCAGAACAACCTGTAAAAAATGAAAATAGAGTATCAATATTAGACCTATATAAAAAGAAAAGACAAAGGAACCTTGATGATGAATAAAGAGGTCTTAAAGCTTGAAAATAATGAGTTTGTTACAATAGCTAATTATAAGGAACAAGAACTTGAAGACTATAAAGGAAATCCACTTATTGAAGCTTTACCTGATATCTTAACCGTTGAGGATGCATTTGAACAAATGAGTTATTTGCCCCCCTTTCATCCTAGAGAGAGAAATTTATCTTCACATTTAAGGTATCATGCGTTACTAAGATTATTAAGGTTTTATCAACCAATTGAAAAGCCAATCCAGCTAGAGGCTAAATTTTCTAGATTTATTCGTAATGGTTATGTTAATAGAAATCCTACAGGTAAACATCATGTGCAAGTACTAAACGAATTACATAGAAGATTAGTTAGTAAGGAAGATTTAGGATTACCACCTGACATACGAAGCACAGCATCAAGTTTTTCCCTTATAGGTTTCCCTGGTATGGGAAAATCGTCAGCAATAGAAAGAGTTTTGTCTTTATATCCAAAAGTAATCGTGCATCAATTTCCAATTAACATCATGCAAATTGTTTGGTTAAAGTTAAATTCTCCGCATGATGGTTCCCCGAAGACTTTATGTATAAATTTTTTTTCTAAAATAGATGAAATGTTAGGTACCGATTATCAAAGTAAATTTGGGGACAGAAGAAACTCAGTGAGTTCTATGGTAATAAGAGTAGGACAGGTAGCCAGACGTCACTGTTTGGGGACTTTAATAATTGATGAAACTCAACACTTATTAGCAGCAAAAAAAGAAGTAATAGAAAGTATGATGAATTTTCTAGTAACTTTAATAAATGAAATTGGAATTCCTGTAATGTTAATTGGAACCATGAAATCACAGGAATTACTTCAAAGAGATTTTAGACAGGCTAGAAGAAGTAGTGGACAAGGAGATATGGTATGGGAGCAAATGAAAAATGATGATAACTGGGAAGTACTTATCTCTAGTATGTGGGAATATCAATGGATTAAAGATCCATCTCCTTTAAACCGAGAATGGTTAGATTGTTTCTATGAAGAAAGTCAAGGAATAGTAGACGTTGCAGTAAAATTATTCATATTGGCACAATCACATGCAATTGAAACAGGAGAAGAAAAAATTTCCCCTTCTGTTATAAAAAAAGTATCTAAAGAACATTTAAAAATGATTCAACCTATGTTAGAGGCTTTGAAAAATGGGAAAAGTTCTGAAATTAGTAAATATGAAGATATTAAACCTTTTGATATTGAGGATTTCATAACAAATCGAATACCCATAGTGAATCTACGAGAAAAATTAATAGCAGAGAAAGAAAAAATTGCTGAAAAGAGAAATAAAAGGGACATTCCAATACTTGAAAAAGTAATAATAAATTTAATTAATCTGGATGTTAGTGAGAAATTAGCAGAAAGTACTGCAAAAAGAGTGATTAAAGAAAATCCTAACATCGAAGCAAGGGACGCAGTTAAGATGTCTCTTGTTCTTATTGATGAGGATATGGAGAATAGTAAAAGGACTAAAAATACTAACAAAAATACCACTAAGAATACTTTATTTTTAATTGTCAATAATGGAAGGAAAGAAAAGAAATCAGCATACGAGTCGCTTCAAGAAGCTGGTATTATTTCTAACCCCTACTCAGAATTATTGTAGAATGGATGATGTATTCTAATGTTATCGAATTTTCCTACTCCTTATCCAGACGAGTTACTATATAGTGTATTTGCAAGATACTATATCCAGAGTGGAAATAGTTCATATAAAACAGCACTAAAGGAGCTTTATGGATACGAAAAAATATATATTGCACCGGATTTCCCTAGTAACTTGAGTTGCATATTTAAAAGATTGGAAAACTTCGGCACGGTCAACCATGAAGACATTATTAGAGAGCATACACCCTTTTTATACTTTACTAGTTTTTTACATAAAAGAATTAAAAAGACTATATATGAAGGTCTTTTTATACCAGCACCAAAAATGAACGGTATACATTACTCAAGTGGTCAAGTTCCCAGTACCGTTAAAGAATCAAAGTATTTTAAATTTTGTACTGAATGCCTAAAAGAGGATATCCTTCAGTATGGGGAAACATATTGGAGGATGTCTTTTCAATTACCTTCTGTTCTATTTTGTCCTCAACATCAAAGGTCCCTTTATTATAGTTCTGTAATTTTCAGGCAAAAAAAATTGATACTTGTCCCTGCAACAGAATTGAACTGTTTTATCGATGAATCTACCCAATGTGTGGATGGAAGTCTTAGCATAAATGAAGAAGAATTATTCATAACAATTGCAAGAGAAAGTATCAAACTTTCAAAAACAAACTTTGATATTGATTTCGAAAAGCTTAGAAAGTTGTATAAAAGGATGTTAAGGGCTAAAGGATTTATTACATCTAGCCAAAGAGTTAGACAAAGTAGACTCAGACAAAATTTTATTGATTTTTTTGGAGCTAGGGTTCTAAACTTATTACAATCCTACCCTTCGGACAAAGAACATTGCTGGTTAAAAGTTATTACTAGAAAGAAAATCAGTATCCTTCATCCGATAAGACATCTTCTAATGATGCATTATTTAGGTATATCCGTTGATTCCTTAAATTTTGGAGCAGAATCACACCCGTTTGAATATGCACCTTACCCTTGTCTAAATATTGCCGCAAAACATTATAAACAGCGAGTTATTACGGACATTGATATAAAAAGATGTACAGAAACAGGAAATCCCATAGGAGTGTTTCGTTGTTCTTGTGGTTTTATTTATACAAGACTTGGTCCTGATAATGATGAAGGTAGTATGTATCTTTACAGAAGTGTTAAAGAGTACGGTGAAGAGTGGATTAATAAAGTCATTGAGTATGTTGATGTAAGTAAACATAGTTTCAGAGCAACTGCCAAATTACTAAATGTAGACACTAATACAGTTATTAAGAATTACAAGTTAGAAAAAGGCCTTCTAACCACAAAGGAAAAAGATAATAGCCATAATGATAAAAACACACAGTCTTACCGTAATTCTTGGTTAGAACTTATAAAAGATAACCCTGAAGCTATCAGTAAAGAGCTTAGGAAATTAAATTCTGCACTATACATGAAATTATACAGGAATGATAAAGATTGGTTGGCTCGTAACTCCCCTAAACTTAAAATACAGAAAACTGAAAAAATTATTTATAGAGTTGACTGGAAAACCAGAGATGAACAAATATTACTCAAGATAAAGAACTATCTATTAATTGAGAGAAAATACAAATTAAAAACCAACCGTAGATCTAAAAAAAGCGTGGGTTTAGGTATAGGCTGCTTATCCTTAATTGAAAAACATCTTAATAAAATGCCGTTAACAAAACTATTTTTGCAATCTATAGTTGAAGAAAAGTGGGAACATAGAGAGAATTTGAAATTGAGGTAATTTGAAAGATGATTTATTATTTATCACGAAATTATGAGGATGGACTGTTTACAGTCTTATTGAAGGAAATCATAACATGAGTCCAAATACTAATAAAGAGTTTACTTATCCAGAGCTTCTTGATTGTTAATATTACAAAACTACAGGTGTTGGTACAATAAATGTGTTATTATTTCTGTTTTCATAAAATTCCCATTTAATTTTCTTTTGCTCGATCTCTCTAAACTCATAATGTAAATGCTTTTATAAATAAGTTAGCCTCTATTAATTGAATCATTCGATATTCCCCTTTTTTAATTTAAAAATGATTTAACTATAGGTTTATAAAATACATAGGTTTTTTAAAATAGTACAGCCTACTAGAAGTTAATATAAATCAAATTCTAGTAGGCTGTATGTGTTCTCCATGTTTTATATAAGTAACAATAGATAACATTAAAATCGCATAGCTTGTTATTATTCCGATCTTTACAAGCTCAATATATGTATAGTGAAAGATTGCCGTACCAAAAAATTATCTTTACTCCACAATTCGATGCTTAGGTCAAGATTTAGTTGTAACATAATTTATTAAATTTGAACAGATTAAGGTCAAGACTAAGTTGTAAAATATGAATTTTATCCACTAATAAAATCAGACTTCATTAACTCCGTTAGGTCAAGATTTAGTTGTAACAAAACAGCAAGTGCAGAAAGGTTTTGAGCAGAGGCAGTAATTTCCTCCATAGTAGCAAGTTGCTCCTCGCTGGCAGCGGCACTTTCATGACTAGCGGTTGCACTTTGTTCTGTTTCTTCAAAGATGCTATCTACAGCTTCTGATACAGTAGAACTTAACTTTGTTATATGTTCGATGGATTGGACAACCTCTTCTATGCTCATGGAAACGTCACAAATTGACCCTTCGATCACATGAAAGGCTTGTTTCACCTCAGCTGAAAAATTAAGACCTGATCTAACCGTTTCATTTCCTTTATTCATAGAGATAAGGGACACTTGAGTTTGGTCTTGGATTTCTTTTACGATTGTATCGATGGTATTAACGGAGTTTCTAGATTGCTCGGCTAGTTTTCGAACTTCTTCAGCTACAACAGCAAAACCTTTTCCATGTTCACCTGCGCGTGCCGCTTCAATTGCTGCATTTAAAGCAAGGAGGTTTGTTTGGTCTGCAATCTCTGTTATGAGTGAAGTGATGTTTCCAATTTCTTTTGACTTTTCTACTAGTGATTGAATTTGTTGAGACGTATTATCTGTAAAGATAGAGATTTCATTCATAGCTTCCACGATGGAATTAATTTTTAATTCTCCAAGACTAGTCTGTTCATTTGTATGTTTTGCATGTTTAGCCATGTTATCACTGTTTATTGCAACGGTTTTTAATCCGTTATTCATTTCGCTCACTGAATTGGATATAAGATTAATTCCATTTCGCTGAGTGCTTGTTGCTTCAGCCGATTTAGTAGCCATTAAAGCCACTGTTTCAGCTGAGGTTGAGCTTTGTTCAACACTTGCAGTAAGTTGTTCAGCAGATGAAGCAACCAGATAGCTAGATTCATTTACTTGTTGAACCATATTTCTAAGACTATTTACAAGTTCAATAAATCCTCGCGTCACTACTCCAATAGTATCTTTTCTCTTTATATCTAGCGTTTGATCAAATGTTAGTTCACCATTAGTTACTTTTAAAATAGAAGACTGTAACTTATTTAGTGGTTTAACAATAGAGCGGTTCATAAAAAACCAGATAATAACGACTGCAGCAATTAATGAAATTACCGAAATCGTGATTAATATAGTGATATATTTTTGAAGTGGTTGTAGGTAATCTGAAACATAAGATACGGATATAATTCTATAGTCGCCAATCATTTTAGATATAACCAATAGCTCGTTGGAACCAATATTTACTATGGCATTGTGATCTTTTGTTAAAAACTTTTGCAGGTCCCCTAACTCATTGACCTTTTTGCCTTGTAAATCTTCCATAGAGGATGAAATTACTTCATCGCCTTTTAATAGGGTGAGATATCCTTTTCCTTCAACAGTTACTTGCTTAGTTAATGAATGAACATCAAAACTTTCAATCGTTTTTATATATGATGTAGGTTCCATACCGATTTGAATAATACCAGGCTGATCTACTCTTTTTACCCCTACATACATAAAGTACTTGTTATCTGAACCACGTTGAGTAGGCTCTTGTGCTAGCCCTTCTTCACCAATTGTAAGAAAGGGTTTTGTTTGTTCAGAAGAGTTGAAATCAAACCCAATAAATTGTGACATATTACTATGGGTAAGAATTCCGTCTTGGTCAACCAGATGTATTTCATCGACTCCTATTTTTGTTGCTAGTTTCATTAGGTTTTCAGTTTTATTTAATTTGGGGTTTTCTGCCAAACTAATAGCAATGCTGTTAGCGATACGAAGATAGTTCATCTTTAAAGAATCACTTAACAAAGTTAATGTATTAGCATTCTCCGTAAGTTTCTGCTCTAAAGTATTAATATTGGACGTCGCTTGTTGATTCATGATGGTTTCTAGTTGATTTTTTTGTGAAGTGAACCCTGTTATTCCTAATGTTAGTTCAACAAGTAATAAAATAATGATAATAGGGATTAAAGCTCTTTGACTTAGTGACATAAGACCCACTCCTGATAATAATAAATAGTAAAATAACACTACAATAATTTCATAAAATAGACAATCTTTCAACTAGAGATTGAAATTTAATTCGAGGGGATAGTAAAATAATCCTGGCTTAAAATTATATAAATATAGAGTTATTTTAATAATAAACGAAATTCAACTAGGAAAGTTAGGGCTTAGTTCGTGTATGGATAAAAGTAATTAGTATGGTTTGAGGTTATTAATTGAGGACTAGTTTAGAATGGATGTTTTTTTGAAGAAAATATTAGGAAATAATAATGTTTGTTAGTATTTACCATAAAGAAAACAAAAAAAGTTCCTAAGAATAAGGAACTTTTTAAATTAAACACCCATTTTTCTTCGTTGGTTACTTACTTTCTTCGTTTGTTGACTTTTCATTTTCTTTGTCTCCATTGAACCGTTCGCAGCAGATTTACCTGCTGTAGCTTGTTTCTTTTTCTCAAGCTGTTGTTTCATCGCTTCCTGTAAGCTCATTTTTTTCTTTGGTGTTTCTTCTGACATAAATAATTCCTCCTACACTTTTGTAAATTTAGTATAATCGATTCTCATCTACATATCTAATTTAATTCGTTAAAATTGAAGAAAAAATATGGTTATTAGCAACAACAAGTGGCGTATATGTAAAAAATTTCTTTTTAGTTTTGGTAGTTTTTACTATAATTAGTATCAGGTGCTAGGACTTAGTAAAAGAGGAGGCTGATTATGTTTGAGATAAATGAGATTAAAGATATTATTTTACATCGATATCCATTTTTATTATTAGATAAAATGACAGAAGTAGAGGAAGGAAAGAGAGCTGTCGGTATAAAAAATGTTTCAGGTAATGAGGAATACTTTAAAGGACATTTTCCTGATTTACCTGTTATGCCAGGGGTGTTAATAGTTGAAGCACTAGCACAAGTTAGTGCTGTAGCCATGCTTACAAATGAAAATAATCGAGGGAGATTAGGTTTATTAGCAGGGATTGATCATTGCCGGTTTAAGCGTCAAGTTAGCCCAGGTGACCAGTTAAGGCTTGAGGTTACGATAACTAGATTGAAAGGGCCGATAGGTAAGGGAAAAGGAATAGCAACTGTGGATGGGGAAATAGTTTGTGAAACGGAGCTAATCTTTGCCTTTGGAAAATAAAAATTTCTACCTTAGATAAAAAGGTGAGATTAGAAATGAAAATAGCGGTTTGGTGAAAAAATAAGAGACTAGGGTGAATTAAATTCCTTGAGTCTTTTTTATTTTAAATAAAAAACTTTCCAAAATTAAAACAGTTTAGTAGTAAACTCAGTCTAATAGGTAAAGAAACGCTCATCAACCGGGGCTAGGGGAGGGCATAATGGATAAGCAGAAATTAATAAAGGCATCAAAGGCTGGGGACGATGATGCGTTTTATCAACTAATTGTAGAGAATAAAGAGAAATTATATAAAATAGCGTACTCCTATTTGCGAAATGAAGAAGATGCATTAGAGGCTATTCAGGAAGTAACTTGTCGTGCATATATGAGGTTTGGAAAATTAAAGGAAGACCAGTACTTCGATACCTGGCTAGTCCGAATAATGATTAATTATTGTATTGATGAACTAAAAAAGAAGAGTAGGTTTTTTAATCAAGAAATTAACTTGAATAACTCGAAGATATTTAGAAATGATGAAGACGTTATAAATTATAATCAATATGGTTTACAGCCTGTTTTAGATGAAATGGAGCCCAAAATCAGATCAATTATTGAGTTGAAGTATTTTCATGATTTTACTATTACGGAAATTGCTCGAACGATAGAGCGTCCAGAAGGTACAGTGAAGACATGGCTAAATAAAGGGCTAAAGGTTTTAAGGTCTTATTTGGAAAAGGAAGGTGATTAATTTGAATAGTAAAGAGGAAAAGGTTTTAAAGGATATGAAGAACCATTTACTTAATGTGAATATCCCAAGTGATATTGAAATGTATATTAAAACGGGAATACAAAAAGGGAAACAGAAGAAAATCTCTAAATATAAATCATTTAAACAACTAGGACTCATTGCTGCTTGTCTTATTCTTACCTTGCTTGGTTCTATACGCTTTTCGCCAACTGTAGCTGCTTATGTAGGGCAACTACCTCTTCTGGACTCTCTTGTAAAGCTAGTATCCAACGATAAAGGATTAAAACTAGCGCTAGATAATAACTTTATTCAGCCTCTAGGAATCTCTGATGAAAAGGAAGGTATCAGGTTTACAGTTGATGCGATGATGGCAGATGAGTCAAGAATTTTGTTATTTTATACATTAAGCAATGAAGGTCAAGTAGATCTAGCTGTTGAAAATATTTTATTAAAAGATAGGAATGGCAAGCCATGGACTAATTTTTCTATTAGCTATGGCAATGAGGAAGAAGGAATAATAGATATATTATTAGGTGAGGGCCAAAAGACACCACCAGAGTTAAATGTCGAAGTGAGCTTAGCAAAAAATTTAAATAACCAAGAAGATGTGGAAGCACCTATAGAAAAATTAAAATCAACTTGGACAGTTAAGGTCCCTATAAGTTCAGAAGATATTAGGGATAAGAAAGAAGTCTTTTCCATTAATAAGACTGTCAATGTTGAAGGCCAGAAAATGCATTTTCAAAAAATGACTATTTATCCAACTAGAATTGCTTTAGAAATAGAATACGACCCACAGAATTCTAAGAAAATATATAGTTTTGATGACTTACATTTAGTTGATAAAAAAGGTAATCGTTTTTCAACTATTATAAATGGTCAGTTAGCAACTCTTCTATCTGATAACAAAATCAAACTATTTTTCCAAAGTAATTATTTCACTAAACCAGAAGAGATTTATATAGAAGGATCTTCTTTTGGAGCGTTAGATAAGGATAAATTAGAAGTTTTGGTAGATGTGGAGAATAAGGAATTATTGCAAGCACCTGATGATCGACTGACATTAGAGAACGTTGAGAAAAGCAAAGAAGGATTAGTACTCGATTTTAAATTGATAAAAGAAGATGAAAAACACTTTGGAGTCTTTTCTTCCATTTATACCGATGAATCGGGTGAAGAATATCATTCCCATCGAAGTGGAAGTAGTGGGTCAGGTAATGATCATCATATTCAATACTATATTGAGGATATTGAGTATAGTAATCCTATTAGATTAAACATTGATTATTACCCTACGAAAATTAAGGGGAATGTACGTATCAAAGTAAAATAATATGACAAGTGACAGGCACCTGAAATATTTTCAGGTGCCTGCCTTTTAGAATATAAGGTTTTCTAATAAATATTACATATATGTTGCAGGTGCCTGTCACCTTAAACACCTTTGAAAGCGGCACGGTAGATTTCTGCTAGTTCTGTTACTAGTGGTAGTTTAGGGTTGGCCGTTGTGCATTGGTCTTCAAATGCACGTTCTGCTAGAATTTCAACTTTGCTTTCAAATTCCGCTAGATCAACCCCGTTTGCTTCTATACTCATAGGGATATCTAATTCTTTGGCTAATTTTATAATTGCTTGTATTAAGCTTTCTACAGCTTCTTCTGTCGTTCGGCAAGGTAAACCTAATGCTTTTGCGATTTCGGCATAACGCACATCTGCTATGAAGTTTTCATATTTAGGGAAGGCGGTAAACTTTTTAGGCTTCGTTGCATTATATCGTACAACATGTGGCATTAAGATCGTATTTGAGCGTCCATGTGCGATATGGAACTCAGCACCTAACTTATGTGCCAAGCTATGGTTTATGCCTAGGAATGCATTAGCAAAAGCCATACCAGCAATTGTTGATGCATTATGCATTTTCTCACGAGCTAACTCATCACTGCCATTTCGATACGCTCTTGGCAAGTATTCAAACACAAGTTGAATGGCCTTAATGGCTAGACCATCCGTATAGTCATTTGCCATAACAGATACATAGGCTTCAATAGCATGTGTTAAAACGTCCATCCCGGTATCTGCGGTGACATGTTTTGGTACAGTCATAACAAACTGTGGATCAATAATCGCTACGTCTGGTGTTAATTCATAATCGGCCAAAGGATATTTAATATTTTCTTTTATATCTGTAATAACAGAGAAAGAAGTTACTTCTGATCCTGTGCCTGATGTAGTAGGGATTGCAACAAATTGTGCTTTGCTACCAAGTTTAGGAAATTTCACAATTCGCTTTCTAATATCTAAAAACTTTTGTTTAAGACCATGGAACTCAGTTTCAGGATGCTCATAGAAGAGCCACATCCCTTTAGCCGCATCCATAGCTGAACCACCACCAAGAGCAATGATGACATCTGGGTTGAAATTAGCCATCATTTCAGCACCCTTCATGACAGTCTCGATAGATGGGTCTGGCTCAACATCTGAGAAAATTTCACAGTGTACGTAGTCTGGGCGTTTTCTTAGGTAATATAGAACCTTATCTACATAACCTAATTTCACCATTCCTTCATCTGTAACGATAAGAGCTTTTGAAATGTTCGACATCTTGGATAGATATTGAGTAGAATTCTTTTCAAAATAGATTTTAGGTGGAACCTTAAACCACTGCATATTTACATTCCTTTTAGCCATTTTTTTAATATTCACTAGGTGAATTGAACCAACGTTTGTTGAAACAGAGTTCCCTCCAAATGTTCCGCAACCAAGAGTAAGGGAAGGCAAGTAAGCATTGTAAATATCACCAATAGCACCTTGGGAAGATGGAGCATTTACGATAATTCGGCCGGCTTTCATTCTTGTACCAAATGCACTCATAACAGCCTCGTTCGTTGTGTGTATGACAGCAGAGTGTCCTAGACCACCAAACTCTAACATCTCCTCTGCTCTAGTTAAACCTTCCTCTAAGTTATTTACTTTGTAACAGGCAAGAACAGGACTTAACTTTTCACGAGATAGAGGGAATTCTGGGCCAACTCCTATTATTTCTGCGATTAAAATTTTAGTGTCTTCAGGAACCGTTACACCGGCCATCTTAGCAATTTTGTAAGCAGGCATTCCAACAATGTCTGCATTAACAGCGCAAGAATGTTCATTTATGACTAACTTCTCTACTTTAGAACGTTCTTCCTCATTTAAGAAATAGCATCCATGATGGGCTAACTCTTTTTTAACTTCCGCATAAATCTCTTGATCAATAATAACTGCTTGTTCAGAGGCGCAAATCATTCCGTTATCAAAGGTTTTAGATAAAATTAAGTCATTTACCGAACGCTTCACATTTGCTGATTTCTCAATATAACAAGGTACGTTACCAGGACCAACTCCTAGAGCAGGTTTACCTGAACTATAGGCTGACTTAACCATGCCAGCTCCACCTGTTGCTAAAATAAGTGAGATATGAGCGTGATTCATTAAAGCTTGTGTAGCTTCTAACGAAGGTTGTTCAATCCATTGAATACAGTTCTCGGGAGCCCCGGCCTTAATAGCCGCATCTCTTAAGATTCTTGCTGCTTCACTACTGCATTTTTGTGCAGAAGGGTGGAAGGCAAATATAATTGGGTTTCTAGTTTTAATCGAAATTAAAGCTTTAAACATAGTAGTAGAGGTAGGATTTGTAACTGGAGTAACTCCTGCTATGACTCCAACAGGCTCTGCAATCTCAAAAATACCTTCGTGTTCATTCTCATGAATCACTCCAACTGTTTTGTTGTATTTGATATTGTGATAAACATATTCTGTTGCAAACATGTTCTTAATGATTTTATCTTCATAGACTCCACGTTTCGTTTCTTCTACAGCAAGCTTAGCAAGAGGCATGTGCTGATCTAATCCAGCTAGAGCCATTTGCTTAACAATTTCATCAATCATTTCTTGAGTGAATCCGTAAAATTCCTTTAAAGCCTTTTGACCTTTTTCTACGAGCTGATCAATCATTGAAGAAACAGGTTGCTTTTCCGTTACTACTTTTTCCTTTACTACCATGATAAAGACCTCCATCATATTAGTTTGTGAAACATTTCACAAGTATCATTAAAAAAAGGGATTATTCACAAACAGGATTCCTTGGTATTCTCTCAAATGAAATATCTGTGTACATTTTTGAGCAACGTTTAACAATAATGACAAAGTTTACTGTCCAAATGAAAGCAGGTATATTTTCATCATCCTTAAACATCATAGATTCAAATTCGTCACCAATCAATTCTTCAAAAGCTTCAAGAGTGTATAATTCAGTGTCAGAAGAGAAGTTTTTCCATTCACATAGCATCATGATTATCACCTCGATTGTTTTCTTGATTCTAGATTAACACATAAAAAAGAAAATAGATTGTGAAATATTGAACAAAGTTTGAAGGTTGTATAAATCTTGATTTATCAATGTTTTCCTAACCTAATAAAGAAAACGCTTACAAAATTAATTATTATATTAGTATAATAATTAATTAAGGAGAATCGTAAAAATATACCCGTTCGGAAAATAAAAAGAACCATCTATTCCTTCTCTAGAATAATGGTTCTTGTGTTTTTTCTGATATAAACAATCCTTCTTCGTTTTTGTTTTTTTAGTTTGTAGATCCAATAGAGCAAAAGGGCTTCGATTTGCTTCTGGATTTCTATTGCCCTCGCGGCTTAACTTCTCTCGATATTTTTTTGCTTTTGATTTAGCCATCTTTTTTCCTCCTAAAAAATGTTCTTAGATACATATTATGAATCAACCAATGTAATCTTGTAAACAATTGTAAGCTCATTATTCTTTATCATACTTTGGATATCATCATACCCACTTTGAAAGGTTTCTTTAGTTGTACCTACCCAAGCTGCAAGGTAGAGAGGTTCATCTTTTACTAACGTTACTTTGTTATCAATCATGCTGGATAGACCCCATGCGGTCATTTCATGCTCTTTTGAAGAAGACATTAATCCACCAGGTTGGCCGGCTAAAATGTCAAGAAAATGCTTGTTGGATGATGTAGTTAAGTCATTTACACCAAAGGAGAGAAGAGTATCTTTAAATGATTTTTGGATTTCACCATAGGAACCTAATTTTTGATCCGTCAGTTCCCCATTTTTATATATTTCTACTTCATAATGGAGATCATCGTTTTCAAGTAGTTTTCCGTTCATGACAAAATAGTGAATGCTGCTTACCCCTGTCTTGCTAATCAACATTTGTTCCTCTTCATTAAGGGTGTAGGGCTTAATTGTGACCACGGAAGTATTCTTGTTTCCAATGTTACAAGAGGTTAAAAGAAAAATTCCGATAAGATAAACAAGCAATTTTAAATATGTTTTCAAGTGGCAGCAGCCTCCATTCTAAATGTGAGTTCTCACTATACTATAGCTATTCAAAAAACTACTCAACGTTTCCAATTTAAAATAAATAGCCTTAATCCACATTAGATTAAGGCTATTTCTTCAATCCTTTTTCAAGTGTAATGCCCTATACTCATCTTCTAGTATACTCATCGTAATCGAATCATGATATTGGTGGTTAAAGTAAAGAGCATCACGATTAACTCCCTCTTTTACAAAACCAAGTTTTTCATACACATGTGTTGCCCGGTCGTTAAAGGCAAAAACATTTAACTCAATTCGATGTAGGTTCAGAATTCCAAACCCATAATCAAGCATGAGTTTCATCGCTTCTTGCCCGTATCCTTTCCCTTGGTGCCCTTTATTATTTATCGCGATTCGAATGCTCGCATTTCGATTCATGCTATCAATGCCTTGTATTGCAATATCTCCAATGATTTCATCTGTTTCACGCAAGCCAATTAGTAATAGAACAGAAGAGGAATCCCCTGCTTTGCCGTCAAGATAGCGTGTAATTTGTTCTTTTGTCCAAGTTCTCTGTGTTCCGGTTAATAATCTTGTTTCTGGATCGTATAACATTTGAAAGTAAGTTTCAGTATCTTCCAAACTAATAGGTCTTAAGTAAACCCTTTCTCCTTCTAAAAATCGAACTGGCTTAGTGGAATTGTTCATTATGTATACCCCTTAATTTTAATATAATCTATTTTTATAGCTATCTTCTAAAACTACAGAAATTTGTTTCTCGTCTACACCAGGTAGATTTACATGGTCAGCTAATATTTTTGCTGGATGTGGTAATTCCTCTTGTTCGAGCCAACTCTCTGGATTCCACAGTTTCGACCTCTTAAATGCTTTGGCACAATGGAGATAACATTCTTCAACTTTTACAACAATGCCAAGTTGAGGTGTTTTCCCGAAAGCAGTCATTTTCAGTAATAGTTCTTCATCCTTAGTGATTTTTGCCGTACCGTTTATCCGAAGTGTTTCTTCCAGTCCAGGAATCATAAAGATGAGTCCTACTTGAGGATTAGACAGGATGTTTCTTAAAGAGTCCATTCGACGGTTACCAGGTCTTTCTGGAATAATCATATGTTGGTCATCTGCAATAAGCACAAAACCGGGGTGGTCACCTCGAGGAGATGTGTCACAATTTCCATCCTTATCAGATGTACCAAGCATAAGAAAAGGTGATTTTTGTATAAAATGTTTACAATGCTCATCTAGAAAATTTATTGATTTGTTCTTAACCGTTTCACTTGGGAAACCAAGAAGTTCTCTCAGTTCCTCCTCACTTTGAACAATCTGTTTAAAGTTTACTTCGACCAAGTTAATCCCTCCCTGTATATCAATCTTAATTATTGAAAAATCATCCAATTAATATAACTATAACTTAAGCAAATTACTAAAAGGTAAAAATTTGATAAAATTATTAGATTGTGCACCTATAGTTTCAAATACCTCTCATAAGCAAGAGTGGTATTTGGAAATAAGGGACAATCCATATTATTCAAATTAAGCTTTAAGTAAATGGTTTTGGGGTATAGATAGTATGGAAGAGAGGTGCGAGATGAAATCAATCCAAAAGGCCATGCTCATATATAACGGGAATGCAGGACAAAAAGATATAAATCGTACGATAGGTGTATGTATCCCCATACTTTCTACCAAGTTTGAAGAAATTTTATTGTTAAAAACAAATAAACCTAAGCATGCAATAGAATTATGTACACGATACGGTAGTGAGATGGATTTAGTCATTGTAGTCGGTGGTGACGGGACTGTTCATGAATGTATAAATGGCTTGGCTCCACTCAGTAAACGTCCTGCGATTGGTATTATACCAGCTGGGACATGTAATGACTTTGCTAGGACATTAGGATACAGTTTGGATATTAAAGAAGCGGCCTTGCAAATAGTAGAAGGGGAAAGGGTTCCTGTGGATACTATTCAAGTTAATAAAAATTATTTTATCAACTTTTGGGGAATTGGTTTGGTAACAGAAACCTCTTCTAATATAAAAAATAAAGAAAAAGAACTTCTAGGAAGGGTAAGTTATTTCCTAAGTGCTATTCGAACGATAAATGAAGTCGATTCTTTTCGATATACAATAGAATATGAAGATGGAACCGTCAATGGAGAGGGAATCATGATATTAATAACGAATGGGAACTATATTGGAACAAATAAATTACCGTTTAAAAATATTTCATATGATGACGGATCAATAAATATCTTTATGGTTAAAGAGGCAAATATGGCTTTGTTAAAAGAATTACTTATAAATGATGCCTCTATCAATGATCAGTATACTAATGAAATTGAACATCTATCTAGTCAACAGTTTAAAATTACAACGGAGAAGATACTAAAAGCGGATATGGACGGGGAAGTATACTTAGAAACGCCATGTGAGTTTAAGGTTTTAAAACATCATTTAATAATGGTAAAGCCAAAATAGAACGACAAAAATCAGTGAAGTCTCACTGATTTTTGTCTCATGTTTCAAAGTGTTATTCAACTACCTAACTGCTAGAGGCTTTTTTCTTTTTCTTAACCATTACATAAACCGTGTAAAGGATAATAATAAGTAGCGCTCCGACGATAGAAATGAGACCAAAGTTCTCCTCAATATATGGTAACGCGGCCTCGCCTAGAGTCAAAATAATAGCAGCTTCTAAAAAGAAGCGTAAGCCCCTTGCGATAATGGACCATATCACAAGAGTTCTTAGAGGAACCTTTAAAATACCCGCAAAAATCGTAAAAACTTTGTAGGGAATCGGAGTTAGACCAGCTATTAAAATAGCCATTGATCCGTATTTATTAAAATAATGTTCAACGGTGGCAATTCTTTTTTCAGATATTATGTATTTAAGAAAGGGCCTTCCGATTTTTTTTCCGATAAACCATCCAAAGATGGCACCTAATACAGAGGCAACCGTGGTGATAAATGCATAGAATAGGGCTTTATCCGGATTAGCAATGCCCATAGGAATCAACAAGAAATCTGGAGGAATTGGGAAAAAAGAGGAGTCAGCAAAGGAAACAAAAATTAATCCCCATAGTCCATACTCAGCTAACATATCTTTTATAAAATGAATTATCTCAGACATGAATTAAAATCTCCTTCGACAAAAGCGATATATGTGAAGTATATCACTTCAAAAACGTTAAGTCATGTTCAACCAAATTATTTAGGAATACTAAATATACAAAAGTATTAGAATGATTTAGAATAGAAAGAAAACAACAGCGAGAAAAGGAGCTATTTTGTGGAAATGTTAATATTGTTTTTCTTTTTAGGTGGAATCATTAGTGTACTATCCGGATTTTTTGGAGTGGGTGGGGGATTTATTTTAACTCCAATTTTACTCTTAATTGGATTTTCTCCTCTAGAAGCCATTACGACTAGTTTATTCTTTACAATTGGAACATCAATTTCCGGAATCACAGCACATATTAAATTAAAAAATATTTATTATAAAGAAGGACTTATACTAGGACTTAGTGGAGTAGTTGCTACTCAATTTGCACGACCATTTGTATTATTTTTAGAGAAAAAGGGATGGGACGAGATTGCGGTTCCGATATTCTACATCATCTTACTATCTTATTTTGCTTTGAAGATGTTCAAACAAGGTAAGAAAACAACTGCTGCTGAACAGGATGGGGCACCATCTCCAGCTTTATACAAACTGGTTTTAATTGGTTTCGTAGGAGGATTTGTTTCAACAACCCTTGGAGTGGGTGGAGGTTTCATTATGGTACCACTATCCATTGCCTTTTTAGGATTTTTACCGAAAAAAGCAGTGGGAACAAGTTTATTTGCGGTTATGATGATCGTTACAGTCGGCTTTATCTCTTATGCAATGACCATTTCAATAGATTATCGAGTAGGTTTACTCTTAATTGCTGGTGGTTTAATTGGCTCTCAATTCGGGGCTAAACTGACAGTGTACTTTGAAAATAAGGAAATTAGTACTTTGTTAGCGGTATTATATACAGCCACTTTAACAAGTGTTTTATTAAAATTGTTTGACCTAAGTGTTGTTGGTTTAGTTTTATTAAGTATATTCATTACCTACTTCTTTGTTCGAGCTATTACGAAGTACCGTGTGAAGAAGAAGGAATTAAGACAGGCTTCATAAAAGGAATGCGCTTGGATAAAACTCCAAGCGCATTTTTTCAAGAGGTAACAAAGTATACTTTTTGAAGTTAGACTACTGTTTAGCTCCAGCGCCCAGCGACTAGTGTACTTCGCTCCCCTCTCTACGATAAGTCAACATCGAATTGCTCACGCTCTTCGTGTTTCCTTTATCTCAGTCGAGGCGCTCCAGTCCATACGTCGCTAAACGGGGCGCTTCCGCTTTTCTGATTACATCTGTTTTGGAGCACCCATACCTAATGTATTCAATCCTTTTGTTAGAACAATCGTAACCGCTTTAACTAAGGCCAGTTTTTCATTGTAGTCACTTGTTTTTTCTAGTACTTTAACATGTGCATAAAACTTATTAAATGCCTGAGCTAAATCTATTAAATATTTAGCTAGTACAGATGGAGAGAGTAATTCAAAGGATTTTTCCATTTTTGCTGAACATTCATTTATTAATTTAATTACTTCCCAGCTATAAGAATCGTCGAGTCCGTGTGTGAATACAGCTTCTATTGATTGAACTTCTGCTTTTCTTAATAGGGAGTGGGCACGAGCATTTGAATACTGAAGATAAGGACCTGTTTCACCTTCAAATGTAAGCATATCTTCTAAAGAAAACTCAATATTGTTCATGCGGTCATTTTTTAAGTCATGGAATAGAACGGCTCCCACTCCTACATCCTTTGCAATCGACTCTTTATCTGTTAGCTGAGGATTTTTTTCTTCTATACTTTTCTGTGCAAGCTCGATTGCTTCCTTCAGTACATCTTCAAGGAGAACTACTCTTCCTTTTCGAGTAGACATTTTCTTGCCATCCTTTAAATAAAGACCAAAAGGAATATGTTCCATTTGATCAGCCCAATCATAACCGAGCTTTTTAAGGACTCCCTTGACCTGTTTAAAATGTACGGTTTGTTCTTGACCAACAATATAAAGTGCCTTAAAGAAGTCATATTGTTGTTTGCGATAAATACCGGCTGCTAAATCACGAGTGGCATATAGAGAAGCACCATCTGATTTCCTAATTAGACAAGGTGGCAGATCTTGATCATCCAATCGAACAACTTCAGCTCCTTCAGATGCTTCTAGTAAATGACTAGAAGCTAATTGTTCAACAACCGCTTCCATTTTATCATTGTAAAACGCTTCTCCATTAAAAGAATCGAACTGTATTCCTAAAAGGTCGTATATACGTTGAAATTCCTTTAAGGATTCGGAACGGAACAAAGACCACAGTTTCGTTGCTTCTTCATTTCCATTCTCGAGTTCTTTAAACCATTTCCGCGCTTCATCATCAAGCTCTGGCTGGTTTTCTACTTCTTCATGGAATTTTATATATAGTTTAAATAACTCTTGAATAGGACTCTCGGCTACTTTGCTCTCTTCTCCCCATTTTTTATAAGCAGTAATGAGCTTGCCAAATTGTGTTCCCCAATCACCTAAGTGGTTGATCCGGAAAGTGTTATAACCGCATTGATTGGCGATATTAGAAAGGGCATTTCCAATAACCGTTGATCGTAAATGACCCATTGAAAATGGCTTAGCAATATTAGGTGAAGAAAAATCGAGTACGATGTTTTTTCCACTCCCAATTGTGGATGATCCATAATTATGGTCTGCACTCAGAACATCTTTTAAAATCTCTGAACTTACCAAGCTTTTATTAAAGAAGACATTAACATACGGCCCAACCGCTTCAGCTCTTTTGATCCAATCACTGTTAATCTTTTTTGCCACTTCTTCGGCAATAAAAGCAGGAGATTTTCGGAGCTGTTTTGCTAATGTAAAACAAGGAAAAGCTAAGTCCCCGTGATTTGAGCTTTTAGGAATTTCAATTAATGATTCAATCTGATCTTTGTGTAATGCGTTCTCTAACGCATCATGCAAACTACTCGAAAAAATGGCTTTAAAATTCATATAAATTCTCCTTATTAAGAAAAATGAAAGTATAAGCTTTGAAAGTTAACTGTCTAGCTCCAGCGCCCAGCGACTAGTGTACTTCGCTCCTCTCCCTACGATAAGTCAACATCGAATCGCTCACGCTCTTCGTGTTTCCTTTATCTCAGTCGAGGCGCTCCAGTCCATACGTCGCTAACCGGGGCGCTTCCGCTTTTCTAATAAAAAAGCCCGCCTCTATATAAAATAGAGACGAGCTATAATATTACCCGCGGTACCACTCTGATTGTCCCAAAAGGACCTCTTCAAAAAAGTTTAACGGAACTTTATCCGGCAAGACCTACTGTCATTTCAATCTTGCATCTTAGAAGTGCGTTTCATAAAAGGGTTTCAACAGGCTCCCACCATCCCTGTTTCGCTCGAGAAACGAAGCTTTTATTACTCTCTTCATCATCGATTGTTTTTATTAATTTTTCCAAAATCTTATTGGTAATTATACTTAAGAATTCATAATTTGAAAAGGTTATTTTGATTCTGCACCAAACATGTAGGTTTTATGATGAAATCTCATACTAAAGACTAAGCCCATCGCAAGCATATTACCCATTAAGGAGCTTCCTCCATAACTAATAAAGGGTAAAGGAATTCCTGTGATCGGCAAAAGCTGAATCGTCATCCCGATATTTTGAAACACATGGAAGGTAATCATGCTGATGATCCCTGCGCAAATATAAGTATTAAATGGATCATTCGTTTCTAGAGCAACCTTTGTTAGATGGTAGATTAAGATAAAGAATAGGCCAATCACGATACTTGCCCCTATAAAACCATATTCTTCTCCTATCACACTAAAAATAAAATCAGTATGTAGCTCTGGTAAGTAAATTTCTCTTTCACCGAATCCTTTACCAGTAATTAAACCTGAACCGATGGCGCGAAGGGAGTAGTACAAGTGAAATCCATCTCCGCTTCTGTATTGATCAGGATCCAACCATGAGTGAATACGATTGAATTTATATGGATCTATATCAAAATATTTTTGTAACACATGTGGGAACCAGATAACAAAGGAAAGAACAATCCCGGCAAAAGTGGCTCCTAGAGTATATACGGGTACAATAATTTTCCACGAGATTCCGGAAACTAAAATTATTCCTGTAAAAATAGCAATAACTACGAGTGCAGTTCCTAAGTCTTCCTTCAATATTAATCCTAAAGGAACAATAGTGATTACCCCTAGCTTTATAAATAAATAGAAATCTGTTTTTAGTGTTTTATTGATGTATTTCTCATAATGTGAAGTGATTGCCTTACTTAATGCTAAAATTAAAAATATTTTAACGAACTCAGAGGGCTGAATGGTTCCGACTTTGGGAATTAAAAACCAGTTTTTTGCACCATTACGATAGGGAGCGATACTCTCAGGGGCTAATATTAATGCAATTAATAGGAATACACCAAAACCGTATAGTAACCATGACAATTTTTTAAACTGATCGCTATCGAAATACATAACAAATGCTACGATCCCCGCTCCAACACCATACCAAAATATTTGTCTAAAAAAATAGTTTTCATTATACTGTGCTGTTGTTTGTGCACTATAAATAGCTACACAGCTAACTAAAAATAATAAGAAGAGGATTAAACATAATGTCCAATCAAATCTTTCTGACACTCTCTTTTGTTTCTCCATTAAAACACCTAGTCTCTAGTCTCTTTTTATTTACAAATTCATCCTAACAAAGAAAATATACCCTTACAACATACCTGTTGAAAATTTTGGTGCAAACTCAAACGATTACACACTAGATATACATATAAGAGACGAATCAAAATTATGTTTAGTTTCATTAAAGGAAAAGGAAAAAGGTTGACTTATACGAAAGCCAACCTTAGACAATCACATTAAATATTGAATGAACATAGTTGCAATACCAAAATAAGTTACTAATGAAAAGATATCGTTTAATGTTGTGATAAGCGGACCGGAAGCAATGGCAGGGTCAATATTGAATCGGTATAAAATTAAAGGGATCACTGTACCAGCAAGAGTCCCAATGATTAAAGTTAATAATAGAGATGCACCGACGACTAGTCCTAATATCGGATCTCCTCGCCAAACGTATGCGATGATAGAGATTAGCACTCCACATGTTAATCCAATTAAAATTCCCACTCCAGTTTCTCGTAATACGAGACGACTCACGACATTTTTATCAATATCGTTAGAAACTAATCCACGGACAACAACAGCTAATGATTGTGTTCCAGTATTACCTGTCATGCCTGCAATCATCGGCATAAAAAAGGCAAGTGCAACTACCTTTTCAAGCGTTTCTTCATATCCACTGATAATACTTCCTGAAATTAGTCCAATAAATAGAAGAAGAATGAGCCATGGTAGCCGCCGATATGCTGCTACAAAGGCAGGTGTGTCGAAATCAATGGATTTACCAGAAGCGGATAACTTTTCAATATCTTCGTTTGCTTCCTTAATCACGATGTCAATCACATCATCGACTGTGATAATACCGACTAAAGTCTTATCCTCATCAACAACAGGAATCGCTAAGAAGTCATACCTCTCGATAAGACGAGCCACTTCCTCCTGGTCTGTTTCAACGTGAGCGGAAATAACACGCTCATACATAATATTGCGGATGAGTTCAGTTGGTTCAGCCATTAAAAGATCGCGGTATGAAACAACCCCAACAAGTTGGCGGTTTTGATCAACAACATACAAGTAATTAATGGTTTCAGCAAAATCAGCAAAGGTTTTTAGTTTAGCTACCGCTTCTCTTGTAGAATAGTAATCTCGAATCCATACGAAACGATTGGTCATTAATCGACCGGCCGTTTCAGCAGGATAGTTCATGATGTCTTGAACAATATCCGACTCTTCTTTCTTCATTTTTGATAGAAGAATGGTGATTTTTTCAGGCGATAAATCATCAAGTAAAGAGGCTAAGTCATCATTGTCCATTTCATCTAATACTTTTGCTGATTTTTCAATCCCCAGTTTATTTAAGACATCAAGTTGATCTTCCTTGGTTAGTTCTTGCATGAGGTCAGCAAGAGAATCAATATTCAAATATAATAAAAAACGTTTTTTATGTTTAAGAGGTAATTCCTCATAAATTTTTGCTATATCATAAGGTTGAAGCTCGTCAATCATGGCTTCAAATTCCTTATGTCTATTCTCTTTCAAGGCTTTGATAATATAAAGTGTGATTTGATCTTCTGTCATATTTTTAATCATGTAGCCACACTCCTTTCACAGGAAACCTGATTGATAACGTGCATGAAACATATCTTATCATTTTAAAGGCATGTTAATTATAAGAAAAATATTGACTAATTGAAATGGATGTTATGTAAAATTTATCTGTTTAACATAAAAAAAGTTTTCCAATTATATTCGAGTTAATAGATTTTGAAACTATTAATAGTATATGTTCGTCTATATATAGAGGTGCCATGAATGGCTCATGAATATTTTACATAAAATAAGATTTCTTCCTTACTTTCTGATAATATAAATTAATATTATTCTGGGCTTATGTACGTGATGAAAAATGAATTGCTACAAGTCAGTTTAATGTGTTTAAAGCCTAGTCTATTTGAAACCAAACATCGCTAATTTTGTACGGGGGTTTAGTCAGTTGAAAAGAAACAACCATTTAGTCCGGGAAATCATTTATATTCATCTTAATGAAAAAGACCAATATGTTATGTCATATGGGATTGAGTTTGCGGAATTTGCTAGATCTCTCTCTGATTTGATGAATCATGTATTATTACTGAAACATCAATTTGATGATGGGGATTTTAATATGCATACCTTGTTAGAGTATGTACCTAATGAAAGATTTAAAAAGTTAATTCAAGACGATGTCTATGGATACGGAGACTTTTGTTGGATTGATTTTGAAGAAGTAGAAGGGCTTGATGAACTACCTGGACAAGAGTTGGCAGAAATTTTGTACTTAGGGCATATTAAGGATCATTTAAAACAGCCTTTTTATAACCATCTTAGAAATCGATTTGTCTATCTTGCTCATGACGATGGTTGGTGGAATAAAGTATACTACCGCAACATGACAGATTTCTACCGAATGGTTGGGGATGTAGTCGCAGATAAGCTATCAGAAAAAAAGGTAGAAAAGAATCTTTTTGGATTAAAGAAAAAGCGGATTTTCCCTTCTCTCCCAATGGACTTTCTTTTAAATATGCGATCATTAATGAAAGAAGGTATGGTCATCTCTCTGCAAGATATGACTCAAAATCGTGCTAAAATAGAAATTCCTATTTGGGTAATAGGTGACTATAATAACATGGATGATATGTATGATGAGTATGAAAAAGTGGTAAAAGGCAAGTGTGATATCAAATTAGTCTTTGATAAAAAGTTACGTGAGTGGAGATCCTACTCCAATTAAGGCTTGGCTGTTTATGGCCAAGCTTCTTATATTTATCCTCAAAAACAAGGTGTGATGAATAGTGGAACAGATTAAAATACTTTTTCCTAAACCTTTAAAAAAGTCCATTTTTCTAGAGAGGCCGAATCGGTTTATTCTTCATTGTGTTTTAGAAGAAGGGAATGAACAAGTAATCGTACATTTGGCTGACCCAGGTCGACTAAAAGAGCTATTACAACCGGGAACTGTTGTTTGGCTACTAGAAAATGATAATCCAAAACGCAAGACAAGATGGACGGCGGTTCTCTGTGAAAACCCGTTAATACCGGGTGGATTCGTCTCCATTAATACAACTTATCCGAATCGATTAATTGAACGAGCACTTAAGCAAAATGCCATCGAGGAACTGAACGGATGGAACTATAAGAAGTCAGAATATAAATTAGGAGTTTCAAGATGGGATTTCCTTTTGGAAAACAACGTAGGAAGGGAATTATTGCTTGAAGTAAAGAGTGTGACTTTGGCTGATGATAGGGTGGGAAGATTTCCTGATGCTGTAACCGCTAGAGGGACGAAACACGTAAAAGAATTATCCGAGATTGCACATGGAAATTTATATGAAACAGCGATTCTCTTTGTCGCTCAAAGAGAGGATTTAGACCAAGTTACAACCGCCTCTCACATTGACCCCTTATTTGCTGAAGCATTTGCTAATGCCTATAAGAGTGGAGTGAAAATGATCGGGCGTTCTTGTTTTTTATCTTTGGATGGTATTGGCTTAGGTAATAAACTGGAGGTCTATCCTGAAGAACAATTTGTTTAATAAAGTATACATAAATTGAAGAAAATTGTAGAAATTTATCAGAAAATGGTTGCAATTGGCACGAGTGAATGGTGTATAATCTTTCATAGTGATATAAAAACTTCATATACGTTTTAAAGTTAGGTGTCTTCCATTCGTTTTTTGATATGAAAAATGAATGTTTATGAAGACTTAAAAGGGAAGTTGGTGTAAATCCAACACGGTCCCGCCACTGTAAATGGGAGTAAGCTGATTATCCACTGTACGAAATTGTATGGGAAGGTTCAGCAAGCAATGATCATGAGTCAGGAGACCTGCCTAATTTTGCTGCACCAAAAAACCTACGAGGATAGGAAGGTGTATGGCCAGACTTTGAATTTAATTAATAATAGGTCTTCCCATACAACACCAACATCTCCATGTAGGGGATGTTTTTTTGTTGTCATAAAGCTTAACCAACTAAAAAACATCACCAACCGCAAAAGCCTATTTTCATAGGCAAATACTAGGAGGCTATTAAAATGAAAAAGTTTTACTCAGTTTTATTTTTAGTGTTACTTTCGCTAGGAGTTCTAGCTGGCTGTGGGGAAACTAAAGAAATTAAAGAAGAGAGTAAGCCAGCTACAGAAGAAAAGGTAGAGGCTGAATTTCCAGTTACGATTAAAGATGCTCTAGACAATGATGTAGTGATAGAGGCTAAACCAGAAAAGATTGTATCATTAATCCCAAGTAATACCGAAATTGCTTTTGCCCTAGGCTTAAATAAAGAAATTGTAGGAGTCTCCGATTTCGATAATTATCCTGAAGAAGCAACAACAAAAGAGAAAATTGGTGGAATGGAATTTAATTTAGAAAAAATTATTTCCTTAAATCCTGATTTAGTATTAGCACATGCTTCAAGCGCACATAATTCTACAGAAGGACTTCAGCAATTAAGAGATGCTGGAATTACAGTCTTTGTTGTACAAAATGCTGCAAACTTTGATGAAGTGTATGAAACGATCCAAGTAATTGGCACAGTAACTGGTGAGAAAGAAGAAGCGGAGAAAATTGTTGCTAATATGAAAGCAAAGATAGATGAAATCAAAACAAAAGCTGCTTCCATTAAAGAAAAGAAAGTCGTTTTTGTAGAAGTTTCTCCAGCTCCGGATATTTACACTCCAGGAAAAAATACGTTTATGGATGAAATGCTAACGATGGTAGGCGCAGAAAATGCAGCTAGTGACCTTGAAGGTTGGGTAAAAATTGACCAAGAAGCTATGATTGAGCGCAACCCGGATGTCGTTCTTACAACTTATGGTTATTACTCCGAGGATCCAGTTGGTCAAGTATTGAGTCGTGAGGGTTGGGGAAATGTAACAGCTGTAAAAGAAAAACAAATTTTTGATGTAGATTCTGACATGACAAGTCGCTCAGGTCCAAGACTTGTAGAAGGAGTAGAGGCAATTGCAAAGGCAGTTTACCCAGAAGTATTTAAATAAAAAGCTTATTGCTTACTTCGTTGCGGGAGCGTTTCTTTGTTTTGCTATGCTTCTAGGAATATCAATTGGGACGGTATCTGTTCCAATACTTAGTATTGTACAAATAATAGGATCAAAAGTGTTTCCGTTTATATCTGTTAATCAGATTGATCAAATGCACACAAATATAGTGATGAACATACGTTTGCCCCGTGTTATATTAGCGGGTCTTGTAGGGGCGGCTCTCGCAATAGCGGGGGCGGCCTTTCAAGGTCTATTAAGGAATCCACTTGCAGACCCCTACACATTAGGGGTTTCATCAGGCGCCTCTGTAGGTGCCGTCTTAACACTGTTTTTTCAAATTTCTATCCCATTTGTCGGTTCCTTTACCTTACCATTATTAAGTATATTATTTTCATTTCTTACTATTTTTGTTGTACTGACATTTGCGCAAAAAATTGAGCGTTCCATGAGGGTGGAAACGATTATATTAACAGGAATTATATTTAGTTCGTTTTTAGGTGCACTTATCTCTCTAATGATTGCGTTAACTGGTGATGAATTAAGACAAATTATTAACTGGCTATTAGGAAGTGTGTCCATGCGTGGGTGGGCATACATTAAAATTATTTTGCCTTTCTTTATTTTAGGATCTTTTATCTTAATGTTAAATGGCAGAGAGCTAAATGCGATGTCATTTGGAGAAGAGAGGGCACACCATTTAGGAGTAAACGTTCAGAGAAGAAAAATGATTATACTAACGGCAGGTTCTATTTTAACCGGTGCTGCCGTTGCAGTTTCTGGAACGATTGGTTTTGTTGGCCTAGTTATTCCTCACCTTTCTCGTTTACTTTGGGGACCGGATCATAAGCATCTACTCCCGTTATCGATACTAACGGGAAGTGCCTTTCTTATATTAGCAGACCTTGTATCGAGAACCATCATTGCGCCGACCGAGCTTCCGATAGGAGTCATTACTGCTCTAATAGGTGCCCCTGTTTTTGCAATGATTTTATTACAAAGAAAACGAGCAGAAAGAAGTGGTTCGTAGATGCTGAATGTTCAACAAGTGTGTGGAGGTTATACAGGAGAGTCCATACTACGGAATATATCATTTGAAGTAGGAAAAGGAGAACTCTTCGGTATCCTAGGACCAAACGGGAGCGGGAAAACCACTTTATTGAAAATGATTAGCGGAATTCTTCCTATTCAAGAAGGTAGCATATCGGTAAATGGTCAATTGCTATCTAAATTTACACCAAAACAACTAGCTAAAATGGTAGCCGTTTTGCCACAGCATTCTTCTCAAGCCTTTTCTTATACAGTAAAAGAAACGGTCTCACTTGGTCGATATGCCCATCTAGATGGCTGGTTTCAAGGATGGTCAAAAGAGGATGAGAGAATCGTCCAGCAGGTGATGGTACAAACGGGTGTAGCCGATTTTTCCCATCGTGATATTCAGCAGCTGTCTGGAGGCGAGAGACAAAGAGTCTATCTTGCGCAAGCTTTAGCCCAAGAGCCTGAAATCTTATTGCTAGATGAACCAACGAATCATTTAGATTTATCTTATCAAAAGGAATTACTAGATTTATTAAAGAAATGGACAAACGAACGTAGTTTAACGGTCATATCCATATTTCACGATTTGAATTTGGCAGGGCTTTATTGTGACCAATTACTTTTACTAAATGAAGGGGCCATTAATAAACGTGGTACCCCTAATGAAGTATTGAAAGAAGAACGAATTAAAGAAGTTTATCAAACTGAAATCAAAAAGCATCCACATCCTAAAGTACCTGTTCCGCAAATGGTTCTTCTTCCAGAATGGCAGAATGAGCTCGAGAAAAAAGATCCTATAATCAACCCCAACATGCTTAGCCTTAGTAAGGACCACATTGTATTACAGTCATCAGTCCCTTTAAGAACGATGTCTTCAGGAGTAGTTGGTGCTGGGATGGGTTGGTACGAAACTTTTATTAACCGTCATGTGGACAAAAATTATGATTGTAGCGATCATCGAAAAGAAATGGCTGAGTATATAAGATCTCATGGATTTGATCCTAACGAGTCAGTAGGAATGATGACAGCCGTTCGACTGGAAGATGTATCGTATCGTTTATATACAGAAAAAGATTTTTCAGTATTTGTGGTTGTGACAGCGGGAGTAGGGAATGCTGTTGATGCTTCTAAAAGTGATTCTCATTCATTTGAAATGGTTCCAGGGACCATTAATACATGGGTATTTATCAATGGAAATATTACAGAGGAAGCTTTTATACAAGGGATTATGACGGCCACAGAAGCAAAAGTGAAATCTCTCCAAGACCAAATGGTAATAGACCGGATGACCGGTACATTAGCAACAGGGACATCTACGGACAGTATCCTAATTGCGGCTACACAAAGTGGAAAAAGCTTAGAATTTGCAGGAACCATCACACCTTTAGGGAAATTAATTAGTAAAGGTGTGTATGAATGTACAACAGAGGCAATTGGAAAATATGTAAAGAGGATTCAAGAATGATTACGTATCACTTATTAGCGATTAGCGTGGCTTATATCATAGACTCCATTATAGGTGATCCACCAACATGGCCCCATCCGGTTAGGTGGATCGGTTCTCTAATTTCAAAGCTAGAAAAGAAACTAAATAGCGGTTACTCAAAAAAGTTTAAAGGAGTTCTTATGCTCCTTTTTGTTTTAGTGACCGTTTTTCTAGTGGTTACTGCCATTACAGCAGCTTTTTATTCTATTCATCCTGTTCTAGGAGTTTTAGTAGAAGGATTAATCATTGCTACTACCATTGCTCAAAAGAGCTTGAAGGAGGCTGCCCTAGAAGTTTATCATCCATTGAAAAAGGGTGATATGAAGGAAGCAAGATTGAAGCTTTCCTATATTGTCGGAAGAGATACGGAAAAGCTTGATGAGAAAGAGGTTGTTAGAGGGACGGTAGAGACAGTAGCCGAAAATACAAGCGATGGTGTCACAGCTCCGTTATTTTGGGCATTGATTGGTGGAGCACCACTTGCCATGGTCTATCGATCAATCAATACATGTGATTCAATGGTTGGAAATATGAGCGAACGATACCGAGAATTTGGATGGGCATCAGCCAAACTCGACGATGTAGTCAATTGGATTCCTAGTCGAATCACGGGTGTACTAATGCTTCTTAGTACGAGGCCTGAGCAATCAAATTACAGAGCTGTGTGGACTCTTTTATTTCGTGATGCTAAAAGGCATCCAAGTCCGAATAGTGGTTGGGGAGAGGCGGCAGTTGCTGCTATATTAGGTATTCAGCTCGGAGGAATTAACTATTACAAAGGAGTAATATCCAACAGAGCCAAGATGGGAGATCCTATTGTGCCGTTAGCTAAGGATCATATTTTAAAAACAAATCAAATATTAACTCGAACCGTTTTACTATTTTTATTCACTTTATGGATTGGAGGGGTTTTGTTTGAAATGGCCATCTCATGGATCGAATCCTCAGTATTTATTTGAAGCCATGGGTCTTCCCTTACCCAAAAGGTATATCGACTTTAGCGCCAATATTAACCCTTTGGGGCCACCGGAATCATTAACAAAACAGTGGAATGAATTTATACATAAAATTAATGTTTATCCTGACCCATATTCTACTAGGCTAAAAGAAAATATTGCTGAGAAAGAAAACCTTCTATCCACTCAAGTTCTTATCGGTAATGGAGGGGCAGAGATAATTACACTTATAGCTAGAATGTTAACTGGGAAGAGAGTTCTTATTATTCAACCGACTTTTTCTGAGTATGAAAAAGCTTGTAAGGCCAATGGTTGTGAAGTCCGTTATCTTCAGGTGAACCATCAACAGGACTGGATGGTTGATTTAGAGTTGTTAAAAGAGGAATTAAGGACAGCTGATGCAATGTTCTTATGTAACCCCAATAATCCAACAGGTGTTGTTTATTCAAAGAGCCAGATTATAGATATCCTTAAACTATGTGACAAAAACGATTGCCAACTGATTTTAGATGAAGCTTTCTATGATTTTTTAGTAGATTACAAATCAATTACTAGTTTGATTAAGCAATATTCAAACTTAATCATCTTGCGTTCAATGACTAAAATGTTTTCCATACCAGGATTAAGACTTGGTTATGTGATGGCTACAGAGAGTGTAGTTGAACAAATCACTACTTATCAATCCCACTGGAGTGTAAACACCATTGCTATGCTAGCTGGGGAAGCATGCTTAGAGGATGAGGCATTTATCATTAATACACAGAATTACATTCAACGAGAGAGGAAGAGGTTATTTTCTTTTTTTGAAAAAGAAAATTTTATTGTGTCTCCATCACAGGTGAATTTTTATTTATTACGTGATGCAAAGACAGAAGATTCATTTCAACTATTTACTTTTTTACTTCAAAAAGGAATCATTCCAAGACACACCTTTAATTTTCCTGGATTAGAAGGAAGTTGGTTACGTTTTGCCATTAAGAGTACGGAAGAAAATGACCAGCTCATGGAGGTGCTTCAAGAGTGGCGAATACATCTAGACTAGTCTTTGTTACGGGCGGTGTAAGAAGTGGAAAAAGTAGTTTTGCAGAAAGGCTAGCGGAAATGGAATCAATCAGAACCGAGGGGTCTCTACATTATATAGCTACAGGAGTAAACTCTGATTCGGAGATGGCAAAAAGAATCGTTAGACATCAACAAGAAAGAACAAATAGCGAATTAGACTGGAATACATGGGAACAGTCCCATAATGTTGGAAACCTTGCGCCTAAATTTTCGAATAAAGACATCATCTTGTTGGATTGCTTAACAACCCTATTAAATAATGAATTTTTTACTCGTCATCAGGATTGGGATGAGAAGTTTCAATTAGAAGTACAAGACTGGATTTTAACGGGTATTGATCAATTGAGGGAGAAGTGTCACACACTTATTGTTGTAAGCAATGAATTATTACATGAAGGATTGCTTAATAATGATCTCGTTTTTATCTATGGTCGTTTAATTGGACGGTTACATCAGCAACTAGTAACTAACGCGGATCAAGCTTATTTAATTGAGTCGGGTATTCCAATCTTAATGAAGGGGGAGAGAAGATGAAGGGGGTTATGATACAAGGAACGGCATCGGATGTGGGAAAAAGTTTTATTGTCACTGCCTTATGCCGACTCTTTGTTAATGAAGGGTATAAAGTTACACCATTTAAGTCTCAAAACATGTCCAATAATTCTTACGTAACCCTTGATGGAAAAGAGATTGGAAGAGCTCAAGGAATTCAAGCAGAGGCGGCTAAAATAGAAGCGACCGTTTGGATGAATCCAATTCTCTTGAAACCAAGATCGAATTTACAGTCCGAAGTAGTTTATTTAGGAAAAGCGGAGCAAGTATTGTCTGGAGTAGGATATCGTGAAACTTTTTACGAAAAGGGACTTGCAGTGATTCAGTCTGCCTTAACAGAACTACAAAAAGAATTTGATGTCGTCATTATCGAAGGTGCCGGTAGTCCAGTAGAAATCAATTTAAAAGATAAAGAGCTTGTGAATATGAAAGTGGCAGAAATAGCTGATGTTCCGGTCATTCTTGTAGCTGATATTGACCGTGGAGGGGTATTCGCCAGTATTGTAGGGACTTTAGAGCTCTTAACTGAAGATGAGAGACGACGAGTGAAAGGGGTAATAATTAATAAATTCCGGGGAGATATCCATCTTTTTGAAGACGGCATAAGTTGGTTAGAAGAGAAAACTGGAATTCCTGTATTAGGAGTGCTTCCTTATATAGAAAATCATATGATTGATGGTGAAGATTCTTTATCCATTCAAAATAATGGTAAAAGTGAAGGGGCTGACCTAGACATCGCTGTCATCCAGTTACCTTTTATATCAAATTATAGTGATATAGAACCGTTTATGTTAGAAGAAGATGTCCGTGTGCGTTGGGTAAAAAACGCGGCGGAATTCGGAAATCCGGATGCTGTTATTATTCCTGGAACGAAGAGTACGATAAAGGATTTACAGTACATAAAACAAAACGGCCTGGTCGATAGGATTTATCATCATATTGAGAAAGCTAAACCAATCATTGGAATATGTGGTGGATTTCAAATGTTAGGGAAGGAACTGATTGATGAAGCAGGGACAGACACCGGTACCCTTGATAGTCGAAAGAAGGGTTTAAATATCATTCCGGCAGTAACAACCTTTTATCAGCATAAAGAAACTGTCCGTACCAAAGGAAGGTTTCACCCTTCTACAAAACTTAGCTTAAAGCGAGAAGTAGAGGGTTATGAAGTTCATTTAGGTAGGACAGAAATTGAGAATGGCTGTTATTTTTTAGAGTTAGATAATGGCCAAGCGGAGGGGTATTACGATAAGGGTGGAAAAGTGATTGGTACGTATATCCATCACCTTTTTCATAATGATGAATTGAGAAATCATTGGCTGAATCAAATACGTGAAAGTAAGGGTCTGCCTCGAAGGAAAGTGCTTGAGACGGCTAGTTTAAAAGCACAAAAGTATGATGAGTTGGCTAACCATGTTATGAGCCATTTGAATTGGGAGCAAGTTTTATCAATTGTAAACGGGAGAAAACAAAATGAAGTGGATTAAAGGGTTTTTAATTAATCTACAATTTTTTACTAGTATCCCAATTCCTATTGCACTCCCAATGGATCAAGGTCATTTAAGGCATGCGATCAAAACTTTTCCCATATTAGGTTTGTTTCAAGGATTACTATACGCCTTAATATTATTTTTACTTACGGAATGGTCACCCTTTTCAGCTTTGGCAATCGCTTTCCTTCTTTGGTTGCTCACAATAGTAATAACTGGAGGAATTCATCTAGATGGCTGGATGGATGCGAGTGATGCTTATTTTTCCTATCAAAGTACTGAAAAACGATTAGAAATCATGAGTGATCCGAGGACGGGTGCTTTCGGTGTACTTTCGGTCTTAGTATTGTTAAGCTCTCGTTTTTTGTTCATCTACGAGATTATTGAAAGGGTCAATCTTGTTTCCTATTTATTGATTGCGCTCATCCCGTTTTTTAGTAAATTAGTGATGGGGATGCTTCTGTTAACGGTTCCTTCAGCTAAAGATAAGGGATTGGCAATCATGTTTCAACAAGCTGCAAAGCCTAGCTCTCTAGCAGCGTATCCTTTCTATATCGTCATATGCATTGCTCTACTCACATTTCTAGATCTCTATTTAATTGTTCTAGCGCTCATTCTTAATCTGGTTGCGTTAGGGTGTTACTTTGTTATTCGTGCTAAAGTTCGAAGATGGTTTGGTGGAATCACAGGAGATGTAGTAGGAGCTTCTGTAGAAGGGACGGAGATATTGCTATGGATGACCGTGTGGTTATTACACTATTTCGTCATGGGCTAACAGAAGCAAACAGGAGAAAGGAATATTTGGGGTGGACGGACTCACCTTTATGTTTTTCTCATAGTCCATCAAATATGGATTACTATGAATTATATTTTTCAAGCGATTTAAATAGATGTATAGCAACCTTAAAGAAATATGCTCCAGATGTTAAACCCCATCTATTAACGGAGTTTCGAGAAATGAACTTTGGGGTTTTTGAAGGAAAAACTTATGAACAACTTAAAGACTGTGAAGATTACCAGAAATGGATAGCCTGGCCTTTTAAACATACTCCTCCTAATGGTGAGGCGTTTGAAGATTTTTCAATCAGGATTGAGGATGGATGGCAAAAGGTCATTAATACTATTGAAAAAAAACAGGCTCGAAAGACATTAATTATGACACACGGTGGAGTGATTCGTTACTTATTAACCACATACGCTCCTAATAAACGAGAGTTCTGGGATTGGTCTGTTTCTCATGAGATGGGGTATGAGCTTATTTTCGATAGAGATGGTTTAAGGAGGGGAGAGCGGTGCACTTTGTTACGGGAGGTGCCTTTAACGGCAAACGAGCATGGGTAAAGAATTTATTGAATAACGAATGTCACTGGATTTCCTCCTATCAAGGAGAAGAATTTCCAAACCCTACAACCTTTAAAGGAAAGGTCGTTTTAGAGGGAATGGAGCAATGGACGAAAAAGTATTCTCGGGAACATTGGCGAGAAAATTTAAAACAATGGTTAGTATGGGAAAAGGAATCAGCTGATAGACAAGTCATTGTGATTGGAACAGATATCATGAAAGGAATTGTTCCAATGGAAAAAGAACATAGAAACTGGCGTGATTTAACAGGCTGGGTCTATCAGGATATTGTAAGTCTTTCAAGTAGAGTAGATATTATTTGGTATGGAATCAATCAAACAATTAAGGAGGAAGAATTATGAGAATTTATACAAGAACAGGGGATAAAGGACAGACAAGTATTATTGGAGGAAGAGTGGATAAAGATGATGTACGTGTAGAAGCGTATGGAACGGTAGATGAAGTCAATTGCTTTGTTGGCCAAGCCATTACAGAACTTGATACAGAGCTTTTTAAAGATGTGTTAGAAGACTTAGAGAAAATACAGCATGAGTTATTTGATTGTGGTGGCGACTTAGCAAATGTGATGAAAAACAGAGAACCGAAGCTGACAGAAGAAGCGGTTACTTACTTAGAATGTAAGATTGATGAATTTATTAAGGAAGCACCGGAATTAGAGCGCTTTATTTTACCAGGGGGAACAAAACCGTCAGCTTCTATTCATATTGCTCGAACGGTTACTCGTCGTGCAGAACGCTTAGTTGTGACATTAGTTAAAGAAGACCCGACAGTCCCTGTAGTATGTAGGCAATATTTAAACCGCTTATCAGATTACTTCTTTGCTCTTGCAAGAGTGATTAACTTCCGTTTGAACGTAAAGGATGTTGAGTATGTAAGAAGTGCAAAAGTGTTTAGAGAGGGAAAACGCAAGGAGGACTAATCAAATGAAAGTAAAAACATTAAGTCTACTTGCACTTTTTATTGCTCTAGCTGTTGTTGGTGCAGCGATCAAAGTTCCGGCAGTTGTGGGAAGTGTTGCTTTAGATACTTTTCCAGCTTTACTTGCTACCGTTCTTATAGGTAGTGGGGCTGGGGCTATTGTTGCAGCGGGAGGACATTTAATATCTGCTCTTTTTGGTGGAATGCCACTCGGGCCTATGCACTTTTTAGTTGCACTTGAGATGTCCTTGATCGTATTTTTCTTTGGAGCACTTTATCGTAAGGGTAAAAAATATATGGCAGCTATTTGGTTTGTTTTAAGTAATACGTTATTGGCACCTTTGCCTTTTTTATTTTTAATGGGTATGGGCTTTTACATGGCGATTGTTCCATCCATTCTTATAGGTTCTTTGATTAATATAGTTGTTTCGTTCCTTCTCATTCCTAGAGTAGCACAATTTTTTGTACCATCCCTATTAGAAGGGACAATGAAATCATGAGAAATGTCGTAACGGTTCCGCTAAATGAGGGTGAGTGTTTAGTTATTGCAAGTGATAACTCTGGTGGTGTCGGTATAAAAGAGTTAGATAGCGTCCAAGTAAGTTATGAAATCGTTTCTTATTATTCTTTTCGTGTGGCCGTTATGGATTGCATAGCTGCTGGTGCGATGCCTATTTCGGTTGTTTTGCATAATTTTTGTGGTAATGATTACTGGGATATACTTGTGAGTGGTGTGAAAAAGGGGCTAGCTGAAATTAACTTAGCTCACCTTACCGTTACAGGAAGTACGGAGAGTAATTTTTCCATGAGGCAATCTGCTGTAGGTATTGTGGTTATTGGTAGAAAAGTGATGGAGAAGAGTGAAATCTCCCTGGAGAATAATATGAAAGTAGCTGTCATTGGTCGTCCACTTGTCGGCGAGGAAGTAATCACTCATGGTAGTGAGGTAGCACCATTAAGTTTATTCAAGGAGATTGCTGACCTAGAGGATGTTAGACTCTGGCCGGTTGGTTCTAAAGGGATCTTATATGAGATTAAACGTATGTTTGGCGGGGGATTTCAAAAAGTCAATACCGATTTAAATTTAAAAGTGTCATCAGGCCCTTCCACCTGTTTTATTGTTGCCTATGACGAAAAAATAGAATTGAGTATAAAACAACTTTCTGGGGAGCTATTTCATCCTGTCTCACTTAATTAAAGAGTAATTGTAAGAATAAGCAAGGAATTGAATGGAATCAACGAAATTACCAAGTTTTAAAGACTGGACTATAACGAGTGTAGAACTCTCCTAATGATGGGGAGTTTTTTTATCGTTTAGGAAAGACCGAGGCGCTTGCGCTTTTGTTCGTACCAGTAGAAATCATTTAAAACAAAGGGTAATTATATGCGGAATTAGAACTTTTTTGATAAGCTATTGTGTATTGTAGAAAAATAGTTTAGACATCATCCTTTCAAAACTAAAAACTAACAATAAATTAAACGGTAGGAAAAGTGAGGAAAGTTGCGATGCCATGGATTTACTTATTTATAGCAGGGTTGAGTGAAATTGGTTGGGCATTTGGATTAAAATACTCGAAAGGATTCACAGAACCTGTGCCAAGTGTTATTACGCTCGTTCTAATCATATTTAGCTTTATTTTATTTTCAAAATCCTTAAATGAAATCCCAATAGGTACAGCTTATGCGGTGTTTACAGGTATTGGTGCAGCAGGTACGGTGCTTATAGGTATGTTGTTCTTAAATGAAGAAGGCGGATTAATAAAGGTATTATTATTAGTTCTATTAATAGGTGGAATTATTGGACTAAAAGCAACATCGAAGGATGAAGTAGAAACGGTAAAGGAGAACTAGCATGGCCTGGATATTTTTAATCATCGCTGGTTTTGGAGAAATCGGTTTTGTGATTTTCATGAAATTATCTGAAGGATTTACTCGTCATAAATATACCCTATTATCTGTGGTTTCAGGAATGTTTAGTTTCTACTTCCTATCTAAAGCTCTATTAACGATACCCATTGGAACAGGTTATAGTATATGGACAGGAATTGGAGCGGCAGGAAGTGTTATTGTTGGCATGTTGTTCTTCAAAGAATCAAAAAATTGGTTAAGAATCGTCTTTATCTCAATGATTATTTTAAGTGTCGTTGGTTTGAAGGTAATTAGTTAAATCGAAAAGAGGCAAGCCTTGGAGGTGAGCCTCTTTTTCCATTTTGAAAAGAGTATACAAATAGAGGAATTTATCGATTTTTATCGAAAGATTGTTTATGAAAATATTTACAAAACACGATTGGAGATATTATGGACTATCAAATTGTTACTTTGAAAGAGCAGCCTGAATTGGAAAAAGAACTAGGTAGACTACATGAAATCGGTTGGCCAACTTTTATGAGGATGGACCCTGTCGCCGATTTGTATTGGGATCGAATGTTGACAAATTATCCAGAACTTCAATTTTTCTTATTAGAAGGAGATCGAATTCTAGCTTGCGGACATGCAATAGGCTTTGAATGGGATGGTGAAATTGCTAATCTCCCTGAAGGTTGGGATGGCGTAATAGAGAAAGGTGTACTGGATAAAGAAGCAAACAAGAACATTAACGCTGTTTCGGCAATCTCTATTGTAATAGACCCTGCCCACCAAGGAAAAGGGTTAAGTGAAATAATGGTGCGTGCGATGAAGGGGCTAGCAAAGAACGCTGGTCTAACACAAATGGTAGCCCCTGTGCGACCTTCAATGAAACCGAAATATCCATTACTACCAATTGAATCTTATGCCTATTTAATTAGAGAAGATGGTCAACCGTTTGATCCTTGGATTCGTGTACATTGTAAAACAGGAGCTGAAATTGTTGCTATTGCCCATCAGTCGATGATTGTAGAAGCAGAGATTGCTGATTGGGAGAAGTGGACTGGTATGAAGCTACCTTTAACAGGAGAGTATGTGATACCAGGAGCCCTTGTTCCTTTAGTTGTTAATATAGAAGAAAACAAGGCTGTTTATGTCGAACCAAATGTTTGGTTAAGACATCATTTATAATGAATTTATTTAAAGTAGAAAAGCATCAATTACAAAGTCAATATGAAATGGTTGAGGTGAACGGTAAATGAAGCTTAGTATGGGTTATGTCATTTTATATGTACAGGACTTGGAAAAAACTAAATACTTTTATGGTGAACTGTTGGGATTTTCTCTTAGAGGAGAATATGGTACATACATAGAATATGACACGGGTTCTACCATTCTCTCCATGAACACGAGAGAAGGAGGGCGGGAAGTAACCAATCTACCTATTCCAGATGACTCTAGAAAAGAACAGACTTTTGAACTTGGATTTGTGACGCAGGAAGTAGAGAAAGTGGTAGAAAAACTCCGAATAGCAGGAGTTCCTGTCTTAATGGAGCCAAGAGAAAAACCTTGGGGTCAAAAAGTTGCTTATGTTGAAGATCCAGATGGTCATTATATTGAGATATGTTCACCTATGGGCTAGGTTAAATTGTTAAAGGAGACAGTGTGAGAACACTGTTTCTTTTTGTTTTAAAATATTATTTTAGGCATGACAATTAAAGGAGTAAATGAAAGGAGAAATGAGATAAAGAGAGTATGTATCTTAAACAAACGCTTTCATTTTGGGTTGTAAAAATCTGTAGATGTGATATGATTCAATATGTTTTCATCGGCCCGACTTTGATGAGAGTTCAAAGTCAGAATTAAAAATGAATATATAAGGGGTGTTTTTTTGAGAGTACTTACAACTAAAGAACAGTGGTTTGGAAACATTAGGGGTGATGTATTAGCGGGCATTTTAGTTGCGCTTGCTTTAATTCCTGAAGCGATTGCCTTTTCCATTATTGCAGGGGTAGATCCAATGGTCGGATTATACGCTTCTTTTTGTATTGCGGTGACTATTGCCTTTGTTGGAGGGAGACCAGGGATGATCTCAGCTGCAACAGGAGCAATGGCCTTATTAATGATTACTCTTGTGAAAGACCATGGTCTACAATATTTATTTGCTGCTACTATTTTGACGGGTGTTCTGCAAATCCTTTTTGGGACTCTAAAGATAGCTCGTTACATGAAGTTTATTCCTAGGTCTGTCATGATTGGTTTCGTTAATGCTCTAGCAATTCTAATTTTTATGGCTCAGCTAGAACAATTCGTAAGCGCAACTTGGGTGATGTACGCGATGGTTGCTGGTTCGTTAGCGATTATTTATATCTTTCCTAGAGTTACAAAAGCAGTCCCATCTCCGTTAGTTGCAATTATTGTTATTACTATTATTGCTATTATGACTAAAAGTGATGTAAGAACAGTAGGAGATATGGGGCAGTTAACATCTGTACTACCTGCTTTCTTCATTCCAGATGTTCCATTTAATTTTGAAACATTAAAAATTATTTTCCCTTATGCTTTAGGTTTATCCATTGTTGGTTTACTTGAGTCATTATTGACTGCTTCAATTGTTGATGATATGACAGACACAGCGAGTGATAAAAATAGAGAAAGCCGCGGGCAAGGGATTGCTAATATTGTTGCAGGACTATTCGGCGGGATGGCTGGATGTGCAATGATAGGTCAATCTGTTATCAATGTAAAATCAGGTGGACGTGGAAGACTTTCTGCACTAGTTGCTGGAGTATTTCTAATGTTCCTTATCCTAGTGTTAGGAACAATTGTTGTACAAATACCGATGGCTGCACTTGTGGGTGTTATGATTATGGTCTCTGTTGGAACATTTGATTGGTCCTCTATTAAAGGTTTAGCTAAAGCACCTTTAACAGATTCTATTGTAATGGTTGTTACAGTCATTACTGTCGTAGCAACACATAACCTAGCAATTGGAGTCTTTGCAGGTATTATTTTAAGTGCTATTTTCTTTGTTGCAAAAATTTCTAAGATACAAGTTCAGTCCCGTTTAGATGGAGACAAAAAAGTATATATAGTTAAAGGTCAAGTTTTCTTTGCTTCTGTTGATGAAATTATAGCAGCCTTTGACTTTAACGATAAAGTGAATGAGGTTGAAATTGATTTTACACATGCCCACGTCTGGGACGATTCAGCTGTAGCGGCAATTGACAAGATTGTCATTAAGCTTAGGGAAAATGGGACCCTAGTTCGCTTAGTTGGATTAAACGGTCCTAGTTCCAAGTTAATTGACCGGTTAGCTGTCCATAGAAAAGCTGGAGCCAAACTATCGGGACATTAAAAAGCGCGTTTCTAACGTGCTTTTTTCTACATAATAGTTAGAGGCTGAAATCCATAAAAGAGCAGAACATATTGAATGGTTTGTTATTACTATAACCTTAACAACTGGAAAGATCTCTTAATAGAGGTCTTTTCTTTTTTTGCTTTAAAAAAGAATAACTCTTTTCGATAGGCACAAAATATAGCTTACTATTCTAGTTAAGAAAGGGGATATGATGAAAACATTTAGAATTCTGCTTTCAGTAATTGTTCTATTCACTGGTATAGCTTCATTTCCTTATATGGGACATGCAGTTTCAGCAAGAGGTGCTATCTTAATGGAACAAGAATCAGGTAGGGTGCTGTTTGAGAAAAATGCTCATACCCCCATGAGGATAGCCAGTATTACGAAAATAATGACAGCTATTTTAGCAATCGAATCAGGTAAGTTGGACGAGTATGTCACCGTTAGTGAGAAGGCGTATCGTACAGAGGGATCATCTATATACATTCAACCAGGCGATAAGATTAAGCTTATTGATTTAACTTACGGCCTCATGCTCCGCTCGGGTAATGATGCAGCTGTTGCAATAGCAGAGCATGTGGGTGGAGATCTTGAGAACTTTGTTACTTTAATGAATAAAAAAGCAAAACAGATTGGGATGAAGAATACAACTTTTGCAAATCCCCATGGATTAGATGATCATGAAAACCATTATTCAACTGCATATGACATGGCTCTTTTAACGAGGTATGCGATGAATAATAAGGATTATGCTAAAATATCTTCTACAAAAAGCTATACTTGTAAGTCCTTAGATAGAGCAATGAATACTTGGCTAAATAAAAATAAATTGCTTAATATGTATCCATATTCCACGGGAGGGAAAACAGGCTACACAAAACGTGCGAAGAGAACCTTAGTTTCAACTGCTGAAAAAGAAAAGCTTAAGTTAATTGCAGTGACTATTAATGATAGAAATGATTGGCAAGATCATATGGCTCTTTTTAATCAAGCTTTTAATCAGTATGAGGCTGTAAAAATTATAGACAAAGAAAAACAAATAAATTACCTTAGTGTTATCTTTGGAAAAGTAGTCCCGAAAAGAGATATTATTTATCCTTTAAAGAAGGGCGAGAGACAGGAGATTTCAATTTCAATAAGTGTTGATTCTGATTTAAAGGAAAGAGAAGATTTTAAGAAACCTATTGGGAAAGTGAAAATTTCATTAAAGGATGAATTAATTGGAGAGAGCCCACTTATTTTAGTAGAACCATTTGAGACCTCTGAGAAAGAAGATAAGGATTGGTGGGAGAAAATAAAAAGCAAACTAAATATTAATTAAAGTAGACTTCTTGGAGGTCTACTTTTTTTGGGGGATTTTTCGGAAACCGTATTGACATCTATTTAATGAGGTAGTAATATAGTAAATCTCGCTGAGAAAAAGAAGTAATTAACTCTCCGGTGAGAAAAAAGATTCTTGACTTTATCAATATGGATTTGTTATTATATTAATTGTCGCTGAGATGACATGAAAGTTATTTCAGGATAACGATTGACAGCTTTGGGTTATACGTGATATGATAATCATCTTGCTTCAAACTAGTTCTTTGAAAACTAAACAAAACAGAAACGTCAACGTTTGAATTTTTATTTAAGAGCTAATCTTACTCTTTATTGGAGAGTTTGATCCTGGCTCAGGACGAACGCTGGCGGCGTGCCTAATACATGCAAGTCGAGCGAAGTTTTAAAAGCTTTTCTTTTGAAACTTAGCGGCGGACGGGTGAGTAACACGTGGGCAACCTGCCTGTAAGACTGGGATAACTTCGGGAAACCGGAGCTAATACCGGATAATATGTTTCTTCTCATGAAGGAACATTGAAAGA
>NZ_JAXOFX010000022.1:0-60383 GCF_034427655.1 Robertmurraya mangrovi
ACTTATATCCCAAAGAATCTTCAAGATATTCCTTAACAACCTTCAACTTAAATTGATCACTATACTTCGACATACAAAAAACACCCCAAAAGTTAGATTTCTACTCTAACTTTTGGGGTGCAGTACCCACAGGTCTTCCTTTTCTTTATTAATTTAGTTTTTCAATGATTTTACGTGCTATTTGATCATAACCTTGACCGATTTTATGGTCTAATTGATAAACCGATGGTGCAAAGTCCTCTTCATTCCAGTCAGGCTGTCCTAATGGTAGTTGCCCTAACACCTCAGTTTGCAGCTCCTCTGCAAGCTTTTGACCTCCACCTTGACCAAAAACATACTCTTTTTCTCCAGTTACTTTACTTTCAAAGTAAGACATATTTTCTACTACACCTAGGATCTCATGTTCTGTTCTCAATGCCATTGCTCCAGCCCTTGCTGCTACAAAAGCCGCTGTAGGATGTGGCGTTGTAACAATGACTTCTTTACATGCAGGTAGCATCGTGTGAACATCTAAAGCTACATCCCCAGTACCCGGTGGTAAGTCTAAAAGAAGATAATCTAGCTCGCCCCATTCTACTTCACTGAAGAAGCTGTTTAGCATTTTCCCAAGCATTGGACCTCTCCAAATAATAGGTGCATTGTCTTCTACGAAAAATCCCATCGAAATGACTTTTACACCAAATCGTTCTACAGGAATAATTCTTTCCCCTCTTACAACAGGACGCTTTGTAATGCCCATCATATCTGGCACACTAAATCCATAGATATCCGCATCAACTAAGCCGACTTTTTTCCCTAATCTAGCTAAGGAAACAGCAAGGTTTACGGATACTGTTGATTTACCAACGCCACCCTTTCCACTTGCTATTGCAATAAAAGTTGTTTTGCTATTTGGTGAAAGCAACCCTTCCGACTCTGCTTCATTCGTTGCACGATGCTTTGCTAATGTTTCTTCAGGTAATTCAGAAAACCTAATCCCTACTGTTTCTACACCAGCATCTTTTAGTAATTGGACAACTTTTGTTTGAAGTTGTAGTTGTTCAGCAGTACCTGTTTTAGCAATTGCAATTTTTACACTTACATGATTTTTATCTTCTTTGATTTTGATTTCCTCTATTGCATTTAACTCTTCTAGAGTTTTATTTAAAAATGGCTCCTTTAGGCCTTTAAGGATATCTAAAATTTTTGATTCAGTTAACATAAATGACACCGCCTTTTGTATTCGTTCCCAAAATGGATTATACCATATACTATACCACTCGCTGTTAAATCAATCACATAACTTGTACTATTCATCTCAATTATTTACCTATACTTAATTTATTGTCTCCAACTAATGATATAAGAAAATCGCAAGCGCCTTGGTCAGCCCTGACAAGCAAATATTCTTCCATCCTAAAAGTCGGATTTTTGACTTTTAGGATGGAAGGTTATTTGACTCGAAGGGCTAGGCGCTGGAGCTGGACAGTTGTCTAACTCCAAAAAGCTTATACTTTCTTAAACTTAAATAAAAGAAGGTGCATTGGCACCTCCTATTCGGGTTCTACTAATTCAGGTTCATTTGTATAGTAACGCATGATCCCTTTATAGATGGACGCAGCTACTTTTTCTTGGTATTCTTCTTGCTTTAACTTTTGTTTCTCAGCTGGATTGGATAGAAAACCAACCTCCACTAAAACACCTGGTTTCTTAGCATATTTTAAAATATATACGTTATTTATTGTTTTGGCTCTTCTATCGGTATTCTCAAGATTACTTCTAAGCTCCTCTTGTATAAACTTAGCAGCCTTTCCATTCTCTTTAAACTGAGAAGTGTAAAATGTTTGAGCCCCACTCCATTTAGTAGAAGGAATGGCATTTAAATGGACACTCACAAAGAAATTAGCTCCAGAAGTATTAATCATTTCTAATCTCTTTTTTAAATCCTCTACTTTTCTTTTACTGTATCCTCTCATCCCTTCTGGTGCTAAGTCTTTATCTTCTTCTCTCGTCATGATAACTAAAGCACCTTGCTCTTGAAGATAATCTCTCAACTTAAAAGAAATATTTAGAGCAATATCCTTTTCAAGAGCAGTGTTATCACCAGCTCCACCATCTGGTCCCCCATGGCCTGGGTCTAAAAGGATGACCTCTCCTGACAATGGTAGATTCCATGACTTCCAAGAGTTATCTTCTATGAAGTCATACTGTAAAATTAGGAACAGGATAATAAGTCCAACAGTAAACATACCTACTTTAAGTCTTTTATTCATTCCCCATAATCATTCCTTCCCGCTCGTCCCTTCATTTCAATATATGGGACAAGGGGAAAATATAGAACGTAAACTTGGACTGTTTCTGTATAGATAAATTGACAAGCAAGTACCTGGTCCGACTACCATTCCCAATCTATTAGGAATTAATTAATGCAGCCTCAACTTGCGTCTTCTCTCTCCTTTAGTAAATCCTTCAAGCCACCAACTATTTACGTATTGTTCACACATATAAAATAAAGATTCACTATAGACACCCTCTGAACCCTTTCCCCAATAAAGCAGGAAATTGTATAGCGTATCAATAAGGTGCTTCTCTTCCTTTTTACATCTATTTCTTACCACTTCTATGGACTCACCATATCGGCTAAATCGACTAAAATGGGCACCTAATAAATATGCCTCTATAGCAATGTCATAACAAGCTTCTTCTATTCCAGAGTCAGATATTAAACCGGATGTTAATCTTGACGAGCCGAAAAAATGTTTCACTCGTTCCTTCAATAATTTTAGGGAGAGTTCTCTCAAAACAGATTTTTCATATTTAAACTGTTTCTCTCTCTTCTTTTCTTTAAAGGTTGTAATCACATTCACTGCTTTCTCACCCCTTTCAAATAGTCTTTATCGACATTAAGGGAGAAATACAAAAACTATAGATGATTTGGTTGCCAATTATAGGGGAGCGACGCTTTGCGATATGGCAAATGGACATATAAATTTTACCAAACTGATTCTTGGCATATTTAACTTAACTTAGAAAAAAATATAAATGATTTTAAAATCTGCATTGTAAAGGGGAAATGAAAATGAACAATCAGCACGGAATGAACCAATATTCGAATATTCAACCTGGATTTGCTAGCACAAACCCACAGCATGTAATGAGACAAAATACTCAATCTACTACAGGCATGACAATGGGTATGACAAATCAAGGTTCTTTTATGAATCAACATGGGTATATGGGTCCTAACTCTATCATACAGCACGGTTTCTCCGGAACAGATGCACAGGAAGTAGCTCGTCAGAATGCTCAATCGGCTCAAGGCGGTATGTATGGGCAAGGCACATATGGGTATCAAAATCAGGGACAGCAGCAAGGTCAATATATGCATCAACCTTTCACTGGTCCTAATGCAGCATTCCATCATGGGTTTGCTGGCACAGATGCACAAGAAGTAGCTCGTCAAAATGCTCAATCGGCCCAAGGCGGTATGTATGGACAGGGCTCTTTTGGTTATCAAAATCAAGGAATCCAAAGCCAATTCACTAACCAAACTCACTTTATGAGACCTAACGCAGCATTCCATCATGGATTTGCTGGTACAAATGTACAAGAAGTAGCTCATCAAAATGCTCAATCGGCTCAAGGCGGCATGAATATGCAAGGAAATTATGGTTATCAAAACCAAAACCACTTTACAGGGCAACAACATTTCACAGGTCCTCAAGGAGCTATTCAAACAGGATTTGCTGGAACTAACCCACAACATGTGATGCGTCAGAATGCTCAATCTGGTTACTACCCAACAAATCATTAATAACCAAAAAGCTGTTGCCTTGTGCAACAGCTTTTTGGTTTGAAGAATTTACTTAAATATATTTGATAATCTACAGGCTAAAAGTATACCTAATTATTTTTTAAATAAAAGGCTCTTTTCTAAAACTTTGTTGCTACTCACATATATATATTTGCATATAAAGCATACATGTTAAATTGAACTTAAAAAATTATCAGTTTTAGAAAAAGCCTTACCATCTAAATTTGTAGCACACTTTAACTACTTAGGGGTAAAAATCGGCATTTGGATTTTTACAAATAACAACATTCATTACGAAAACAGCCAAATAAAATAAAAGACCCCCAACCAATAGGTTGAGAGCCTTGATACGCCAAAATTAACGTTTTGAGAACTGAGGCGCACGACGAGCACCTTTAAGACCGTATTTTTTACGCTCTTTCATACGTGCATCACGAGTTAATAATCCTGCGCGTTTTAATGTTGGACGGAATTCTGGATCAGCTTGAAGTAACGCACGAGCGATACCGTGACGGATAGCGCCAGCTTGACCAGTGTAACCTCCACCATTTACGTTCACAAGAACATCGTAGCTACCAAGAGTTTCAGTAGCGTTAAGTGGTTGTTTTACCACTTCACGAAGTGCTTCGAATGGAATGTAGTTTTCGATGTCGCGATCGTTGATTACAATTTTACCGCTGCCTGGAACTAAACGAACACGTGCAACGGAGCTTTTACGACGACCAGTACCAATGTATTGAACTTGTGCCATAGTTATTACCTCCCCTTAATTATCCACGAAGTTCGTAAACTTCAGGTTGTTGAGCTTGGTGCGGATGCTCGCTACCAGCATATACGTGTAATTTTCTAAACATTTGACGACCAAGAGAGTTCTTTGGAAGCATACCTTTAATAGCAAGCTCTAACATTCTCTCAGGGTAGTTAGTACGCATTTCAAGAGCAGTTCTTGATTTTAAACCACCTGGGTGCATACTGTGACGGTAGTAAATTTTATCAGTTAACTTTTTACCAGTTAACTCGATTTTTGAAGCATTGATAAGAATTACGTTATCACCAGTGTCAACATGTGGTGTGAAAGTTGGTTTGTTTTTACCACGTAAGATTGATGCTACTTCAGAAGCAAGACGACCAAGAGTTTTGCCTTCTGCATCAATCACGTACCATTTACGTTCGATATTGTTAGCATTAGCCATAAATGTTGTACGCATGATTTTCCCTCCTAATATTGTCCATTTCAAGATTTTTTGTTTCGTATATTTGTCATCACAATAAGTTCCGGGGCTTATCGTGGGATTAAAATACATACCATATTATGATATATCACTGTTTTGCACATGTCAAGAGAATGTTACACCAGGTTTAGTTGTCATAAGAAAAAAATTTTTTATACCTATTTTAAGGATTTGTATATCATTTACTTAGTCATAATACACTTCCCATAAATATAAACCCTCTGCAGGTGCTGTTTTACCAGCATATTTTCTATCCTTATGCTCTATAATCTCTTTAATCGAGCCAGGATTTATTTGTCCGGACCCCACTTGAATTAACGTTCCTACCATAATTCTTACCATATTATACAAAAATCCATTCCCTACAAATCTAAATATTAGCATAGTATCCTGCTGAATAAGTTCAATTTTTCTAATTTCCCTGATTTTATCCTCTACCTCTGTTTTGGCTGAACAAAAGCTTGTAAAATCATGAGAACCAAGTAAATACTTTGCTGCGTCATTCATAGATTGGATATCTAGTTTATAAGGGTGATGATAAGAAAAGTTCCGTTGAAAAGGATCCCGTGTGTTTGAAAGATTTACAAAATATCGATATTCTTTCCCTTTAGCCTGAAATCTTGCATGGAAGTTATCTTCTACCTGCTCTACCTCTAATACGACTATATCGTTAGGTAAAAGGGAGTTTAATGCGATTATCCAGCGTTCTAGTGGAATGGTTAAGGGTGAATCAAAATGAATCACTTGTCCCTTTGCATGTACACCCGCATCCGTTCGGCCAGAAGCATATACTTTCACTTCTTGTCCTTTATGCAACTTTTTTAATGTATTCTCTAATTCACTTTGAACGGTCCGCTTAGATGGTTGGACCTGATAACCAGAAAATTGGGATCCGTCATATGCGATTTTACATTTAAATCTTTGCATTTAATTAAGCTCCTACGTTCTTAATAGAGTTAATATAATGGTTACTACCCCTAGAAAAACAAGCATTCCTGAATCCATCATACCCCACTTAAGCTGCCTGTATTTCGTTCTTCCTTCTCCACCTCGGTAGCCTCTTGCTTCCATCGCAATAGCTAATTCTTCGGCTCTTTTGAAGGAACTGATAAATAAAGGGATGAGTAGGGGAACGATTGATTTTACTCGATCCTTTAGCGGTCCACTTGTAAAATCAACACCTCTGGCTGTTTGTGCTTTCATAATTTTTTCTGTTTCTTGCATAAGCGTTGGAATAAAACGTAAGGATATTGACATCATTAGTGCTAATTCATGAACTGGAAATTTAAATTTCTTTAAAGGGTTCAGTAAAGTTTCTAATCCATCCGTAATCTCAATTGGTGTAGTTGTTAAGGTAAGTAGAGATGTCATCAAAATCAATAAGAAAAAACGTAAAGATATAAATACACCTTGTCTTAAACCTTCTTCATATATCTTGATCCAACCATACTCAAACAACAAAGTACCTTCTTTTGTTAAAAATATGTGAAGGAAAAGAGTAAATAGGACAAGCCATATAACAGGCTTAAGGCCACCAATTAAATATTTAGCAGGTACCTTAGACAGAGAAATCATTAATAATGTATAAATGACTAATACGCCATAGGTAATCGCGTTATTAGCTAGAAAGACAATACATACAAATAAAAAGATTAAAATAAGCTTAGATCGTGGATCCATACTGTGTAGGACTGAATTAGACGGAATATATCGCCCGATAATCATTTTATCCATCATACAAGCTCACCCCTTCTTAAAAGGCCAGAAACAGCCTCTGTGAGCTCTTCAAGAGTGATACAGGTTTTATCAAGTTTTGTATTGAAAGTCCCCTCTAATTTATGTTGAAAACGAACCACCTCAGGTACATCTAAACCCAATTCTAATAAGCCTTCCGGAGACTGGAAAATCTCTCTTGGTTCCCCTCTTTTATAAACCTCACCTTTATGCATAATGACAATTTCATCAGCATATAAAGAAGCATCCTCCATACTATGTGTCACTAATACAGTAGATAAGTTTCTTTCCTTATGAAGCTTATAAAACATCTCCATAATCTCTTTTCTCCCTCTTGGATCTAAGCCTGCAGTAGGTTCATCTAACACGATGACATCTGGTTCCATAGCGAGAACACCAGCTATAGCAACCCTTCGCATTTGTCCACCCGACAGATCAAAAGGAGATTTTGCTAAAATTTCTTCTGAAAGCCCAACTTGTTTAATAGCCTTACGAGCGCGAGCTCTTGCTTCTGTTTCTGATACCCCAAAATTCATTGGACCAAAACAGATGTCTTTTTCAACGGTTTCTTCAAATAGTTGATGTTCAGGAAACTGAAATACAATCCCTACTTTTTGCCTGATTTCTTTTAAGTTCTTCTGTTTCTCACCAGAAGTAATTTCCCTATTTCCTATTACGACTTTCCCTTTAGTTGGCTTTAATAAAGCATTTAAGTGTTGGAGTATGGTAGATTTACCTGAACCAGTATGACCGATAATGGCCAAATAAGTACCGGATGGAATGTCTATAGAAACTTCCGTAATAGCAAGACGCTCAAAAGGAGTCCCTATTTGATAGCGATATTCTACTTGCTGGAGTGAGATATCCATAACTGTGTCACCAACTCTTCTTCTGTTAAGTAATGTTTTGATATAGGAATTCCTTTATCCTTTAATGCTTTACTAATTTTTATTGGGAAGGGAACATCCAAGCCAAGCTGAATTAACTCCTCATCCATCTGAAATATTTCTTCAGGACTTCCTTCTCTATACAATTCACCTTTGTTCATGACAATAATTCGATCAGCTTTTGCTGCTTCCTCTAAATCATGCGTTATGGATATAACAGTCATTGAATGATCGTTTTTTAATTCTCTTATCGTTTCTAACACTTCTTCTCGTCCTCTAGGATCAAGCATAGAGGTTGCCTCATCAAGAACAATAATCTCTGGTCGTAATGCTATTACCCCGGCAATAGCTACTCTCTGTTTTTGTCCACCTGATAGATGGTGCGGCTCTTGATCAAGAAATGGTTCCATTTTTACCTTCCGGAGAGAAGACTCGACACGTTCAACCATGTCATCCCTTTGAACTCCATTATTTTCTAAACCAAAAGCCACATCATCTTTAACCGTTGTTCCAACGAACTGGTTATCGGGATTTTGAAAAACCATTCCGATAGACTTTCGTATGTCCCATACAGTTTCTTCACTTAGATCCATACCACATATATCAATTGTTCCAGACTCAGGAAATTGTAGTCCATTTAGAATTTTTGCAAGAGTAGACTTACCTGAACCATTATGACCAACAATAGCTAACCATTCACCTTCAAAGATCTGAAGGGATACATCTTTTAAAGCATAACTTTCTTGACCATCATATTTAAAAGAAATTTTACTGATATTCACAAGAGCCTTTTGCATAGAAACACTCCTCTCAGGCTAACTAATCTATTCTCAACTAATCTAATATATCATTATTAACATCCCTTTGTTAACTTTGTTTCTAAACAAGTAAACAAACAGTAATAAAATTATTCCCCGGAAATAATAATTCCTATATATACAAATAAAACCCGCCATTTGGCGAGCCTAGTAAATATGAAGACAATAAAAGAAATATTCTACAATAAAATAAAATGGTGTTTCTAGGATGTTTATAAAAATTGGGTAGAAGTAGATTTATTCTACATATAGATAAAGAATTTCTAATTGCCTTCCTGGCTCAAGAATCATTTATCTCATTAAAATTGAAATAAAGCCTGCACCTCTTACCACTCATAACTCTTTACAGTTAATACTAAGGAAAGAGGTGCATGAGCTAGACGAGACGGGATAACATATAATCACACGCTCATCGTAACGCTCTGTTTTGGCTTAGATCAATAGGGGATACTATTACAGAAAAAGGGTTAAGAACAAGTTTCTTGTAAACCGTCCCCACCCTGTTGTCTGTTTAGTATATTATACTAACTCGATGATAACGATTGGTGCGCCGTCTCCACGACGAGGTCCAAGTTTCATGATTCGAGTGTATCCACCTTGGCGCTCTTCATAACGTCCAGCGATATCGCTGAATAATTTTTGTAAAGCATCTTGGTTTGTTTCAGCATTAGCTACTTCGTTACGAATGAAAGCTGCAGCTTGACGACGAGCATGTAAATCGCCACGTTTTCCAAGAGTAATCATTTTCTCAACAACCGAACGAAGTTCTTTCGCACGAGCTTCAGTTGTTTCAATACGCTCATTAATGATTAAATCTGTAGCTAAGTCACGTAACATAGCTTTACGTTGAGCGCTTGTGCGTCCTAACTTTCTGTATCCCATGAAAGTTTCCCTCCTTTGTTGAAGTCATCTTTTCGCTAGTTTAAGCTAACGACAACGAATATTAGTCGTCTTTACGTAAGCCTAATCCAAGCTCTTCTAGTTTATGTTTTACTTCTTCTAGAGATTTACGGCCTAGGTTTCGTACTTTCATCATATCTTCTTCAGTCTTGTTAGCAAGTTCCTGAACAGTGTTAATTCCAGCACGCTTTAAGCAGTTGTATGAACGAACTGATAAATCAAGTTCTTCAATCGTCATCTCTAAAACTTTTTCTTTTTGATCTTCTTCTTTTTCAACCATGATTTCAGCATTTTGAGCTTCATCAGTTAAACCAACGAAGATGTTTAAATGCTCAGTTAAAATTTTCGCTCCAAGTGCAACTGCATCTTGAGGACCTGTGCTTCCATCAGTCCAAACGTCAAAAGTTAACTTATCATAGTTTGTTAATTGACCGACACGTGTATTTTCTACTTGATAAACCACACGTGAAACTGGAGTGTAGATAGAGTCGATAGGGATTACACCGATCGGTTGATCTTCTCTCTTGTTTTGAACAGCAGGTGTATACCCACGACCACGTTTAGCCGTTAGACGCATACGTAAGTTGCCGTTTGTAGCAAGAGTAGCAATGTGTAAATCCGGGTTTAAGATCTCGACATCACTGTCATGGGTAATGTCAGAAGCCGTTACAACACCCTCACCCTGTACATCAATTTCAAGCGTCTTCTCTTCATCAGAGTAGATTTTAAGTGCTAGTTTTTTAATATTCAAAATGATAGATGTAACATCTTCTACGACGCCTTCAATTGTAGAGAATTCATGAAGCACCCCATCGATTTGGATCGATGTGACAGCCGCACCTGGGAGTGAGGATAAAAGGATACGACGTAAGGAGTTACCCAAAGTAGTACCATATCCACGCTCAAGTGGTTCTACGACGAACTTCCCGTACTTGGCATCATCGCTGATCTCAACCGTTTCGATTTTTGGTTTTTCTATTTCGATCATCAAATATACCCTCCTTCAAAACGTCGAAACCCCGGTTAATATTCTTTAACCGAAATTCCCCCTGTATACATTCCCGTTTGTGCACAACAACTGGATTTAATGATTCTGTATGACTTTAAAAATTTAGTTCCCATATCCCATTATAGACAGGGTTTCAAATTCTATACAGAAAAATTATACACGGCGACGTTTTGGTGGACGGCATCCGTTATGAGGAACAGGAGTAACGTCTCTAATAGCAGTAACTTCAAGACCAGCAGCCTGAAGAGCACGGATAGCTGCTTCACGCCCAGCACCAGGTCCTTTAACTGTTACTTCTAGAGTTTTCATACCATGTTCCATAGATGATTTAGCTGCAGTTTCAGCTGCCATTTGTGCTGCGAAAGGAGTAGATTTACGAGAACCTTTAAATCCTAAAGAACCAGCACTTGACCATGAAAGAGCATTTCCATGAACATCAGTAATAGTTACGATTGTATTATTGAAAGTAGAGCGGATATGCGCAATACCTTGTTCAATATTCTTTTTGACACGACGTTTACGTGTGTTAGTTTTACGAGCCATTTAAAGTACCTCCTTTACCGATTATTTCTTCTTGTTAGCTACAGTCTTACGTGGACCTTTACGAGTACGAGCGTTGTTCTTCGTATTTTGACCGCGAACAGGTAAACCGCGACGGTGACGAAGACCACGGTAGCAACCGATTTCCATTAAACGTTTAATGTTTAAAGAAATCTCACGACGAAGGTCACCTTCAACTTTTAATTTATCAACGATATCACGGATTTTATTTAATTCGTCTTCCGTTAAATCACGCACACGAGTATCTTCAGAAACTCCTGCTTCAGCAAGAACTTTTGTAGCTGTGCTTTTACCAATACCATAGATGTAAGTTAATGAGATTATTACACGCTTTTCACGTGGAATATCTACACCAGCAATACGTGCCATTTATATGCGCACCTCCCTCAATATTAACCTTGTTTTTGTTTATGTTTAGGGTTTTCACAAATAACCATAACTTTTCCGCGTCTACGGATAACTTTACATTTCTCGCAGATCGGTTTAACTGATGGTCTTACTTTCATTATCCTAACCTCCTTAATAGTACGGAGTGCAATAGATTATTTAAAGCGGTATGTGATTCTTCCGCGTGTTAAGTCATATGGGGAAAGCTCAACAGTTACTTTATCTCCGGGTAAAATACGGATGAAATGCATACGAATTTTACCAGAAACATGAGCCAACACAGTATGACCATTTTCTAATTCTACCTTAAACATTGCATTTGGCAAAGTTTCAATTACTGTACCTTCGATTTCAATTACATCATCTTTCGCCATCGAACTCGTCTCCCTTCTACTTTTCAGTTGCGTTTACAATCATATACTTGCTTAATGCAAATCGGAGTTTTCCGTTTGTAACACGTCCGGTATTGATTATACTACTTTGCACTTCTGGAGATACATAATCAACCAGTTGAAGATGTTGAATGTTCTTTTTTTTCGGTCGATCAAACTTTTTAGTCACGCCGTCCGCTAAAAATACAAACCTTTCATCTACCAACCTTACAATTATAGCATATTGACCAGCATCCCGTCCGCTTTTTATAAAAACTATTTGACCTAGATGCGGACCAACGACAGAATGATTCAATGAGGTCACCTAAAATTAGGCTTTTGTAAGTATTTCATAGCCTGATTCAGTGATTGCGACAGTATGCTCAAAATGAGCACACATTTTCCCATCTACAGTAACAACTGTCCAGTCGTCAGCTAATGTTTTAACATAACGACTTCCTGCGTTCACCATCGGCTCAATAGCAAGTACCATACCTGGTTTTAAGCGTGGACCTTTATTAGGTGGACCATAGTGAGGGATTTGTGGGTCCTCATGTAAGTCTTGCCCTATTCCATGTCCAACATACTCGCGTACAATAGAAAATCCATTTGATTCGGCATATGTTTGAATCGCATGGGAGATATTCGATAGACGCTCACCTGGCTTAGCTTCTTTAAGACCTTCATATAAAGATTGCTCTGTTACTTCTAACAGACGAGTGGTTTGCTCATCTATTTGACCAACAGCGTAAGTCCAAGCTGAATCGCCATGGTAGCCATTATATTTAGCACCGATATCGATGCTAATAATATCACCTTCGTTTAATACACGTTTGCCAGGAATACCATGTACAAGTTCATTGTTCACAGATGCACAGATACTGCCCGAAAAACCATTATATCCTTTGAAGGATGGAATTGCATCATATTGACGAATAACCTTTTCAGCAATAGAGTCTAATTCCTTTGTAGTAATTCCAGGAGCAACATGTTTTTTTAATTCCTGATGTGTAAGAGCAACGATACGACCAGCTTCTCGCATAATCTCAATTTCCCTAGGGGTTTTACATATAATCATTAAGCTAAGCCCCCGAGAAGAATCTCAATATCTGCGAATACTTTATTTATATCTTGTTGACCATTAATATTTCGTAAAGAACCTTTAGTTTCATAGAAACCTAGTAAAGGTTTCGATTGCTCGATATTGACATTCAGACGATTTTGAACAGTTTCTGCATTATCGTCTGCACGTTGATATAACTCACCGCCACAGCGATCACAAACCCCTTCTTTTGTAGGAGGGTTGAATACTAGGTGATAAGTTGATCCACAATCTTTACAAATACGACGACCAGTTAATCTTTCCATTAATATTTCTTGGTCCACATCAATATTAATAACATAGTCGATTTTTTTATTTAAATCATTAAGAAGATTATCGAGAGCTTCAGCTTGAGGAACTGTTCTTGGGAAACCATCAAGTAAGAATCCTTTTTGACAGTCATCTTTGCTTAATCTTTCACGTACAATGCCGATTGTAACCTCATCAGGTACAAGGGCACCTTGATCCATGAATGATTTAGCTTTAAGACCTAGCTCTGTTCCTTCTTTCATTGCTGCACGAAACATATCTCCTGTTGAGATATGAGGGATGCCGTATTTTTCAACGATTCTCTCGGCTTGTGTACCCTTACCTGCACCCGGAAGCCCCATTAATACTAAATTCATGCGAATTCCCCCTCAGTCTCCATAAACGGCATTTGAGGACAGCTAGTCCCCAAAACCGATTTACTTTATAAAACCTTTATAGTGACGTTTAACAAGCTGAGCTTCAAGCTGTTTCATCGTTTCTAGTGCAACACCAACAACGATAAGTAAACTTGTTCCGCCGATCTGAGCTGACTGTGGTAAACCGGCAAAGTTAATGAAGAAAACCGGCAGGATTGAGATAGCTGCTAAGAACATCGCACCGACAAAAGTTAAACGATATAATACGCGAGTTAAATATTCCTGAGTATTTTTTCCTGGACGGATACCTGGAATATATCCACCCTGTTTCTTCAAGTTTTCAGAAACTTGTTCTGGGTTTACTTGAATGAAGGCATAGAAATACGTAAATGCAATAATAAGTGCACTGTATATAACCATTCCGATAGGGTGTGTATAGTCAAAAATTTTATCAATCCATAACGTTACATTATTAGGTTCAAAGAACTGAGAAATAGTTCTTGGAGTAATAATGAACGAGATAGCAAAGATAACTGGAATAACACCTGCAGCATTAACTTTTAAAGGTAAATGTGTTGATTGGCCAACTGGAGCCTTACCTGCAACCATACGCTTAGCGTATTGGATAGGAATTTTACGTAGTGCTTGTTGAATGAAGATAACCCCAACAACGATAGCAACTACAGCGAGTAAAATTAACAATACTGTTACGATACGTAAGAATAGTTGATCACCAGCATCTTCAAACTGTTGTACGTAGATTTGATTAACCGTATTAGGGATACTCGCTACGATACCAGCAAAGATAATGATGGAAATCCCATTTCCTACTCCCTTTGCAGTTATTTGTTCACCTAACCACAATAAGAATGCAGTACCACCAGTTAAAACGGTGGCAATTAATAAGTAAGTACCAACACCAGGGTTTTCAATCAACATACCACCAGCAAGGTTATTAAATCCATAAGACATACCTAATGCTTGGATAAAACCAAGCACGATTGTGAAGTAGCGAGTAAATTGAGCCAATTTACGACGTCCTACTTCTCCTTGCTTAGCCCACTCCGTAAATTTAGGAACAACATCCATCTGTAACAACTGTACAATGATTGATGCTGTAATATACGGCATGATACCCATAGCAAGTATAGAGAAATTTAGGAGCGCTCCACCACCGAATGTATTTAGAACACCAAATACACTTAATTGGTCCTGAGCTTTTAAAATGTCTGCATTTACGTTCGGTACAGGAATAAATGTACCGATACGAAATACAATCAACATTAAAAGGGTGAATATGATTTTTCGTCTTATATCACCCACGCGCATAAAATTGGAGATTGTCTGAAACATTAAATCACCTCAGTTTGACCGCCGGCAGCTTCAATCGCTTCCTTTGCAGCAGAGGAGAATTTATGAGCTTTAACAGTAAGCTTTTTCTCAACTTTGCCCTTAGCAAGAATTTTGATTCCTGCTCTTTCATTACTTACAACGCCTGTTTCGATAAGAAGTTCTGGAGTAACTTCTGTACCGTCTTCAAAACGATTAAGTGCATCAAGGTTCACAACAGCGTACTCTTTACGGTTAATGTTCGTGAAGCCACGCTTTGGTAAACGAATGAATAAAGGTGTTTGACCACCCTCGAAGCCAGGACGTACACCGCCGCCTGAACGAGCGTTTTGACCTTTATGACCTTTACCAGCTGTTTTACCTTGACCAGAACCGATCCCACGACCTAAACGTTTACGCTCTTTACGAGAACCTTCTGCAGGCTTTAATTCATGAAGTTTCATATTGGCACCTCCTTATTTAAAGAAAGATCGAATTAATTTTCTTTTACCGTTACTAAGTGAGCAACTTTAGTGATCATACCACGGATAGCCGGGTTATCTTGATGCTCAACAGTTTGATGTAATTTACGTAATCCTAGAGCTTTAACAGTCTCTCTTTGATCTTGTGGACGACCAATCACACTGCGAGTTAGGGTAATTTCTAACTTATTAGCCATTTGATTTCCCTCCTAACCTAACAGTTCTTCTACTGATTTACCACGTAATTTCGCTACGTCCTCAGCACGTTTTAATTGTTTTAAACCGTCTAAAGTTGCACGAACCATGTTAATTGGTGTGTTAGTTCCTAATGATTTTGAAAGGATATCAGCAACACCAGCTAACTCAAGAACCGCACGAACTGGACCACCAGCGATTACCCCAGTACCTTCTGAAGCAGGCTTTAGAAGGATTTCACCAGCACCGAAATGTCCGATTACTTGGTGAGGAATCGTTGTACCTACCATAGGTACTTCGATTAAATTTTTCTTAGCATCTTCAATTGCTTTGCGGATAGCATCAGGTACCTCTTGTGCTTTACCAGTACCAAAGCCAACGTGGCCGTTTTTGTCACCTACTACTACTAGAGCAGAGAAACGGAAACGACGTCCACCTTTAACAACTTTCGCTACACGATTTACGGTAACTACGCGTTCTTCAAGTTCAAGTTTGTTTGGATCAATACGACGCATCTTTTTGTGTCCCTCCTTTGTCTATTAAAATTCTAGTCCATTTTCACGAGCAGCATCAGCTAATGCTTTTACGCGACCATGATATAAATATCCGCCACGATCAAATACAACAGCTTTAACGCCTTTTTCTATAGCACGTTTAGCAACTAATTCTCCGACCTTAACAGCTGCATCAACATTACCAGTAGAATCAAGTGAAACTTCTTTATCTAAAGTTGAAGCACTCACTAGAGTTACTCCACTTACATCGTCGATTAGTTGAGCATAAATGTGTTTGCTAGAACGGAACACATTTAGACGAGGACGAGCAGCAGTACCGCTAAGTTTAGAACGCACACGTGCGTGTCTTTTTTTACGGGTTGCATTTTTGTCAGCCTTCGTAATCATTTAGGTCACTCCTTTCGTTTGCCTATGCGGCATTACTTACCTGTTTTACCTTCTTTACGGCGTACAAATTCGCCTTCGTAACGGATACCTTTACCTTTGTAAGGCTCTGGTGGACGAACGTCACGAATGTTAGCAGCCAATGCGCCAACGCGCTCTTTGTTTGTACCTCTTACAATAACCTTTGTATTAGAAGGTACTTCGATTTCAAGACCTTGCTCAGGCTCGATTTCAACAGGGTGAGAATAACCAACGTTTAATACTAATTTGCTACCTTGCTTTGATGCACGGTAACCTACACCGATTAACTCAAGAGATCTTTCGAATCCTTTAGAAACTCCCTCAATCATGTTAGAAAGTAATGCGCGAGTTGTTCCGTGCAATGCGCGGTGTTCTTTCATATCAGAAGGACGAGCGACAGTTAGGATGTTCTCTTCCACTTTGATTTCAATATCAGGGTTAAATGAACGGCTAAGTTCACCTTTAGGACCTTTAACAGTTACATTATTTCCATCGATAGTAACAGTTACTCCAGATGGAATTTCGATTGGTTTTTTACCTACACGAGACATTTAGTGCACCTCCATTCTTTGAAAACTCTATTACCAAACGTAAGCTAATACTTCTCCGCCAACTTGCTTAGCGCGAGCTTCTTTATCTGTAAGAACTCCTTGAGAAGTAGATACTAACGCGATTCCAAGACCGTTTAGCACGCGTGGAACTTCGTTTGATTTAGCGTAAACACGAAGTCCTGGCTTACTAATACGTTTAAGACCTGTGATAACACGCTCATTATTTGAACCGTATTTTAAGAAGATACGGATGATACCTTGTTTGTTATCTTCGATATATTCAACATCACGAACGAAACCTTCACGCTTTAAGATTTCAGCGATCTCTTTTTTCATGTTAGAAGCAGGAACCTCTAACTTTTCGTGACGAACCATATTCGCATTACGGATGCGAGTTAACAAATCTGCAATAGGATCTGTCATGACCATTGTTTATTGCCTCCTTCCCAAACTCTAGTTTTACCAGCTAGCTTTTTTCACACCAGGAATTTGTCCTTTGTATGCTAATTCACGGAAACAAATACGGCAAAGCTTAAATTTACGGTATACAGAATGTGGACGTCCACAACGTTCGCAACGTGTATATTCTTGTACCTTGTATTTAGGCGTGCGTTTTTGTTTCGCAATCATTGACTTTTTAGCCACGTTTTCGCCTCCCTCTATTTAGCGATTACTTTTGGAATGGCATTCCAAATTGAGTTAAAAGTTCACGAGCTTCTTCATCAGTATTTGCTGTAGTTACGATAACGATATCCATACCACGAACTTTGCTTACTTTATCGTAATCAATTTCAGGGAAGATTAACTGTTCTTTAACACCTAAAGTGTAGTTACCGCGTCCGTCAAAAGATTTCTTAGAAATCCCACGGAAGTCACGTACACGAGGTAAAGAAACAGATACTAACTTGTCTAGGAATTCGTACATACGCTCTCCACGTAATGTAACTTTAGCACCGATTGGCATACCTTCACGAAGACGGAAACCAGCGATTGATTTCTTTGCACGAGTTACTACTGGCTTTTGACCAGTAATCGTTGCAAGTTCTTCAACAGCGTTATCTAAAGATTTTGCGTTTTGAACAGCATCACCAACACCCATGTTGATAACGATCTTTTCAAGTTTTGGTACTTGCATTACTGATTTATAGTTAAACTTGCTCATTAGAGCAGGAGTAATTTCTTTTGAATATTTTTCTTTTAGGCGGTTCATTCATTGTACCTCCCTTCATTTATAAACTATTTATCTAGAACTTCACCTGATTTTTTTGCAACACGTACTTTTTTGCCATCTACCACTGTATATCCAACACGAGTTGGTTCACCAGACTTAGGATCGATTGGCATTACGTTTGATACATGAATTGGCGCCTCTTGGCTAATGATTCCACCTTGTGGATTCATTTGGGATGGCTTAGAGTGCTTTTTAACGATGTTAACACCTTCTACTAAAACACGATCTTGTTTAGGGTAAGCTGCTAAAATCACACCTGTTTTGCCTTTGTCCTTACCAGAGATGACCATAACTTTGTCACCTTTTTTTACATGCATCTGTTCGCACCTCCTTAAAGGCAATTGGATTTTGAATTATAGTACTTCTGGAGCTAATGATACGATTTTCATGAAGTTGCTGTCACGTAATTCACGAGCAACTGGTCCGAAGATACGAGTTCCACGTGGACTCTTATCATCTTTGATAATTACACAAGCGTTTTCGTCGAATTTAATGTAAGTTCCATCTTGACGACGAACACCACTCTTAGTTCTTACGATAACTGCTTTAACAACGTCACCTTTTTTAACAACGCCACCAGGTGTTGCTTGTTTCACTGTACAAACGATAACGTCACCAATGTTAGCAGTTTTACGTCCAGAACCACCAAGAACTTTAATTGTAAGTACTTCACGAGCACCTGAGTTATCAGCAACTTTCAAACGTGATTCTTGTTGAATCATGTGTGTAACCTCCCTTCGGGATGTAGCTTTTTCCGAACATTAAATAATTACTGCTTTTTCTACCACTTCAACAAGACGGAAGCGTTTAGTCGCAGAAAGTGGACGAGTTTCCATGATACGAACTACATCGCCAACTTTTGCTGTGTTTTGCTCATCATGAGCTTTAAACTTTTTAGAGTACTTAACGCGTTTACCGTATAAAGGATGCTTTTTGTAAGTTTCGACAAGAACAGTTACAGTCTTATCCATTTTGTCAGAAACAACGCGTCCAGTGTAAACTTTGCGTTGGTTACGTTCACTCATCTAGCGAACCTCCTCTCATTTATCGATTGTTAACACCGATCTCTCTTTCACGAATAACAGTTTTCATGCGAGCAATGGCTTTACGTACTTCACGAATGCGAGCTGTGTTTTCAAGTTGTCCAGTCGCCAATTGAAAGCGAAGGTTGAAAAGCTCTTCTTTTAAAGATTTAACTTTTTGTTCTATTTCAGCAGTGGTAAGGTCACGAATTTCATTAGCTTTCATTTGATTCACCACCAATTTCTTCTCGTTTTACAAACTTACATTTAACTGGAAGTTTGTGTGATGCTAAACGTAATGCTTCACGTGCGATCTCTTCAGATACACCAGCAACCTCAAACATTACTTTACCAGGTTTAACTACAGCTACCCAACCTTCTGGAGCCCCTTTACCAGAACCCATTCGGACCTCTAGAGGCTTTGCTGTATAAGGCTTATGTGGGAATATTTTAATCCACACTTTACCGCCACGTTTCATGTAACGTGTCATAGCAATACGAGCTGATTCGATTTGACGGTTAGTGATCCAAGAAGCTTCTAAAGCTTGTAAACCGAATTCACCGAAAGAAACTTCAGTTCCGCCCTTAGCCATACCACGCATTTTACCACGGTGTTGACGACGATATTTTACGCGTTTTGGGACTAACATATTATTTGCCTCCTTCCTCTGATTTCTTTCTCGTTGGAAGGACTTCTCCACGATAGATCCATACTTTTACGCCTAATTTACCATAAGTAGTATCAGCTTCAGCAGTAGCGTAATCGATATCTGCACGAAGAGTATGAAGTGGAACAGTTCCTTCGCTGTAAGATTCCGAACGAGCGATGTCTGCACCGCCTAAACGACCAGATACCATTGTTTTGATACCTTTTGCACCAGCGCGCATAGCACGTTGAATAACTTGTTTTTGAGCACGACGGAAAGATACACGGTTTTCTAATTGACGAGCAATGTTTTCCGCAACTAATTTCGCATCGATGTCTGCTTTTTTGATTTCAAGAATGTTGATATGAACACGTTTACCAGTAAGTGAGTTTAGCGCTTTGCGAAGTGCTTCAACTTCAGTACCACCTTTACCAATAACCATTCCAGGCTTTGCAGTATGGATAGTTACGTTTAAGCGGTTAGCTGCACGCTCGATTTCTACTTTAGAAACAGAAGCATCACTTAGACGTTTCGTGATATACTCACGAACTTTTAGGTCTTCGTGTAAAAGATCAGCATAGTCTTTTCCTGCGTACCATTTGGACTCCCAATCACGGATGATTCCGATACGCAAACCGACTGGATTTACTTTTTGACCCACTGATTACCCCTCCTTCTTTTCTGTTAATACGATAGTAATATGACTAGTACGTTTATTAATAGCACTTGCACGGCCCATTGCACGAGGACGGAAACGTTTTAAAGTTGGTCCTTCATCAACGAATGCTTGAGAAACAACTAGGTTGTTAACATCCATTTCGTAGTTGTGCTCAGCATTTGCCATAGCAGAGTTTAATAATTTTTCAATTACTGGAGAAGCAGTTTTTGGCGTATGTTTTAAAATAGCTACTGCTTCACCTACTTGCTTTCCTCGAATTAAATCTACGACTAAACGAGCTTTACGAGGAGCAATACGAACTGTTCTTAAAACAGCTTTTGCTTGCATAGGAATGCCCTCCTCTCATTAACGTCTTGTTTTCTTATCATCACTTGCGTGACCTTTGTAAGTACGAGATGGAGCAAATTCTCCAAGCTTGTGACCTACCATGTCTTCAGTGACATATACAGGAACATGTTTACGACCATCATAAACAGCGATAGTGTGCCCGATAAATTGTGGGAAGATCGTAGAACGACGAGACCAAGTTTTTACAACTTGTTTGCTTTCTGTTTCATTAAGCTTTTCAATCTTAGTCATTAAATGATCATCAACAAAAGGCCCTTTTTTTAAGCTGCGACCCATGAGTGAACCTCCCTTCGTGATTGGTCTACGGTTCTACTGATGAACCGTAGTTCAACCCCGTTATTTTTTACGACGACGTACAATAAATTTATCTGATTTGTTTTTCTTTTTACGAGTCTTGAATCCAAGAGTTGGTTTACCCCAAGGAGTCATTGGTGACTTACGTCCGATAGGTGAACGTCCTTCACCACCACCGTGTGGGTGATCGTTAGGGTTCATTACAGATCCACGAACAGTTGGGCGTTTACCTAACCAACGAGAACGACCTGCTTTACCAATGTTGATAAGTTCATGTTGCTCGTTACCAACTTGACCTACAGTCGCACGACAAGTTGCAAGAATCATACGAACCTCACCAGAGTTTAAACGAACAAGTACGTATTTGCCTTCTTTACCAAGAACTTGTGCAGAAGTACCTGCAGAACGTACTAATTGTCCACCTTTACCAGGTTTTAATTCGATGTTGTGGATAACTGTACCCACTGGAATGTTTGATAACGGTAATGCGTTACCTACTTTAATATCTGCATCTGGACCTGACATTACTTCTAATCCAACTTCTAAGTTCTTAGGAGCTAGGATGTAACGTTTTTCTCCATCTACATAGTTAATTAATGCGATGTTCGCAGAACGGTTTGGATCGTACTCGATTGTAGCAACGCGTCCTGGAATGCCATCTTTGTTACGTTTAAAATCGATGATACGATATTGACGTTTATGACCGCCACCTTGGTGACGTACAGTTAACTTACCTTGGTTGTTACGGCCCCCTTTTCTCTTTAAAGGAGCAAGTAAGGATTTCTCCGGTTTGTCAGTTGTGATTTCTGCGAAATCAGAAACTGTCATGCCGCGACGACCATTAGAGGTAGGTTTATACTTTTTAATCGCCATTTCGTTTCCCTCCTCTTCTATTTATGAATTATACTTCGAATAATTCGATTTCTTTGCTGTCTGCTGTTAATTTAACGATCGCTTTACGACGTTTGTTAGTGTAACCTCCGAAACGTCCCATGCGCTTGAATTTACCTTTGTAGTTCATGATGTTAACTTTCTCAACTTTAACACCGAAGATTGACTCAACAGCATCTTTAACTTGAGTTTTGTTAGCTTTAACATCAACTTCAAATGTATATTTTTTTTCAGCCATTATATCAGTAGAACGTTCAGTGATAACGGGGCGCTTAATGATATCGCGTGCATCCATTATGCAAGCACCTCCTCTACTTTTTCAACCGCTGCTTTAGTCATGATTAACTTATCATGGCTTAAAACATCAAGAACGTTAATTCCATTAGCAGTTACTACAGTTACACCAGGGATGTTACGAGCAGATAATGCTACGTTTTCATCTAAGTCAGCTGTAACGAATAATGCTTTAGAATCAACTGAAAGACCTTTTAAAAGACCCTTAAAGTCTTTAGTTTTTGGTGTTTCGAAAGCAAGGTTTTCTAATACTAAAATATTTTCCTCTAATACTTTAGAAGATAATGCAGATTTAATTGCTAAGCGACGTACTTTTTTCGGTAATTTGTAGCTGTAGCTACGTGGAACAGGACCGAATACAGTACCACCTCCACGCCATTGTGGAGAACGGATAGAACCTTGACGAGCACGACCAGTACCCTTTTGGCGCCATGGCTTACGTCCACCGCCCGCTACTTCAGAACGAATTTTTGTTTTGTGAGTTCCTTGACGTAAAGAAGCTCTTTGCATAATAACTGCTTCAAATAAAACGTGGTTATTAGGCTCAATACCAAAGATTGAATCGTTAAGTTCGATTTCACCAACTTGAGATCCAGTTTGGTTAAACAATGCTACTTTAGGCATTCTTGTTTCCTCCTTTCTAGCTTAATTATCTTGCTTTAACCGCACTTTTAATTTTTACTAAAGCTTTTCTAGCTCCAGGTACATTACCTTTAATTAATAGTAGGTTACGCTCTACATCAACTTTAACGATTTCTAAGTTTTGAACAGTTACTTGTTCTCCACCCATACGTCCTGGTAAAGCTTTACCTTTGAATACACGGTTAGGAGCAACAGGACCCATTGAACCTGGGCGACGGTGGTAACGAGAACCGTGTGCCATTGGTCCGCGAGATTGTCCATGGCGTTTGATTGAACCTTGGAAACCTTTACCTTTTGAAATTCCTGTTACATCAACAGTATCGCCTTCCGCGAAAATATCAACTTTGACTTCCTGACCAACCTCATACTCACTAACACTAACTTCGCGGAATTCGCGAACGAAGCGCTTAGGAGCAGTATTAGCTTTAGCAACATGTCCTTTTTCTGGCTTGTTTGATAACTTCTCACGCTTATCATCAAAACCTAATTGAACTGATTCATATCCATCAGTATCAACAGTTTTCTTTTGAAGAACTACGTTTGGAGCAGCTTCAACAACAGTTACCGGGATAAGGTCACCATTTTCAGCAAATACTTGAGTCATACCGATTTTTCTTCCTAAGATTCCTTTGGTCATTATAGTCACACCTCCTGATTATTTATCTTTTATTATTGAATTAAAGTTTAATTTCGATATCTACACCTGATGGTAAATCTAAACGCATTAATGAATCAACTGTTTGTGGAGTTGGGTTCACAATATCGATTAGACGCTTATGAGTACGCATCTCAAATTGCTCACGAGAATCTTTGTACTTATGCACCGCACGTAGAATTGTGTAAATAGACTTTTCAGTTGGTAGTGGAATCGGACCTGAAACAGCCGCTCCAGAACGTTTTGCAGTCTCAACAATTTTCTCTGCAGATTGATCAAGAATTCTGTGATCATAAGCTTTTAAACGGATACGAATCTTTTGGTTTGCCATTATTTTCCCTCCTTTTCGCCTATATTAATTATAGACATTCTCCGTGAAAATTTCCCACACACTCGCCATGGCAAAGCGGCCGGGTGTGTCAGCAACCTTTCACTTCATCGCAGTCAAAGACCAACATTGTCTATTATACTTAACTCATAAAGTAAATGCAACACTAAATTGTATTTTTTCTTTATGTCTCACGCACTTTTTATATTATAACGGGTGTTTTAAAGCTTTTCAAGGTTTAAGTAAAACTCCATTATATTCAGTTAATTTACATGTGAGTTTTAGAATCTAGTTAAACTAAAAGTATTCATCAATGGTACTGATCGTATTGTAGTAACAAACTAATGAACTAATTCAATGGCATCCTTATTATATAGAAGAAACTAAAAATATTTTGTATTATGAGTGATCAAACTTTAGTCAATTTCTTTGACTACTTATCAGTCTAACATTTGATAATTTTACTTTCTTAAACAGCAAAAAACAGGTGGTCTAGATCCACCTGTTTTTATCAAAAAATTAATTATTCAACGATAGTAGCAACTACGCCAGCGCCTACTGTACGTCCACCTTCACGAATAGAGAACTTAGTTCCTTCTTCGATAGCGATTGGAGCGATAAGCTCAACGTTCATTTCGATGTTGTCGCCAGGCATAACCATTTCTACGCCTTCTGGTAACATACAGATACCTGTGATGTCAGAAGTACGGAAATAGAATTGTGGACGGTAGTTAGTGAAGAATGGAGTATGACGTCCACCTTCTTCTTTAGATAAAACGTAAACTTCAGCTTTGAATTTTACGTGTTGTTTGATTGAACCTGGTTTAGCTAATACTTGACCACGCTCGATATCGTCACGAGAAACCCCACGAAGTAGAGCTCCAATGTTGTCTCCAGCTTCAGCGAAATCAAGAAGCTTACGGAACATTTCAACACCTGTTACAGTTGTGCTCTTAGACTCTTCAGTGAAACCTACGATGTCTACTACGTCACCAACTTTAACTTGACCACGCTCAACACGACCTGTAGCAACTGTTCCACGACCAGTGATTGAGAATACGTCCTCAACTGGCATCATGAAAGGTTTTTCAGTGTCACGTTGTGGAGTTGGGATATACTCATCAACAGCAGCCATTAACTCGTTGATTTTTTCTTCCCACTCAGCTTCTCCTTCAAGAGCTTTAAGAGCAGAACCTTTGATTACAGGAATGTCATCTCCAGGGAACTCATATTCAGATAGTAGGTCACGGATTTCCATTTCTACTAACTCTAATAACTCTTCGTCGTCTACCATGTCACATTTGTTCATGAATACAACTAGGTAAGGTACACCTACTTGACGAGAAAGAAGGATGTGCTCACGAGTTTGTGGCATTGGACCATCAGTAGCAGATACTACTAAGATACCGCCGTCCATTTGAGCAGCACCAGTGATCATGTTTTTAACGTAGTCAGCATGTCCTGGGCAGTCAACGTGCGCATAGTGACGAGTTGCAGTTTCATACTCAACGTGTGCAGTAGAGATTGTGATTCCACGCTCTCTTTCTTCTGGAGCACCATCGATTTGATCATATGCACGAGCTTCTGCTCCACCAACTTTAGCAAGTACTGAAGTAATTGCAGCAGTTAATGTAGTTTTACCATGGTCAACGTGACCAATTGTTCCGATGTTAACGTGTGGCTTTGAACGGTCGAATTTAGCTTTTCCCATTTGGAAAATCCTCCTTTAATAATTGAAATTGTTAAGTATATTTTTGCTGTGGATAGGGTAATCCCTAACCACAGCTAAGCTTACATTAGTAGTTATACTTGATTATAAAGGTAAAATCAATTATTCACCTTTATTTTTTTTGATGATTTCTTCAGAGATCGTTTTTGGAACCTCTTCGTAGTGATCGAAGTGCATAGAGAATACCCCACGACCTTGTGTGCTTGAACGTAATGCAGTTGCATATCCGAACATTTCAGATAGTGGAACCATTGCACGAACTACTTGAGCATTTCCACGAGCTTCCATACCTTCTACACGTCCACGACGAGCAGTGATGTTACCCATAATATCTCCCATGTACTCTTCAGGGATGATTACTTCAACTTTCATCACCGGCTCAAGAATTACTGGGCTACATTTTGAAGCAGCGTTTTTAAGTGCCATTGAAGCAGCAATTTTGAACGCCATTTCAGATGAGTCAACATCATGGTATGAACCATCGAATAAACGTGCTTTGATATCTACTAATGGATATCCAGCAAGTACTCCACGCTCAAGAGAATCTTCTAGACCTGCTTGTACAGCTGGGATGTACTCACGTGGGACAACCCCACCGACGATACCGTTTTCGAATTCAAAACCTTTACCTTCTTCGTTTGGAGAGAATTCAATCCAAACGTGTCCGAATTGTCCGCGTCCACCAGATTGTCTCGCGAATTTTCCTTCAACAGATGCTGAAGCACGGAAAGTTTCGCGGTAAGCAACTTGAGGAGCACCAACATTTGCTTCTACCTTGAATTCACGACGCATACGATCTACAAGTATATCTAAGTGAAGCTCACCCATACCCGCGATGATAATTTGTCCAGTTTCCTGGTTTGTCGAAGCACGGAATGTTGGATCTTCTTCTTGTAATTTTTGTAGAGCAGTAGTCATCTTATCTTGGTCAGCTTTTGACTTAGGCTCGATTGATAACTCGATAACTGGCTCTGGGAATTCCATAGATTCAAGAATAACAAGGTTTTTCTCGTCACATAGAGTATCACCAGTAGTAGTATCTTTTAATCCAACAGCAGCTGCGATATCTCCAGCGTATACCATTGAAATCTCTTCACGGCTGTTAGCATGCATTTGTAGGATACGACCTACACGCTCACGCTTGCCTTTAGTAGAGTTTTGTACATAAGAACCAGAGCTTAATGTACCAGAGTACACGCGGAAGAAAGTTAACTTTCCTACATATGGATCTGTCATAACTTTAAATGCTAATGCAGAGAATGGCTCATCGTCACTTGAAGGACGAGTTACTTCTTCATCTGAATCCGGAAGAGTACCTTTAATTGCTGGTACATCTAATGGAGATGGAAGGTAGTCAATAACTGCATCTAACATTTTTTGAACACCTTTGTTTTTGAAAGCAGAACCACAGATTACTGGATAGAATTCAACGTTTACTGTACCTTTACGAATAGCTGCTTTAAGCTCTTCTTTAGTGATTTCTTCTCCACCAAGGTATTTCTCCATTAAGTTCTCATCAAGTTCAGCTACTGCTTCAACTAACTTTTCACGATACTCTTCAGCTTGATCCATATATTCAGCAGGAATTTCTCCCTCTTGAATATCTGTACCTAAATCGTTACCGTAGAATGTTGCAGTCATTTCAACTAAGTCAATGATACCTTCGAATTGATCTTCAGCACCAATTGGTAATTGAATAGCAGCAGCATTTGCTTGTAGACGATCATGTAAAGTTCCTAAAGAGTAAAGGAAATCTGCACCGATTTTGTCCATTTTGTTTACGAATACAACACGCGGTACTCCGTATGTTGTAGCTTGACGCCAAACAGTTTCTGTTTGAGGCTCAACTCCAGATTGAGCATCAAGAACAGCTACTGCACCATCAAGAACACGCAGTGAACGTTCAACTTCAACAGTGAAGTCTACGTGTCCTGGTGTATCGATGATGTTTACGCGGTTTCCTTTCCACTGTGCAGTTGTTGCTGCAGAAGTGATAGTGATTCCACGCTCTTGCTCTTGCTCCATCCAGTCCATCTGAGATGCACCTTCGTGAGTTTCACCAATTTTATGGATACGACCCGTATAGTAAAGTACACGTTCTGTTGTTGTTGTTTTACCGGCATCAATGTGAGCCATGATACCGATATTACGTGTATTTTCTAAGGAGAACTCTCTTGCCATTGGGTTTTTCTCCTTCCTAATCTTAGTATGAATGTTATTATTTTTTTAAAGTGAATCCTACCAACGATAGTGAGCAAACGCTTTGTTCGCTTCAGCCATTTTGTGTGTATCTTCACGTTTCTTAACTGATGCACCAGTGTTGTTAGCTGCATCAAGAATTTCGTTAGCTAAACGCTCTTCCATCGTTTTTTCTCCACGAAGACGAGAGTAGTTAACTAACCAACGAAGACCAAGTGTAGTACGACGATCTGGGCGCACCTCAACTGGTACTTGGTAGTTTGAACCACCTACACGACGTGCTCTTACTTCAAGAACAGGCATGATGTTTTTTAGTGCTTGATCGAATACTTCCATTGGATCTTTACCAGAACGATCACGAATGATATCAAATGCTGAGTAAAGAATTGCTTGTGATTTACCTCTTTTACCGTCTACCATCATTTTGTTGATAAGACGAGAGATCAATTTTGAGTTATATAGCGGATCAGGTAATACGTCTCTTTTCGCTACAGGACCTTTACGTGGCATGTTTTTTTCCTCCTTTCAAAGATGCTTTATTTCAAGCTTTTTAAATTATTATTTTTTTGCAGCTTTTGGTCTCTTAGTTCCATATTTAGAACGACCTTGCATACGGTTGTTAACACCAGCTGTGTCTAACGCTCCACGAACGATGTGGTAACGTACCCCCGGTAAGTCCTTAACACGTCCTCCACGGATTAACACTACACTGTGTTCTTGTAGGTTGTGTCCGATACCAGGAATGTAAGCTGTTACCTCGATTCCGTTTGTTAAACGTACACGCGCATATTTACGTAACGCCGAATTCGGTTTCTTTGGAGTCATTGTACCAACACGAGTACAAACACCGCGTTTTTGTGGTGAAGATACATTAGTTTGAGCTTTTTTGAAGCTGTTGTAACCTTTGTTTAGTGCTGGTGATTTTGACTTTTCCTCTTTTGATTGACGAGGTTTACGCACTAATTGATTAATTGTAGGCATTTTAGTTTTCCTCCCTTCATTTTTTCATTAAGACCCACACATCCAGGTGGTTCATTTTGAAACAAAAAACAAAGTCTTTGCAGCTATTTTCTACAAAAACAGTTTTTAAAAAGTTAAAGCGACAGTTGAGGCTCCAACCTCTATTCCACATGCCTTCCCAAGCTTTTTCATTGAATCGACATATATGATAGGAACATTATATTCACTTGCCGTACTAATCACCTTCGATGTAACTCTAGGTTCTGCATCTTTAGCAACAAGTACTTCCATGACTGTTCCGGATTTTAGAGCTTTTACTGTTTGCTTTGTTCCTACTATAATACTTTTTGCCTGTATTACTTTTTCATAAGACATCTCTATATCCTCCAAAGCAACAGGTATATAGGAGCACCTTTGATATAGTATCATCTTAGTAGACTGATGTCAACAAAACGGAGAACTTTTTTTTGTAAATTTATATTAAAATAAATCTTAAAGTATCATTTTGTCTTTAAAAGGCGGTACTTATCGTTAGACAAGTACCGCGTTATATCATTACTCTACAGTTACTGTTTCTTCTAACTCTTCTTCATTTGTAACTGGTTCTGCTTTACGGTAACGTTGCATACCCGTACCAGCTGGAACAAGTTTACCAATGATAACATTCTCTTTAAGACCTAGTAATTCATCGCGCTTACCTTTAATTGCTGCATCTGTAAGAACTCTTGTTGTTTCTTGGAATGATGCCGCAGATAAGAATGAATCAGTTTCAAGAGATGCTTTTGTAATACCAAGAAGTACAGGACGACCAGTAGCCGGAAGCTTACCTTCAAGTAATGCTTTTTCATTCGCATCCTTAAACTGATGAATATCAAGAAGAGAACCTGGTAATACAGTAGTTTCACCAGCATCAATAACACGAACTTTACGAAGCATTTGGCGAACCATTACCTCAACGTGTTTATCCCCAATCTCTACCCCTTGCATACGGTAAACTTTTTGTACTTCACGAAGTAAATACTCTTGTACGGCATTTACATCTTTAACTTTAATCAGTTCTTTCGGATCGATAGAACCTTCTGTTAGTTCTTGACCACGTTTAACTTCGTCATTTACTGCCACTTTTAGACGTGCTGTATATGGTGCTGTGTAAGTACGAGACTCTACTTCACCTTGAACAATAATTTCATGTTGGCGATCACGGCCTTCATTTATGCCCACTACTACTCCATCTACTTCAGAAATGACAGCTTGACCTTTCGGGTTACGAGCTTCGAATATCTCTTGGATACGAGGTAAACCTTGAGTGATATCGTCCCCTGCTACCCCACCTGTATGGAATGTACGCATCGTTAACTGAGTTCCTGGTTCCCCGATAGATTGAGCTGCAATAATACCTACTGCTTCCCCTACCTCTACCTCTTGACCTGTAGCTAAGTTACGTCCGTAACATTTTTTACATACTCCGTGGCGTGTATTACATGTAAATGCTGAACGAATCCATACTTCTTCTATACCAGCTTCAATTACTTCAGTAGCTAAATCCTCTGTAATTAAGCCGTTTTCTGGAACGATAACAGCATTCGTTTCAGGATGTTTAATTGACTTTCTTGCGTGACGACCAATTAAACGCTCTTCAAGTGCCTCAATAATCTCCGTACCATCACGAAGTGCTCTGATTTGTAAACCACGGTCTGTTCCACAATCATCTTCACGAACGATTACATCTTGTGCAACGTCAACTAGACGACGAGTTAAGTAACCTGAGTCAGCTGTTTTTAAGGCTGTATCAGCAAGACCTTTACGAGCACCATGGGTAGAGATAAAGTATTCTAGTACCGTTAGACCTTCACGGAAACTAGATTTGATTGGTAACTCAATGATACGACCAGCCGGGTTGGCCATTAGACCACGCATACCAGCTAATTGTGTAAAGTTAGATGCGTTACCACGGGCACCCGAATCACTCATCATGAAGATTGGGTTGGTCTTATCTAGTGATTTCATAAGCTTCGCTTGAATATTATCTTTTGCAGCACTCCAAATAGAGATTACACGATCATAACGCTCATCTTCAGTGATCAAACCACGTCTAAATTGCTTTAATACGTTATCTACTTTGTTTTGTGCTTCTTGGATAATTTCTTGTTTCTCTGGTAATACGACGATATCTGCCACACCAACTGTAATACCAGCTTTTGTTGAGTGTTTAAATCCTAAATCTTTCATACGATCTAGCATTTTAGATGTTTCTGTAATTTTAAACTTTTTAAACACTTCAGCAATGATATTACCAAGGATCCCTTTCTTGAAAGGATCTACTAATGGAGCAGTTTTAAGATGCTCTTTTACATCCGTTGATTGCTCAACAAAGTATTTAGCAGGAGTTTCAATTTCAAGGTTACCTTTTGTAGGCTCGTTAATATAAGGGAAAGTTTTCGGTAAAATTTCATTAAAAATTAACTTACCAACTGTTGTTAGTAATAGTTTTTTATTTTGTTCTTCCGTAAACGTTTCATTATTTAATGAACCAGCATAAACAGCTACACGTGTATGAAGATGAACATACCCATTTTGGTAAGCAATTAATGCTTCGTTCGTATCTTTAAAGATCATTCCTTCACCAACGGAACCTTCACGCTCTAAAGTTAAGTAATAGTTACCTAATACCATGTCCTGAGAAGGTGTAACAACAGGTTTACCGTCTTTAGGGTTAAGGATGTTTTGTGCAGCTAACATTAGAAGTCTTGCTTCTGCTTGAGCTTCTGCTGATAGAGGAACGTGAACAGCCATTTGGTCACCATCGAAGTCAGCATTGTAAGCTGTACATACGAGTGGGTGAAGACGAATAGCGCGTCCTTCTACTAGTGTTGGTTCGAACGCCTGAATTCCTAGTCTGTGTAGAGTTGGGGCACGGTTAAGTAGAACCGGATGCTCCTTAATAACTTCTTCTAATACATCCCAAACTTCAGGTTGAACTCTTTCGATTTTACGTTTTGCTGATTTAATATTATGAGCTAATCCTTTTTCAACAAGCTCTTTCATAACAAACGGTTTGAAAAGCTCTAAAGCCATTTCTTTCGGTAGTCCACACTGGAACATTTTCAAGTTTGGTCCTACAACGATAACAGAACGACCAGAGTAGTCAACACGTTTACCAAGTAAGTTTTGACGGAAACGTCCTTGCTTACCTTTAAGCATGTGAGAAAGAGATTTTAATGGACGGTTACCAGGTCCTGTTACCGGACGGCCACGGCGACCATTATCGATTAGTGCATCAACAGCTTCTTGTAACATACGCTTTTCGTTTTGAACGATAATGCTAGGCGCTCCAAGATCTAATAAACGTTTTAAACGGTTATTACGGTTGATTACACGACGGTATAAGTCATTTAAGTCAGAAGTAGCGAAACGTCCACCATCAAGCTGAACCATTGGACGAAGCTCCGGTGGGATAACCGGTAGTACATCTAGGATCATCCAAGACGGCTCGTTTCCTGAATTACGGAATGCTTCAAGTACTTCAAGTCTTTTAATTGCACGAGTACGACGTTGGCCTTGAGCAGTTCTTAATTCCTCTTTTAACATATCTACTTCTTTATTTAAATCGATATCAGAAAGAAGCTTTTTAATAGATTCCGCACCCATTGAGGCTTGGAACTTATTTCCGTACTTATCTTTGTAAGCACGATATTCTTTTTCCGATAGTAGTTGTTTTTTCTCTAAAGCAGTATCCCCTGAGTCTGTTACCACATAAGAAGCAAAATAAATTACCTCTTCTAATGCTCTTGGTGACATATCAAGTACTAAGCCCATACGACTTGGGATACCTTTGAAATACCAAATGTGAGAAACAGGTGCTGCTAATTCGATGTGACCCATACGTTCACGACGAACCTTCGCTCTAGTTACTTCAACACCACATCGGTCACAGACTACACCTTTGTAACGAACGCGCTTATATTTACCACAATGACATTCCCAGTCCTTTGTTGGTCCAAAGATACGTTCACAGAATAAGCCGTCTTTTTCTGGTTTAAGTGTACGATAGTTAATCGTTTCTGGTTTTTTGACCTCACCATAAGACCAAGAACGGATTTTATCAGGTGAAGCGAGACCAATTTTCATATACTCAAAATTATTAACGTCTAGCAAGGGGCCTACCTCCCTTTTAATCTACAGGTTTTACCCTATTTGCCAATTCACTACTGAGGGCATCAGTATAGTCGCCTTACCCCCTGCTATTACTGGCAGAGGGTAAGAATTTATATAGATATTTCTATTAACTGGAGCTTTTATTTTTAAGTGATACGCTAGATATCAACCCTAGATAGAAATTATTCTTTAGAGCCGACTATTTCTTCCTCAGTTTGTGGCTCAGGAGCTATAGTTAAGGATTCTGCCTGTTGAATTTCGTCATCATCCTCTAAATCGCGCATTTCAATCTCTTTTTCATCACTTGATAGAATTTTAACATCCATACCTAAGCTTTGAAGTTCTTTCATTAATACACGGAATGATTCAGGAACACCCGGTTCTGGTACATTTTCACCTTTAACAATTGCCTCGTAAGTCTTAACACGTCCAACAACGTCATCCGACTTAACAGTAAGAATCTCTTGAAGAGTGTAAGCAGCACCATATGCTTCAAGTGCCCAAACCTCCATTTCTCCAAAACGCTGACCACCGAACTGAGCTTTACCACCAAGTGGTTGCTGAGTTACAAGTGAGTAAGGTCCTGTAGAACGTGCATGTAGTTTATCGTCAACCATGTGGGCAAGTTTGATCATATACATGACACCTACTGATACACGGTTGTCAAACGGTTCACCCGAACGCCCATCATAAAGAACAGTCTTCGCATCACGAGCCATTCCTGCTTCTTCGATTGTTGACCACACATCTTCTTCACGAGCACCATCAAATACTGGTGAAGCTACGTGAATTCCAAGTGCTCTCGCAGCCATACCTAAGTGTAGCTCAAGCACCTGTCCAATGTTCATACGAGAAGGTACCCCTAGTGGATTTAACATGATATCAACTGGTGTTCCATCTGGTAAGTAAGGCATATCTTCTTCTGGTAAAATTCTAGAGATAACCCCTTTATTACCATGTCGACCTGCCATTTTATCTCCCTCAGAAATTTTACGTTTCTGAACGATATAAACACGAACAAGTTGGTTAACACCTGGTGGTAACTCGTCGCCATCTTCTCGGTTGAAGACTTTAACATCAAGGACAATTCCTCCACCACCGTGTGGTACACGTAGGGAAGTATCACGTACTTCACGTGCCTTTTCACCAAAGATCGCATGTAATAAACGTTCTTCAGCTGTTAATTCCGTTACCCCTTTAGGTGTAACTTTACCAACTAAAAGGTCACCATCTTTAACTTCAGCACCGATGCGAATGATTCCGCGCTCATCAAGATTTCTTAAAGCATCTTCACCAACGTTAGGAATATCACGTGTGATTTCTTCTGGTCCTAGTTTCGTATCACGAGACTCAGACTCGTATTCTTCAATATGGATAGAAGTGTAAACATCATCTTTTACAAGACGTTCACTCATGATGATGGCATCCTCATAGTTATAACCATCCCATGTCATGAACGCTACAAGAACGTTACGCCCTAAAGCTAATTCACCAAGCTCCATTGAAGGTCCATCAGCAAGGATTTCTCCTTTAGTCACTCGGTTTCCTACAGCAACGATCGGACGTTGGTTGTAGCAAGTTCCTTGGTTTGAACGGATGAATTTTAGCATTCTATATTTATCAAGATCGCCTTTTACTTCTTGGCCATCTATATTCGTAATACGGCGTACCCAAACTTCACGAGCTTCTACATGCTCTACGATACCTTCATGCTTACAGATTACAGCAGCACCAGAGTCTTTACCTGATACATATTCCATACCTGTACCCACTCTAGGAGCTTCTGGTTGCATTAAAGGAACAGCTTGACGTTGCATGTTCGCACCCATTAGGGCACGGTTAGAGTCATCGTTTTCTAAGAATGGAATACATGCAGTTGCAGCAGATACAACCTGTTTAGGTGATACATCCATGTAGTCCATACGATCGCGGCTAACCACGATGTTTTCTCCACGGAAACGAGAGATGATGTCTTCATCTAAAAATGAACCATCTTCTCCTAAACGAGCGTTTGCTTGCGCCACTACGTAGTTATCCTCTTCATCAGCCGTTAAGTAATCAATTTGGTTCGTCACTTTACCTGTTTCTGGATCTACACGACGATATGGTGTTTCAATAAATCCAAATCGATTTACTTTTGCATATGAAGATAAAGAGTTGATAAGACCGATATTCGGACCCTCAGGAGTCTCAATCGGACACATACGACCGTAGTGAGAATAGTGAACGTCACGTACTTCGAATCCAGCACGTTCACGTGTTAATCCACCAGGTCCTAATGCAGACAGACGACGTTTATGTGTCAATTCAGCTAATGGGTTTGTTTGATCCATGAACTGAGAAAGCTGTGAACTTCCAAAGAACTCCTTAATTGACGCAATAACCGGTCTGATATTAATTAATTGTTGTGGAGTAATAGTAGCTGTGTCTTGAATAGACATTCTTTCACGAACTACACGCTCCATTCTAGATAAACCGATACGGAATTGGTTTTGTAATAACTCACCAACAGAACGTAAACGACGGTTACCTAAGTGGTCGATATCATCTGTATCTCCAACTGAATGCAGTAAGTTAAAGAAATAACTGATAGATGCAATAATATCTGCAGGAGAGATGTTTTTCACAGCCTCTTCTACGTATGCATTACCAATAACATTTATCACTTTTTCTCCATCTTCGCCCGGAGCATAGATTTTAATCGATTGAAGAAGAACATCATCTTCTACAACTCCACCGTAAGGATTAAATGTTTTAAATCCAATATTCTTTTCTAAGTTAGGAAGAATACGATCTAAATTACGACGATCTAGTGTAATGCCTTTCTCTGCAATAATTTCCCCTGTTTCTGGGTCCACTAATGTCTCAGCAAGGCGTTGACCAAATAATCGATTTTTAATATGAAGTTTCTTGTTGATTTTATAACGACCTACATTCGCTAAATCATAGCGTTTTGGATCGAAAAATCTTGAAACTAATAAACTTTTTGCGTTTTCAACCGTTGGTGGTTCACCTGGGCGTAGACGCTCGTATATTTCTAAAAGAGCTTTTTCTGTACTTTCCGTATTATCTTTTTCAAGAGTGTTGCGGATGTATTCATTATCCCCAACTAGTTCAATGATCTCTTGATCAGACCCGAAACCTAATGCACGCAAAAGAACCGTAACGGGCAGCTTCCTCGTACGATCTATTCTTACGTATACGACATCTTTGGCATCTGTTTCATATTCTAGCCAAGCGCCGCGGTTCGGAATAACGGTAGCTGTGTAACCTCTTTTTCCGTTTTTATCAACTTTACCACTATAATATACACTCGGTGAGCGGACTAACTGAGAAACAATAACACGTTCAGCTCCATTAATAACGAACGTACCTGTTTCTGTCATAAGCGGGAAGTCACCCATAAAGACATCTTGGTCTTTAACTTCGCCTGTTTCTTTGTTTACAAGACGCACTTTAACACGCAGTGGTGCAGAATATGTAACATCTCGTTCTTTTGATTCCTCTACGGAATACTTTGGATCGCCAAGACTGTAATCAATAAATTCAAGCGACAGATTACCAGTGAAATCCACAATTGGAGAAATGTCCTGGAACATTTCACGTAACCCTTCATCTAAGAACCATTGGTAAGATGAAGTTTGGATTTCGATAAGATTTGGTAATTCTAATACTTCACTGATTCGCGCGTAACTTCTTCGTTGGCGGTGTCGTCCATACTGAACTAGTTGACCTGTCAACTGATTCACCCCTCAAATCAAGCGTTATTGTTGCATCTATTGCCATCTTATAAGATATACACTTCTTAAATTTTATAAATCCTTTTACTAAGTATGTATTAACTGAGCTGCAAGACCTTAATCTAAGTATTGATATGTATTCTTATAAGACAAAAAGAAAAAGGGTTTTTAAACAAAAAAACCACAATTCCCACATTACGAACTATTATTTTGTTAGTTTTTCCGAATAAAACCAATATTATACAACTTTCGTTTAATTTAGTAATTAAGCCGAAAATTATGATGTTGGCATTTTATAATATTAACATAGCGAAAATGTCAAGTCAATTCTTTTTAGTTCTTAAAATAAAATAACCTTTTTTCTTGTCAACTGTTTCTACTTCTCCAAACAACTCTGTTAACTTATCAATGGTCGAAGGAGCACCTTGCTTTTTTTGAATGACCACCCATAGCTCTCCGCCTGAACGAAGATGTTCATAGCTTTGTTCATAGATATCATGAACAACTTTTTTTCCAGCTCTAATGGGTGGGTTAGTTAAAATAGCCGAAAAATTACTCTTAGTAACATTAATTAAACGGTCACTTTCATAGATAGTTACATTAGAGATATTATTTAACTGAGCATTTTCCTTCGCTAAATTTATGGCTCGGTCATTAACATCAACCATATGAACATTTCTATCAGTCCCCTTAGCTAGTGATAACCCTATTGGGCCATACCCACAGCCAACATCTAAAATATCTCCTTCAACATTAGGAGCTTCAAATGTTTCTATTAATAATCTTGAACCGAAATCAACCTCACCTTTTGAAAATACACCATTATCGGTTTTAAACTTTAGTTTTTGATTCCTTAAGGTAAAATCCCAAAATTTCGGATTACTTTCTACTGTTTGTTCTCGGGAATAATAATGATTGGACAATTCGTCACCTCCATGATGGGGAGTAGAATGTGAAGATACTTGAAGATATAACCAAAACCATTTACGAAATAAAATTATAAATTAAGTTTGATCAGAAAGCAAAAAATCAGTTGGTTTTTTTCAAAAACATAAATTTACAGGACCAAAAGCGCAAGCGCCTCGGTCAGCCCCGACAAGCAAATGTTCTTCAACCCTAAAAGTCTGGTTTTCGACTTTTAGGGTTGAAGGTTATTTGACCGAGGAATAAATGGCTTTTAATTTATTCCCTCGAGGGGCTAGGCGCTGGAGCTGGACGGGGACACTCAATGTTAAAGAGTTATCCACAATGCGAAGTATTTTATAATTTCCTAAACGAAGAAAAAAAGCTCGCTATTATGCAGCGAGCTTTTTTGAAATATTATTACTTAACTTCGATACCAGCGCCAACTTCTTCAAGTTTAGCTTTGATTTCTTCAGCTTCTTCTTTAGAAACGCCTTCTTTAAGAGCTTTTGGAGTGTTGTCAACAAGTTCTTTTGCTTCTTTAAGACCAAGACCTGTGATTTCACGTACAACTTTGATAACTTTAATTTTTTGGTCTCCAGCACTTGCAAGAACCACGTCAAATTCAGTTTTCTCAGCAGCAGCTTCACCAGCGCCACCAGCCATTACAGCTACAGGAGCAGCAGCAGTTACGCCAAACTCTTCTTCAATAGCTTTTACTAAGTCGTTTAATTCTAAAACAGTCATGTTTTTTACTGCTTCAATGATTTGTTCTCTAGTCATGATAATTTTTCCTCCTTAAATTTCGTTCATTTATTTTAAGATATTTTAGATAAAATTAAGCTTATGCGCCTTGTTCTTCTTTTTGATCTGCAACAGCTTTTGCAGCAAGAGCAAGGTTGCGGATTGGAGCTTGAAGTACAGAAAGTAACATAGATAGTAAACCTTCGCGAGACGGAAGTTCCGCAAGAGCTTTTACTTCTTCTAAAGTAGCGATGTTACCTTCGATTACACCTGCTTTAATTTCAAGAGCTTCATGCTTCTTAGCGAAGTCATTAAGAATTTTCGCTGGTGCAACAACATCTTCAGTACTGAACGCAATAGCGTTAGGACCGGTAAGAGAGTCATTTAAACCAGAAAGTTCAGCGATCTCAGCAGCACGACGAGTTAAAGTATTTTTGTATACTTTAAATTCGATACCAGCTTCACGAAGTTGTTTACGAAGTTCTGTAACTTCACCAACAGTAAGACCACGGTAGTCAACAACAACTGCAGTTTTACTCGCTTTAAACTTATCAGCGATTTCCTCTACGATTTGTTTCTTTTGTTCGATAACGTTGTTCATCCTTACACCTCCTGTAGATTTGCTACATTTATACCGGAAATATAAAAACCTCCATGCCTTACAGACACGGAGGAAGTATACAATAGTCGTAAAACGAACGAACTAATCTATCGTATGACCTCGGTAGGAATATTAAGCCGAGTGGCACCTACTGTCTGCGGTACAAATGTTATTTATTTTTCAACAACAGATAATATCATATAAAATATTATTCTATTTGTCAACATCTATTTAAAAAAATTATTATTTAGCTGATACAGTAGAAGGATCTACTTTAACACCAGGGCCCATAGTAGTTGTTACAGTTACGTTTTTCATATACGTACCTTTAGCAGCTGCAGGCTTAACTTTTAACATAGTATCGAAAATTGTGTTGAAGTTTTCAACAAGCTTTTCGTTTTCGAAAGAAGTTTTACCGATAGGAACATGAATGTTACCAGATTTATCTACACGGTATTCTACTTTACCTGCTTTAATTTCATTAACTGCTTTAGTTACATCAAATGTAACCGTACCAGTTTTAGGGTTTGGCATTAAACCTTTAGGTCCTAATACTCGTCCAAGTTTACCAACTTCACCCATCATGTCAGGTGTAGCTACGATTACATCAAAATCGAACCAACCTTGACTAATTTTAGTGATATATTCTGCATCGCCTACGAAGTCAGCTCCAGCAGCTTCTGCTTCTTTCGCTTTCTCACCTTTAGCAAATACTAGAACACGTTGAGTTTTACCAGTACCGTTTGGAAGAACTACTGCTCCACGGATTTGTTGGTCAGCTTTCTTAGGGTCAACGCCTAAACGGAAAGCAACCTCAACAGTTGCATCAAATTTAGCAAAGTTTACTTTTTTAGCAAGTTCAATCGCTTCATCGATTGAGTAGGCTTTTGTACGATCTACAAGCTTTACAGCTTCTAAATACTTTTTACCTTTTTTAGCCATTTTCATTTCCTCCTATATTGTGGTTTTAGCGGAATGTCCTCCCACGAATAAAGGTTGCGAGTGAAACTTAATTCATCGTCGCAACCCCCCTGTTACCTTGTACACTTTAGCATTAGTCTTCGATAACGATACCCATGCTGCGTGCAGTACCTTCAACCATACGCATAGCCGCTTCAACGCTAGCTGCATTTAGATCAGGCATTTTTGATTCAGCAATCTCGCGCACTTTATCACGCTTGACTGTAGCTACTTTATTACGGTTTGGTTCACCAGAACCTGACTCAATTCCAGCCGCTACTTTAAGAAGAACAGCAGCAGGAGGAGTTTTCGTAATAAATGTAAATGAACGGTCTTCAAAAACCGTAATTTCAACAGGAATGATTAAACCAGCTTGTTCAGCTGTACGAGCATTAAACTCTTTACAGAATCCCATGATGTTAACACCGGCTTGACCTAGTGCAGGACCAACTGGTGGAGCTGGATTAGCTTTAGCAGCAGGGATTTGTAATTTAACAACCTTAATTACTTTTTTAGCCACGAGACACACCTCCTTAAGTCCGTGATGTGGTAATAGGGAAAATTTCCCTCCCACTCATCTATTTGTCTTTATATAGTATAAAGCACTTTACTGTGTCTTGTCTCAACCGAGACATACTGACCTATGAAATCTTATCACTTTTCAAAATAGATTTCAAGTTTTTTGAGATTATAATTTTTCAATTTGTGTAAAATCTAGTTCTACAGGGGTGTCGCGACCAAACATATTAACAAGAACTTTAATCTTCGCTTTGTCCTTATCAATCTCTTCAATCGATCCTGTGAAGTTAGCAAACGGACCTTCTTTTACACGTACGGTTTCGTTTAATTCGAAATCGATATCTATACGTTTTTCTTCTACACCCATACGCTTAAGGATATGGTGCACTTCCTCTGGTAAAAGTGGTGTAGGTTTAGAACCTGAACCAGCCGAACCAACGAAACCAGTCACTCCTGGAGTATTACGAACTACATACCAAGAATCATCTGTCATCACAATTTCAACTAGCACATAACCAGGAAATACCTTACGTTTCACAACTTTTGTCTTACCATTTTTTACATCTGTTTCTTCTTCTTCTGGAACAATCACGCGGAAAATCTTATCAGACATCCCCATGGATTCAACACGCTTTTCTAGATTTGCTTTAACTTTATTCTCATAACCTGAGTAAGTATGAACTACATACCAATTCTTTTCCATCTTCCAGGACGAACGTCCTTCCCTCCCTAAGTAAAATCAGAATATCAAACAAATAATTAAAGATTTTTTCCCAAATGAAAAAACCCGTTTCCGGGCTTTACATAAAATTTCCTGTGTTATTCTCCATTATACCATTAGATCACAGGGGTTATTCAAGGAATTAAACGAATCAATTCAGAAATTCCTGTATCAATCAATGCGAAAAATACAGCAAAGAAAACAACAGTAGCTAAAACCGTAACTGTATAGTTAGTAAGTTCTTTACGTTTTGGCCAGCTGACCTTACGCATCTCACTGCTTACATCTTTGAAAAAATTAACAATGCGTTGCATATTGCGACCTCCAACTTCGAAGAGATTCATGATCTATGGATAAACCATCATTACTTTGTTTCACGGTGGATTGTATGAGCACTACAAGTAGCACAAAACTTTTTTAACTCTAACCGTTCTGATTCCTTTTTACTCATCGTCGAATAATTTCTAGAACCACAATCTACACAAGCAAGGACAACTTTTTTTCTCAATAAAGCCACCTACTATGGTCATCTATTTTGTCCTTAAAACTTTATCATGGACAATAGGTGATGTCAACAACAGGAAGAATTTATGATAATGTTGTCTTCTCATAGATTGTTGCTCTTTTCTTTCAAGCCTTTATAATGTAAACTCTCTTACTTCTAAATATCTCTCTAGCTTCCTTTTTACCCTTTGTAAGGCATTATCAATTGATTTAACATGTCTATTCAGTTCTTCAGATATTTCTTGATAGGATTGACCATCTAAATAAAGAGCTAACACCTTGCGTTCTAAATCACTTAGTAACTCAGACATCTTCACTTCAATATGATCAAATTCCTCCTGGTTAATAATGAGCTCTTCCGGGTCCATTACTTTCGCACCAGAAATAACATCCATTAACGTTCGATCAGACTCTTCATCATAGATTGGTTTGTCCAGAGAGACATACGAATTTAAAGGGATATGCTTCTGTCTAGTAGCAGTCTTAATAGCAGTAATAATTTGCCTCGTAATACAAAGCTCGGCGAATGCTTTAAAAGAAGTTAGCTTGTCCTCTTTAAAGTCGCGAATGGCTTTATAAAGCCCAATCATACCTTCCTGCACAATATCCTCTTTATCTGCGCCAATTAAAAAATAGGATCTCGCCTTAGCGCGGACAAAATTACGATACTTATGTATTAAGTAATCCAAAGCTTCACTTTCACCTTTGTGTACACACTCAACCAATTCTTCATCTTCGCGATTCACGTATTCTAAAAAGTTTTCATTTGGTTTTGTCTTGTAGTCAGCACTCACTAGGATCCCCCCGACCGCACAAGCATAGATAGAAATATTATACAGTAGGCGTTTTCATAGCGTCAATAGGTCATTGTTGCCCTCTGCGCCATTTTTCAAAAATTTCTGCCACTTCGTCACTAAGAGGAATCTTTGAAGTTGGTTTTTTTTCTTGAATATGTTTAACTTTTTTTTCTATCCTTTTTTCCACCGAATCCATCTCATTTAATAGCTCTCGGGCTGACTTTCTAAGCGCCCCCTGCCCGAAAATAGCCCATTGTTCTGTAAAGTCTGAGGTTGCTACATGAATTTGAGTTCGTCTATTGTTTAAGTCAATCGCAAGCTTTTCAATTCTCTCATCCGCGGTTTCGTTATTCCTTGTGAATATAACTTCGACCTTGCTATTTTTTATTTTTTTCTCTACCCCTTTTACAAAATGAGCATCAAAGACGACTATCACTCGAAATCCTGAATAGGCTTGATATTCAGCCATCTTTTCAACCAACCGATCTCGGGCTGAGGCTAGATCTTTATTCTTAAGTTCTCTTAACTCTGGCCAGGCACCGATGATGTTATATCCGTCAACTATCAGGATGTCCATTTTTATCCCTCTAGAGGGTGACGTTTCCGATAAACCTCATACATTAAAAGAGCTGCAGCAACAGAAGCATTTAAAGATGTAACATGTCCTTTCATCGGTAAATGAATAAGAAAATCGCATTTTTCTCTTACAAGACGGCCCATTCCTTTTCCTTCACTTCCAATGATTAACCCTAAAGGCATCGTTCCATCAAACTGACGGAAATCTTGTTTTCCTTTTGCATCTGTTCCAGCTATCCAAACCCCACGTTCTTTTAATTCATCAATCGTTCTAGCCATATTTGTTACACGGACTACCGGTATGTGCTCTATAGCACCTGTTGATGCCTTTGCTACGGTAGCTGTTAATCCAACCGCTCTTCTCTTCGGTATAATGATTCCGTGTGCACCAACGGCATCCGCTGTTCTCATGATTGAACCTAGATTATGTGGATCTTCTATCTCGTCCAATAAAATAAAGAAAGGTGCTTCATTTTTCTTTTCGGCAGCTGCAAATAAATCATCTAATTCTGCATACTGATAAGCAGCAACTTGGGCTACCACCCCTTGGTGATTTCCTTCTACTAGCTGATCAATTTTTTGCTTCGGGACAAACTGCACAAGGATATTTCTTTCTTTTGCTATGCCGATTACTACCTGCATTTGACCCTTCTGAGAGCCTTCTGCTATTAAAATTTTGTTAACATCTCTTTCTGATCTCAACGCTTCAATAACAGGGTTTTTTCCAATGATGTAATCTTGACTCATTGATTATTTCCTCCTTTCTTTTCTTCAACTAATCTAAATGAAGTGATGATTAACTCTTCCAAGCGGGCTTCTTGCTTCAGTAAATATAAATAACCGAGTAATGCCTCAAATGCCGTACTGTATCGGTAGGTTTGTACATCTGTATTCTTTGGAACGCTGCCAGACTTCGCGTTTCTCCCTCTCATCACCACCGCTATTTCTTCTTCTGATAAAAGTTGATCACTAAGCATGCGATGGATGACCTGGGACTGCGCTTTTGCCGAAACGTATTTGGTTGCTTCTCTATGAAGTTGATTCGGTCTAACCTTACCATTTTGTAAAAGGTGGTGACGCACATAATTCTCGTACACGGCGTCACCCATATAAGCCAAAGCTAAACTATTTAATTGTTTAACATCAATATTGTTATCATATTGAAGCATGTATTAGCCTCTTTTCCAACGCGTACCTTGCGGCGTATCTTCTAAGATGATATTCATTGATTTTAATTGGTCGCGAATTTGGTCTGATAGCTGGAAATTTCGGTCTTTACGAGCTTGAATACGTTGTTCAATTAGTTGCTCTATCTCTTCGTCTAAAAGTTCCTCTTCCTTAATGGATAGTCCTAACACCGTAAAGAGGATATCAAATTCTTTCGTAAATGCGTCAATGACTTCCACTGCCGTATTCTTTTCCATCAAGTAATAATTTGATAACTTAGATAGCTCAAACAGGACAGAAATGGCATTCGCCGTATTAAAATCATCATCCATTTCCCTAATAAACTCTTCATGAAGAGCATTAATTTTATCCAACCACTCTTGGTTATTTTCAGTCAGATTTGTACTCGTTTCTTTGCGATGCTTTAAGTTTTGATAGGAGGTTTGGATTCTTTCTAAGGCTGCTCGAGTGTTCTCTAAAGATTCTTCAGTATAGTTAATTGGATTTCGGTAATGAACGGATAACATAAAGAATCTTAACACTTGTGGATCATGCTTTTTGATAATATCGTGCACTAACACAAAATTTCCTAATGACTTAGACATCTTTTCATTATCAATATTAATATATCCATTATGCATCCAGTAACGAGCAAACGTTTTACCTGATAATGCTTCTGACTGAGCAATTTCATTTTCATGGTGTGGGAATGTTAAATCCTGTCCACCAGCATGTATATCAATCGTGTCACCTAAATACTTCTTAATCATAGCTGAGCACTCAATATGCCAACCTGGTCTTCCTTCTCCCCAAGGACTTTTCCAAGAAATTTCACCAGGCTTTGCCGCTTTCCAAAGAACAAAGTCTAAAGAATCTTGTTTCTTTTCACCTACAGCGATACGTTCACCTAACCGAAGTTCATCAATAGACTGGTGTGAGAGTTTACCATAGTCTTTAAATTTACGTGTCTGGAAATAGACATCACCCTCTGATTCATAAGCATAGCCTTTGTCAATTAGAGCTTGAATAAATTCCAGGATAATATCCATGCTCTCCGTTACTCGTGGGTGAACATCTGCTTTTTTGCAACCTAGAGCAGAAACATCTTCAAAGTATGCCTCAATAAATCTTTCTGCTATCGTCGGAACCTCTTCTCCTAATTCATTAGCCGCTTTAATCAACTTGTCATCAACGTCCGTAAAATTAGAAATATATTGAACATCATATCCTCTGAATTCTAAATAGCGTCTAACCGTATCAAACACGATTGGCGGGCGTGCGTTTCCTATATGAATATAATTATAAACAGTAGGTCCGCAAACATACATTTTTACCTTCCCCTCTTCTAGAGGGATGAAATCTTGTTTCTCACGTGCTTCTGTATTGTAAATTTTAATTCCCATGCTTTATGCTCCTTTCCAATTTTAGGTTATTAAGTTCTTTTCTTAAATGCTCCATTTCCGACTCTATCTCTTTAAAACGGTCAGCAGTCGGATCAGGTAGGTCGCAATGGTTCAGATCTTTGTTTACTTTCACTCCATCACGAATGACTACTCTACCGGGTATTCCAACTACCGTTGAATTAGGTGGCACTTCCTTTAAAACAACCGATCCAGCTCCTATTTTAGAATTTTCACCAATAGTAATGGACCCTAATACTTTTGCTCCTGTTGCAATCAATGCATTGTCCTTAATGGTTGGATGCCTTTTTCCTTTTTCCTTGCCGGTTCCGCCTAATGTAACACCTTGAAATATCGTGACATTATCCCCTATTTCGCACGTCTCTCCGATTACCACACCCATCCCGTGGTCAATAAACAATCTTCTACCAATCTTTGCTCCTGGATGAATTTCAATACCAGTAAAAAATCGACTGATTTGCGAAATCACTCGGGCTAAGAAATAGAACTTTCGCTTATACATGGTATGGGCCAATCGGTGTGCCCAGATAGCATGTAAACCCGAGTAGGTTAGAATGACTTCAAAATAAGTTCTTGCTGCTGGGTCTTGTTCGAAAACAACCTCAATGTCTTCCTTAAGCCTTTTGAACATCTCAGGTCCCTCCCTACATTATTTTTTCACTGAATCGGTTACTAGCTTCCCTGAGTCAAAAAAGTATTTTAAGAAAATAAAAAGCGCCCCTGTCAAAAATGACAGAGACGCTTGAATGCGCGGTTCCACTCTGTTTAGGTCGCCATATAACAACCTCAACTCTAACCCGTTAACGGAGGTATCCGCCCTAGACTACTATAGGGTTTAACCCTATTTCGAAAAGAGATTCAAAGGTGCATTTCAAAAAGTCAGAGGCTTAAACCACTTTCAGCCGGTGATGGTTCTCTCTTAAAAGCTTTACTTTTTTACTTATCCTTATCAACATTTTTAGAGATATAGATTTTTAAGGACTGCTTTTTGCCTAATGGCAATTTTTCGTTTAATCATACTATATTACATTTTTACCAATATGTTAACTAATAATGCTCGTTACACGTTGAATTACTTTTTCTTTTCCTAATAAAGCAATAGCCTTAGGCAGGTCTGGGCCATGAGTTTGACCTGTAGTAGCCACACGAATAGGCATAAACAAGTTTTTCCCTTTTTGACCTGTTTCTTTTTGGACCACTTTTAAAGAAGCTTTCACTTCTTCACCTGTTAACTTCTCCATTTTTTCAATTTCAGCTAGAAAAGCAGATAGTACGTCACGAACTTGTTCTCCTGCTAATACTTCTTTACCTTCTTCCTCTACCACCACTTCATCACGATAGAACAACTCTGATAGACTAACAATCTCAGCACCATAACTCATTTGATCATGATATAGAGCGATAAGATCACGTACCCACTGAGATTGCTCTTCTGTCATATCTTCGCTCGCTTTTCCAGCCTTAATTAAGTGAGGTAAAGCAATCGCGACTACCGTATCAAGGTCACGCTTCTTCATGTACTGATTATTCATCCAAGTAAGTTTTTGCTTATCAAATAATGCAGGAGATTTAGATAAACGATTCGTATCAAAAATATTAATGAACTCTTCTTTTGTGAAAATTTCTTCCTCACCCGATGGTGACCAGCCAAGCAAGGCAATAAAGTTAAATAATGCTTCAGGAAGATATCCTAACTCTTCATATTGTTCAATAAATTGAATAATAGACTCATCACGTTTACTTAACTTTTTGCGGCTTTCATTCACAATTAAAGTCATGTGTCCAAAGATTGGAGTATCCCAGCCTAAAGCCTCATAAATCATCATTTGCTTAGGAGTATTGGAAATATGGTCATCTCCACGTAGTACATGAGTAATTTCCATTAGATGATCATCAACAGCAACGGCAAAATTATAAGTTGGCGTACCATCTTTTTTAACAATAACAAAGTCTCCGCCGATTCCATCTGACTCGAATGAGACTGAACCTTTTACCATGTCATCAAAGGTATATACTTTTCCTTCTGGAACAAGGAATCGAATGCTTGGTTGTCTTCCTTCACTCTCAAGCTGTTCTCTTTCTTCCGCCGTTAAGTTACGGCATTTTCCAGAATACCCGCTCATTTCATTTTTCTCAGCTTGAGCCTCACGTTCCGCTTCAAGCTCCTCTTCTGTACAGTAACATTTATAAGCATAACCCTTTTCTAGTAGCTCATTATAATACTTAGCATAAATATCGTTACGCTCTGACTGGCGGTATGGTCCATACTCTCCACCTACATCAACACTTTCATCCCAGTCCATACCTAACCATTTTAAATACTTTAGCTGGCTTTCTTCTCCACCAGCAATATTTCTCTTTTTATCCGTGTCTTCTATACGAATAATGAATTTTCCACCTTGATTTCGAGCAAATAAATAATTGAAAAGAGCGGTACGAGCATTACCTATATGTAAATGTCCAGTTGGACTCGGAGCATAACGCACACGAACATTGTTTGACATAAAACGGCCTCCTTAAATTTTCATCCTGATATATTGTATCACTAGTTCCTTAGTAAAATAAACTAGTGATCAGTCTAATTTTCAGGCGTTTAAATGGACTTATTCCAACTATTTTTTCTGAATTAGAACGACTGCCTGTGAAGCAATTCCTTCCCCTCTTCCAGTGAAACCTAACTTTTCTGTTGTTGTTGCTTTTACATTAATCTGTTCTGGAGTAGCCTTTAATAGTTTAGCAATTCTAGTTTTCATTTGATCGATATATGGAGCCATTTTGGGTTTCTGAGCAATAATCGTACAGTCGGCATTGACTAATTCGTAACCTAACTCTTCAACCATACTCCAAACATGCTCTAAAAGTTTTGCAGAATCAGCATCTTTAAAGTTAGGATCTGTATCAGGAAAATGCTTTCCAATGTCCCCTGCTCCAATCGCTCCAAGACATGCATCTGCTACTGTATGTAAAAGCACATCCGCATCTGAGTGACCTAATAGCCCTTTTTCATAAGGAATCTCAATCCCTCCGATAATTAAGGGACGTCCCTCCGTTAACTGATGAACATCAAACCCTTGACCAATACGAAACATGATTTATCTCCTTTATAAACATTATATTTTCTCTAGTTTTCGAATGATTGCTTCAGCAAAATATAAATCCTCTGGTGTAGTCAGCTTAATATTATCATAATTACCTTTAACAATTTTTATTGGATAATTTAATCTTTCTACTAGACTTGCATCATCCGTTCCGACGAACCTATCTTCCTCAGCTTTTATATTCGCTTCCATCAGCAACGAAACACGAAAAGCTTGTGGGGTTTGAATTGCCCACAAGCTTGCACGTTCAACTGTCTCTACCACTTCATCATTAGCAACCTTTTTGATTGTATCTTTCACTGGGACAGCCAGGACAGCTGCACCCGACTCGCTTGTTACAGCCACTAACTCATGAATTAACATAGTATCAATAAAAGGTCTAGCTCCATCATGAACTAATACGATTCCATCAAAGCCAGCAAGTACTTTTAAGCCATTAAAAACACTATGCTGTCTCTCTTTTCCACCATGAACGAAATGCTCGACTTTATTTATTTGATATGTTTTTAATAATTCCTTAAATAGCTCTTCCTCTTGCGGTGAGATGGATAAAATAATGCCGTCACATAAATCATCTTTTTCAAAAACACGCAAAGTATGAATTAAGATTGGTACTTCATTTAATTCTAGCAAGAGCTTATTCTTCCCCGCTCCCATTCTTTTACCTAGACCCGCGGCAGGTATAATGACTTTATAAGTCATATTAAAACCCCTATCTAAATGAACTAGAAATTCTATAGAGCTTTTTCTAATAGTTTGGGTTTAGCAAAAATCATTCTACCAGCAGATGTTTGAAGAACACTAGTCACTAACACATCAATATGCTTACCAATGAAATCTCTACCGTCTTCAACTACAATCATCGTACCATCATCCAAATAGGCGATCCCTTGGTTGTACTCTTTCCCGTCTTTAATCACTTGTACATGCATTTCTTCTCCAGGAAGTACGACTGGCTTAACTGCATTTGCTAAATCGTTTATATTTAATACCGAAACTTTTTGAAGTTCACATACTTTATTGAGGTTGAAATCATTAGTAACTAACACACCATTAGTAAGCTTTGCAAGCTTTACAAGTTTGCTATCCACTTCTTGTACATCCTCAAAATCACCTTCATAAATCTCAACATTCATCGAAAGCTCTTTTTGTATACGGTTTAATATATCTAAACCTCTTCGACCACGATTACGTTTTAATACATCCGACGAATCGGCAATATGCTGTAATTCTTCTAGTACGAATTGTGGAATCACAATCGTACCGTCAAGGAAGCCTGTCTGACATATATCAGCGATTCTACCATCGATAATTACACTAGTATCAAGAATTTTTAATTCCTTAGGAGATTCCTTACTCGTTGGTTCCTCTTCACCTGACTTCTTCTTTCCCTTTGAGAAAAGATTCAGCAATTCGTCTCTTTTCTTAAAGCCAACCTGAAATCCTAAATATCCAAAAAGAAGAGTTAATAAAATGGGAACAACTGTGTTTAAAATAGGAACTTCAATTGCGCTTAAAGCATAACCTACTAAAAAAGCCACTACAAGACCAAATACTAGTCCAACACTACCAAAAATAATATCAGTAATCGGTATTTTTACGATAGATTCTTCTAACCATTTAATAAAGTTAACTACATAATCAACCGCCCAAAAAGTAATAAGATAAAAAATAATTGCACCTAAAATAGCGGTAACATAATGATTATTTATTAGAGGAATGTCATCTAAACTCACTAATTTTAATAAATCGGGAATAAGAAAAATCCCTAGCGTCCCACCTGTAATAAGGAAGCATGCTTGTATAATACGTTTTAACATTCCTTCACCTCCTTTTACTCATTATAAACAAATTCTAAAAATTGAAACCTATTATTACTGAGAAATTTGATAATGTTAACAAATTGAAAAGAAAATGTTATTAAAATAGTATTAACCTTTAGCTATTCTCTTTTAAAGTTAATGATCTCTACACTATTAAGACGATTTATATTAAAAATAGTTACCATTAGTAGTAATTTTTTATATTATTTGATACATAAAGGGTAGCACCAAGTAAAATCAACTGTCAAATATTTAAATTTTTCATTTTAGCATATTGTTTATTTCAATTCAATCCCTTTTTAGAGTTGTCTATCAGCAAATAGCTGCTCTTTTATGAGCTTAAGGCCATCTTTTATTTTTCTTGCCCTTACTTCCCCTATTCCTTCCACTTCATCTAAATCTTCAACAGAGGCAGAAACAATATTTCTTAGCTCCTTGTATTTATGCACTAAATTCTCAATGATAATGGGAGGCAGTCGAGGAATCTTATTTAACATACGATATCCTCTAGGACAAATGTATTCATCCACATGAATGTATCCTTGGTAACCTAACATTTTTAATAGCACTGTATCTTCAATCATATCCCCTGTCGACATCTCCTGAAATCTCTTTAAAAATTCTTCCGGCTTATGATCCCTTGAAAAAGCATAATCTTTTATAATGAGTACAGCTTCCATTTCTATATCTGATAAAAGCTCGTTCATTTGTAATCTAATCAACCGGCCTTCCGTGCCTAGCTCGCTTAAATAGGTTAATAGCTCATTTTTTATTCGCAAAACCATTTCTACTCGATGCATCACTTGTAAAACATCACTGTATGTGACCATTTCTTCAAACTCAATAATTCCTAGGTTAGAAATACTTTGTTCTAGGACAACCTTATATTTTTCTAATGTTTGAATAGCCTGATTTGCTTTCGTAAGAATGACAGCAATTTCACGAAGAGCGTACCTAAAGTTCCCTTGGTACAAAGTGATTACATTTCGTCTTTGGGAAATGGCAATGACAAGAGCTCGCGTTTGCCTTGCAACCCGTTCAGCCGTCCGATGGCGCATCCCTGTTTCAGTAGAGGGGACACTTGGATCTGGAGCTAATTGTGCGTTTGCAATTAAGATTTTATTTCCCTTTTCATTTAAAATAATCGCTCCATCCATTTTAGCCAGTTCATATAAATAACTAGGTGTGAAAGGACAGTTAATTTGAAAACCACCATCTACAATGGATTTTACTTTTTCATTGTAACCTAAGACGATAAGGCCACCCGTATTCGCACGCAAAACATTATCAATTCCTTCACGTATGGGAGCTCCTGGTGCGATGAATTGTAACACTTCACTCATGGTCATCTCATTAAGCTTTTTATTCTCCACATATTACCCCCCTAACGTTACATGAAGTGCCTGTGAAACAGTTGATACACCGACTAATTCTATCCCCTCTGGGCCCTTCCAGCCTCCTATATTATTAGCAGGTATAATGACACGTTCAAACCCTAACTTTGCCGCTTCTTGGACACGTTGTTCTATTCTAGATACCCTTCTTACTTCTCCTGTCAAACCTACTTCCCCAATAATGCAATCAGTCGGTCTCGTTGATTTATCTCGGAAACTAGAAGCGATACTAACTGCAATCGCTAAGTCAATAGCTGGCTCATCTAACTTCACGCCACCCGCCACTTTTAAATAAGCATCTTGATTAGCTAATAATAAACCTACACGCTTCTCCAATACAGCCATTAATAAAGAAACTCGATTATGGTCAATGCCCGTTGCCATTCTTCTAGGATTTCCAAAGCTAGTAGGAGAGATAAGAGCCTGAATCTCCACTAAAACAGGACGAGTTCCTTCCATTGATGCAACGACTGTAGAGCCGGAAGCACCTTGTGCTCTTTCTTCTAAAAAAATCTCAGAAGGATTTTCTACTTCTTCAAGGCCGAACTCCTTCATTTCAAAAATACCCATCTCATTTGTAGATCCAAAGCGATTTTTTACAGCTCTTAATATACGGTATGTATGATGACGTTCACCTTCAAAATATAAAACGGTATCTACCATATGCTCTAAAAGTCTTGGACCCGCTATAGATCCTTCCTTCGTAACATGACCAACAATAAAGATAGCAATTCCTTTTGATTTACCAATTCTCATGAGTTCCGCTGTACATTCTCGTACTTGGGATACACTTCCTGGGGCAGAAGTAACGTTGGGGTGAAATACAGTTTGAATGGAATCAATAATTACAAAGCTAGGATTGACGTTATCAATAGTACGACTAATCTCATCTAAATCCGTTTCTGAATAAACTAATAGATTTTCCGAGGCTACGCCTAGACGGTCCGCTCTTAATTTAGTTTGCTTCATCGATTCTTCACCTGAAATGTATAGAACCGATTGGTTTTTATTTGCTAACTGAGAAGAAACTTGTAGTAAAAGGGTGGACTTCCCGATACCAGGATCTCCCCCTATTAAAACTAGTGAACCTCTTACAATCCCTCCACCTAGTACTCGATTTAACTCGGAAAGGTCCGTTTGTATTCTTGGTTCATGGGTGGTTTCAATGGAGGTAATAGGAGTAGCCTTCGATAGTACATTGGTTCCTTCAGAGTGTGTAAAAGCCTTTCTTCTATTCGTGCTTGTTTTCTCAACCTCTTCCACCATTTTGTTCCATGTACCACAACCAGGGCATTTTCCCATCCATTTTGCGGATTCATATCCACACTCTTGGCAGATAAATTTTGTTTTTACTTTTGCCATTCTTTTCTTCCTCTCTCTATATGTATGCACATACAATAAGGTTTTTTACATGCTATTCTAGATGAATGCTTTGACAAGAAATTTAAGGAGTATTTTTATATAGGGGAAGGTGGATTGGAATTTATTCTTTTATACTGTATACGAACAAGTGTACTTGTAAAAAAAGGTACACGCAAGTTTAAAACGTGTACCTTTCAATCATTATTTTGTTACAGGTTCACCTGTTCGAACGATAAAATCACCATTATCAATATCAATAATAATATTTTGTCCTTTTAATACCGTTCCCTTTAGGAGTTCTTCAGACAAGCGATCTTCGATATTTTTCTGAATAGCTCTGCGCAGTGGCCTTGCTCCATATTCTGGATCGTACCCCTCTTCGGAGATCTTTTCTTTCGCAGCATCTGTTAATTCTAATGTAATATCTTGTTCCACTAGTCGCTTGATTAATTGATCAGACATTAAAGTAACAATTTGTTGTAAATGTTTCTTTTCCAGTGCATGGAAGACAATAATTTCATCGATACGGTTAAGGAACTCTGGACGGAATGCTTTTTTCAATTCCTCCATCACTTTCCCTTTCATATCTTTATAGTCTTGTTCTCCATCTTGGATATTAAAACCTACATATTTGTTACGTTTTAAAGATTCTGCTCCGACGTTAGAAGTCATGATTAATACTGTATTTCTAAAGTCTACCGTTCTTCCTTTTGAATCTGTTAGGCGTCCATCCTCTAATACTTGAAGGAGAATATTAAACACATCAGGATGTGCTTTTTCAATTTCATCTAAAAGTACTACCGAATAAGGTTTTCTTCGTACTTTTTCTGTTAATTGCCCACCTTCTTCATAACCTACATAACCTGGAGGTGAACCAACTAATCTAGAAGTGGAGTGTTTTTCCATATACTCAGACATATCAACACGAATCATCGCATCTTCGTCACCAAACATAGATTCTGCTAGTGCTCTAGCAAGTTCTGTTTTCCCAACCCCTGTTGGACCTAGGAAGATGAAAGAACCAATTGGTCTTTTCGGATCCTTTAAGCCTGCACGAGCACGACGAACCGCTTTAGATATCGCCTTAACAGCTTCTTCTTGCCCAATCACTCTAGAGTGTAAAATAGATTCTAAGTTCAACAGTTTATCGGTTTCTGTCTGAGCAAGCTTCGAAACAGGAATTCCAGTCCAGCTTGATACAACGTTCGCAATATCTTCCACTGTCACTTCAGAGTTTTCTTTTCCTTGCTTCTCTTTCCAAGACTTCTTCGTCTCTTCAAGTTTTTCACGTAGACGTTGTTCAGAGTCTCTTAAAGAAGCTGCTTTTTCAAACTCTTGTCCTTGAACAGCTGCATCCTTTTCTTTACGTACCTCTTCTAATTGAGCTTCTAGCTCTTTTAAGTTAGGTGGTGTTGTATAAGATCGTAAACGCACTTTCGATCCTGCTTCATCGATAAGATCAATCGCTTTATCCGGAAGGAAACGATCAGAAATGTAACGGTCAGAAAGTTTAACAGCTGCTTCTATAGCTTCATCTGTAATCGATACACGGTGATGTGCTTCATAACGATCACGTAGCCCTTTTAAAATTTGAATGGATTCATCAGATGTTGGTTCATCCACTGTAATCGGTTGGAAACGACGCTCAAGGGCTGCGTCTTTTTCAATATATTTTCTATATTCATCAAGTGTAGTAGCACCGATACATTGAAGTTCCCCACGAGCTAGTGATGGTTTTAGAATATTAGACGCGTCAATGGCACCTTCTGCTCCACCTGCTCCAATTAGAGTATGAAGCTCATCAATGAATAAAATAATATTACCTGCCTGGCGAATTTCATCCATCACTTTCTTTAGTCGGTCTTCAAATTCACCACGATATTTCGTTCCAGCAACTACTGTTCCCATATCTAACGTCATTACTCGTTTATCACGTAATGTTTCAGGAATCTCATTATTAACAATTTGTTGTGCAAGACCTTCAGCAATCGCTGTTTTACCGACTCCTGGCTCACCGATCAATACAGGATTATTTTTCGTACGACGGCTTAACACTTCAATTACACGTTGAATTTCTTTACTTCGGCCAATAACAGGGTCCAAGCTACCCTCTCTAGCAATTGCCGTTAAATCACGTGCTAGTCCGTCAAGCGTTGGAGTATTGGCACTAGCTGCAGCTCCTCCTGAGTGACCATTTGACTCACTGCTTCCTAAAAGTTGCAGTACCTGTTGACGAGCTTTATTTAGACTAACACCTAGGTTATTAAGTACTCTAGCTGCTACTCCTTCTCCCTCTCTAATTAAACCTAATAAAATATGTTCTGTTCCTACATAGGAATGACCTAGTTTGCGAGCTTCGTCCATAGATAGCTCAATTACCTTTTTAGCACGTGGAGTATAATGAATCGTTTGAGAAGCATCTTGTCCTCTGCCAATCAGATTCTCTACTTCTTTTTGGATTTTATCTGAACCTAGTCCTAGAGCATAAAGAGCTTTAGCTGCAATACCTTCACCTTCACGAACAAGCCCTAGCAAAATATGTTCTGTACCGATATTGTTATGTCCTAATCTAATCGCTTCTTCTTGGGCTAATGCTAATACTTTTTGTGCTCTTTCTGTAAAGCGTCCAAACATCATGTTCAAGTCCTCCCTACAAAACTTATTTTTCCATCTTTAATCTTTCTCTAATAAGTGAAGCACGGCGTATATCTCGCTCATTTGGTCTTAATGGCCCACCTGCATATTGCTGTAAAAACCCTGGTTGGGTTAAAATCATTAATTCATTTAAAATATTTTTTGAAATATTTTTTATAAAACCTAAATCTATCCCTAACCTAACATCAGACAAACAGCGAGCGGCTTCTTTCGATTCAATAATTCTGCTGTTGGACAGGATCCCAAAGGAGCGGAATACTCTGTCTTCTAATTGTATGTTAGAAGTCTTTAGTAATGCTTCTCTAGCTGATCTTTCCTGTGAAATTAATTGACTAACTACACTTTTTAAATCTTCTACAATATCTTCTTCAGATTTTCCGAGTGTAATCTGATTGGAGATTTGAAAGATATTCCCCAATGCTTCACTACCCTCACCGTATATCCCCCTTACTACTAACCCTAGCTGGTTAATAGCCGGGATGATTCTGCTCATTTGTTGAGTAAGGACAAGCCCAGGTAAATGCATCATAACCGAAGCCCTTAAGCCTGTTCCCACATTCGTAGGACAGCTAGTTAAATATCCAACCTTTTCATTAAAAGCATAATCCACATGTTCCTCTAACCAATCATCTATTTGGTTTGCCATATGAAGGGATTCAGTTAATTGAAATCCCGGAAATAAGCACTGAATACGAATGTGATCCTCCTCATTAATCATAATACTAACCTCTTCATTTTCAGAAAGGAGGCAAGCACCAAAAGGAGAACTCTCAGCTAGATGTGGGCTAATCAGATGCTTTTCTACGAGAACCCTTTTTTGTAAAGGTTGTAAGTTTTCCATTAACAGAAGCTCAAGCTCCCCAAGGTCTAGAATCTTGTGGTTACTCACACATTTTTCAATCGTATGGATAACTTCTTGTGCTTCTTCGTTCGTAAATAATGTTGGAAATTGGTATTTACTTATATTTCTCGCTAAACGAATTCGGGAGCTTAGAACAATGTCTGAATCAGGCCCCTCTGAGCTCATCCACGAGCTAATAGCTTGATTAATAAATCGTTCCAACGACACGCTCATTCCCCTCCCTGGTTAGACTCATTTAACTGCTTCTCTAAAGACCGGACTTGATCTCTAATCTCAGCAGCCTTTTCGAATTCTTCTTGAGCTATGGAGTCTTTTAATGCTTGCTTTAAGTCTTCGATATTCTTACGAAGATGAATATTCCCTCCAATACGCTCAGGAATTTTACCATTATGAGTCTCATTTCCACTATGAAGTCTTCTTAGGATAGGCTTCATTTGCTCCTTAAAGGTCTCATAGCAATTCGCGCATCCAAAACGTCCAACTTGAATAAATTGTTTATACGTCATAGAACAGCCTTCACATTGTAAAACTTCTTCTTGATAAAAGGGTGACTTTTGAGTAGGTTGTTGGAAAGTACTTTCAAAATTAAGTAATCCAGCTAATAGATTATTAATTGAAAATCCCGAGGTATTGTTTAAAATAAAACTTTCACTTTTTTCTTGGGCGCATTTTTCACAAAGATGATACTCTGTTTTTTCCCCATTATTAATCTTAGTGAAATGAAGAGTAGCAGGCCTTTCATTACATTCCTGGCAAATCACTTTGAATCACCTCTCAAGCTATCGCTTCTTTCTAAAATGTACCTTTTTGAAAGTTACTTATACTTTAAGGATGTCAGCATGGCTTTTAACATTCTTGCACGAAGCTCATCCCGATAAGGAAGGTCAATATATAATACAGATCGGTCTATAACACTTAACATAATTTTTGCTTCTCTGTTTGATATGACCTCTTCTTCAACTAAACGATAGATTACGTTTTCAGCACTATTTTGTGATATTCGACTCTGAAATAAGTTGAGGAGCTGTTCGATTAAATGCGCGTAATCATGTGACTGGACCTTCATAATTCTAATGTAACCACCACCACCACGCTTGCTTTCCACTGCATACCCTTTTTCGATTGTAAAACGAGTATTTATTACATAGTTTATTTGTGAAGGAACACATTGGAATTTGTCTGCAATCTCACTTCGCTTTATCTCAACAATTTCCTGCTCACTTAACTCTAGTACTTCTTTTAAATACTGCTCAATGATATCGGAGATGTTCCTCAAAAAACCTCCTCCTATCTGACTTTGACTATATTTGACTTATTTGATTAAAATTATACATGAACCTCCCATATTCATGCAATCTTTACATACTGTTCATTCTAACCATTTTTTAAATCTTTAACGAATCAAATGTATGTTTTATTCTATTATTTGTGTATTAGTAATTGTAAAAATCAATAATGTAACCCTTTATTACCACTACATTTTCCCGCCCCAAAATTATTTAAACCTTAAATATAGAAAAAACTCTTTCCATGGAAAGAGTTACTTAAAATTTACTAATAGTAAAGAGACATCATCTTTAAACTCGCCATACTTATTTTGTATAAAATCAATAAAATTCTCTATATCTTTTTCTGTAAAGAGCTTGGCCTGTTTGTTAATCTCTTTTTCTAGAATAACAATATTTTTTAGAATACTTTCGTTAAATATATCTATAAGTCCATCGGTATATAAAATCAATTGACTTCCTTTTGTCCAAGATAGTTTTTGGGTAGGTACGTCAATCTCATCCAAAAGCCCAATTGGAACCGTTCCCTCATCAAGTCTTTGTATATTGCCATCGACTTGCCTCAAAAAGCCTGCAGGATGCCCAGCGTTACTATATTCAATTTGATTTTTACCTAAATCGATAACGGAATATATACCTGTGAAATAGAAAGGTACTTCCTTTTTATTCAGGTGAAATAAGTTCCTAATATGTTTATTAAGCTCTTTAAATACATATGTTGGATGAGGATTAGTCTGGATAATGCTCCTTAGGATTGAATTAATAGACATGACAACTAGGGAAGCGGCCACACCATGTCCCATGACATCGAATATAATAACGCCATATTTCCCTGGACCTAATTCATACCAGGTGTACATATCCCCTGCAAGACCATAGGACGGTTTATAATAACCTGAAATTTGAATATCATTATTGTTAAAAGAAGGTTTTAGAATAGTTTTTTGAACTAAAGAAGCAAGCTGAATATCCTCATGTATCCTATCTTCTTCTCTTTTTCTCTCAGTTATATCATCAAATATTGATGCATAACCTTGTATTTCTCCATTTTCACCTTTAATTGTCGTGATGGTAGCCCATTGAACATAGATGTCTCCATTTTTTCGACGGTTTGACAGTTCTCCTTGCCAAAAGCCCTTTGTCTTAAGCTGATGCCATAGTTTCTTATAAAAGTTTGACTCCTGCAAACCAGATCTTAACACTTTTGGTGTCATACCTATTACTTCACTTCCATAACCCGTTATGGTTGTAAAAGCTGGATTAAACATAATAATCTTTTGATTATGATCTGTAACTAAGACACCTTCAATTGTGCTATTTAACACTTTTGCAAGGGTAACTAGTCTCTTATCTTTCATTTTTTTCTCTGTTATATCCGATATCATTCCATTTAGAAAAATGATATTTCCTTCTGAGTCTAATGTAGGGACCGTTTGATCTCTTACCCAACGAATTGACTGATCCTGTTGATGTATAATACGATATTCATAATCTAATTTTTCCCCTGTTTTTAATACCTGCTGCTTTTCTAATACATACTCGTAATCCTCTGGATACACCACATCTAACCAGATAGCTGAGTTTTCAAAAAAGGCTTCGGGTGGAAGTCCATATATCTTTTGACAAGATGGAGATATTTGTAGAAGCTTGCCTTCTTCAACGTCCATTGTCCAATACACTTCATCTAGGCTTTCAAAAAGAGACTGAAAATGTTTGATAGCAGATTTTAGTTCCTCAATTTGCTTTTTCATAACTATTACTTACTGTTACAATATGTAATGATTTCTCTTTGTATATAGAAAAAATAAATGGTTTCATTATAAAATCTCCTCATCTTAGCCTCATTTATTAAATCGATTTACTATCTACAAGTGCTATTTGAAAACCTGTATATAATCAAAAACACATTTTTGCTAATACTCGTAAAGAAATTTTTTTAATTCTATAGATTCATTATATAGGCTTTTAACTGCTTAATATTATAAAGTTTTTAAAAATCTGCTCATTTTTCATTCAGATTCACAATTAGTTCATATAATAACTTGATAATTAAAGATTTATTATAAAGAGAAGTAAATTATTGGATTATATTAACTTAGTCAGTCCTTTTCATAACAAAAAAACGAGTATCTGTTAGATACTCGTTTTTTCTGCCTGGCGACGTCCTACTCTCACAAGGGGACAGCCCCTAACTACCATTGGCGCTGAGAAGCTTAACTTCCGTGTTCGGTATGGGAACGGGTGTGACCTTCTCGCTATCGCCACCAGACTATGTAATT
>NZ_JAXOFX010000023.1:0-58536 GCF_034427655.1 Robertmurraya mangrovi
ATGTATTAGGCACGCCGCCAGCGTTCGTCCTGAGCCAGGATCAAACTCTCCAATAAAGAGTAAGATTTAGCTCTTAAAAAATAAAATTAAACGTTGACGTATGATTTGTTCAGTTTTCAAAGAACAAGTTTATCGCTCAAGGCGACTTTTTAATATTAACAGCTTTCTATTCAACCGTCAATAAGTTTTTTTAAATCTTTTTTTACTGATGTCGTTGTCTAGCAGCGACTTTTAATACTATATCACCATAACTTTTTTTATGCAATACTTTTTTTAAAAAAAGTATTTCTTATATCAAATAAAAAAGACAAGGCTCTGAACCTTGTCTTCTACCACAATTAACGATGACGCATTAATGGGAATAATAAAACATCTCTAATTGATGGTGAGTTTGTTAATAGCATTACTATACGGTCAATCCCAATACCTAGTCCACCTGTAGGAGGCATTCCATATTCTAAAGCCTCAATAAAGTCATCATCCATCATATGAGCTTCATCATTTCCTTGCTCACGCTCTTGTAATTGCGCTTCAAAGCGCTCACGTTGATCGATTGGATCATTTAGTTCTGTGAATGCATTAGCATGCTCACGTGCAACAATAAATAATTCAAAACGATCAGTAAAACGAGGATCTTCATCATTTTTCTTAGCAAGTGGTGAAATTTCAACTGGATGTCCAAAAATGAACGTTGGTTGAATTAGTTTTTCTTCTACCTTTTGCTCAAAGAATTCATTAACGATGTGTCCATACAGCATAGTATCTTTAATTTCTACACCATGTTCCTTAGCGAGTGCTTTAGCTTCTTCTGTACTCATTTCCTTCCAGAAGTCTACTCCAGTGTATTCTTTAATTGCATCTACCATGTGCAGTCTCTTCCACTCAGGTTTTAAGTCAACTTCATATTCACCATACTGTACTGTAGTTGTACCTAGAACTTCTTGGGCAATGTGGGCAATTAGATTTTCTGTTAGATTCATGATATCACGGTAGTCAGCATAAGCCTCATATAGCTCAATCATAGTAAACTCCGGATTGTGACGAGTAGAAACACCTTCATTTCGGAATACACGGCCTATTTCATATACTTTTTCTAATCCACCAACAATTAGGCGTTTCAAGTGCAGTTCTATTGCAATACGCATATAAAGTTGCATATCTAGTGCATTATGATGTGTAATGAACGGACGTGCAGAAGCTCCACCTGCAATAGCATGCATCATCGGTGTCTCAACTTCTAAATATCCGTTATTGTCTAAATAACGTCTCATTGATTGAATAATAAGGCTTCGAGTAATAAAAGTCTCTTTACTCTCCTGGCTCATGATTAAATCTAAGTAACGTTGACGGTAGCGTTGTTCAACATCTTTTAATCCATGGAATTTTTCTGGAAGTGGTCTTAATGACTTAGTTAATAGGTCAAAGTTTTTTACTTTAACAGAAAGCTCACCAACTTGGGTTTTGAACAGAGTACCAGTAATTCCTACAATGTCACCTAAGTCTGCACTATCAAAAAGCTCGTACTGATCTTCGCCAACAGCATCTTTACGAACATAAATTTGAATTTGACCAGATAGATCTTGAATATGAGCAAATCCCGCTTTTCCTTTACCGCGTTTAGTCATAATACGGCCTGCAAGAGTAACAGAAACTTCTTTGCTATCTACTTCTTCTTTTTCTAATTCTCCATATTGACTAATTAATTCTTGAGACTGATGAGATCGATCAAAACGTTTACCAAACGGGTCTAAACCTTTCTCTCTCATAGCGCTCATTTTCTCACGTCTAACTCTTAACTGGTCATTTAATTCTTCATGACTCATTTCAATCATCTCCAATAAGTTAAATCTTTTTATATGTAAACTTTTTTATTAACACAATTAAACTACATTATATTATTTTACACAAAGTCTATAAAACAGACACCTAAAAAGTTTTTAGATATGTGTATTTCTAACATAAATTATACTAAAACAGAGATTGAAGCCGTAAATAGAATAAAAACTGCCAGTATAAACTGGCAGTTATAACAATGGTATTATATTGAAAGTAACGATTGAAGTCAAACCTTACCCTACTTGAGATTCCATTTTTTCTTTTTCCTCTGCCTCGGCCACTGCTACGTTTAATAATGCGACAAGTTCGTCTCTTGTCGTACACTCATTGACTGCATTACGGACTTTGGCATTTCCTCGGATACCTTTTAAATACCATGCAGCATGTTTACGCATTTCACGTACAGCTACATACTCAGTTTTCAAATCAACTAATCGGTCTAAATGTAGGATACATACATCCATTTTTTCACGGACAGATGGTTCATCCATTAAATCACCCGTCTCTAGATACTTAACTGTACGATAAATCATCCATGGGTTACCTAATGCTGCACGTCCAATCATGACTCCGTCAACACCTGTTTCTTCTATCATTCGTTTAGCATCTTGAGGAGTTTGAACATCACCGTTACCGATTAATGGGATGTTAATAGATTGTTTCACTTCACGAATAATATCCCAGTTAGCCGTACCTTCATACATCTGAACACGAGTTCGACCATGAAGAGCAACTGCACTACCTCCTGCACGTTCAACTGCTTGTGCATTTTGGATCGCATAGATATGATCTTCATCCCAACCCATACGCATTTTAACCGTAACAGGCTTTTCCACCTCAGCTACAACTGCTGAAACCATCTCATAGATTTTATTAGGGTCTAATAGCCATTTTGCACCGGCATCACACTTTGTAATTTTAGGAACGGGGCAACCCATATTAATGTCAATAATATCTGCATTTGTATTCTTGTCTACAAATTTAGCAGCTTCCACAAGTGTGTCTTTTTCGCCGCCAAAAATTTGTAAGCTTAGTGGTTTTTCACGCTCATCAATGTAAAGCATATTCATAGTTTTCTCGTTCTTGATCAGAATCCCTTTGTCACTAACCATTTCCGCACACACTAAGCCTGCACCAAACTCTTTTACCGTTAAACGGAAGGCTGAGTTACAAACTCCAGCCATTGGAGCTAAGACAACTCTATTTTTTATGTCCACATTACCGATTTTAAACATATTTGACCTCCCTTTAATCTAGTTGTATTTTGTAGACCTTTATTCCTTCAAAAAATGATCCAAGCAACTATATTAATCTTAATTATCTTCTGGTGGTGTTAAATCACTTACACTAACATTAAGCATCCGAGCCACTTTTTCAATAAAATCATTCGTAGGCATTCGGTTTCCTCGTTCGACCTCTCCTAAAATAGAGACTGATACATTAAGCTCTTTTGCAAAGGTTTCTTGTGTATAACCTTTTAGTTTGCGAAAAGCGCGAATACGTCTTCCCCATTTTTCAGCTTCCATATTCGTACTCCTTCTTTATCAGGTATATCTTCCAAAAAAGACTTTATAGGTTGATTCATCTCCGGAAAAGTGATGTTTGGACTAATCTCTATAAGAGGGACGATAACAAAAGCTCTATCTTTCATCCGAGGATGAGGAACAATAAGTTTCTCCGAATTAATATTTTCTTGATTATAGAGAAGAATGTCAAGGTCTATTATTCTTGGCCCCCATCTTTTTTCCCTTTTTCTCCCAAGAGTATTTTCCACATCTAGACAAAAATCTAATAATTCTAAAGGATTAAGTTCTGTTTCTATGTGCAATACCATATTAAGAAACTCATCCTGTTCCGTATATCCAACCGGATCAGTTGCGTAAATGGATGAAAAATTTACTAAACCAATCTTACCGTTTTCCTCTATATATTCAATCGCATCATGTAAATTTAACGATTTTTCTCCCATATTGGTACCGAGTGATATGTATGCTGTATTATTCACTTTATCTACCCCTTGTTATCTCCACAGCAACAGAATCATAATGCCCAGGAATCGGTGGATCTGGTTTAATTACTTTTACTGTTACGCTTTCTGCCTTAGGAAATTCTCTAAGACATGTAGAAGCAATTTTTTCTGCAACGGATTCTACTAGTTTATATGGTTTTCCTTCAACAATTTCCTTACATACACGGTAAAGTTCACCATAGTTAATTGATTCATTTAGGTCATCACTTTCTCCCGCTGCCTTAAGGTCTGTATTAACCACTAAATCAACGATAAACCTTTGCCCCAGTTTAGTCTCTTCAGGAAAGACTCCGTGGTAACCATAAAACTCCATCTTATTCACATATATCTTATCCACCAAAGTCACCCTTTCCCATTAAGGCATCCATCATTTTTGCCGCTCTAGAAACTTCTTTTACATCATGAACCCTTACGATTTGACAACCCTTTTGAATTCCGTAGCAAACGGTAGCAACCGTACCTTCTGCCCGTTCTTCAACAGGTAAATCTAGTATTGTTCCAATTATTGTTTTACGAGATGTTCCTAACAATACTGGATATCCAATTGCCACAAGCTCCCCAAGATACCTCATCATTTCAAGGTTTAACTCCAGGTCTTTCGCAAAACCAATTCCAGGGTCTAAAATAATCTTTTCCGTCCTTACACCAGCATTTTTAGCCAATTGAATACTTTCGTATAGATCATCCACTACATCTTGGAAGAAGTTTTTATAATTACGGTTATCACGATTATGCATAAGAATGATAGGAACATTAAAATGGGCCGCCACATTGGCCATTTCTGAATCAGCCTTAGCCCCCCATACATCGTTAATAATATGGGCCCCTGCCATTATGGCTTGTTTAGCTACTTCAGCCTTATAAGTGTCAATGGAAATAGGGACAGCCACCTCTTTTGAAACAGCTTCAATGACTGGAATGACTCTATTAAGTTCCTCTTCAAGCGAAACCCTCTCTGAGCCGGGACGAGTTGATTCACCGCCAATGTCGATTATGTCCGCACCATCTTGAACCATTTGTTTCGCATGTTCAACTGCTTTATCAATATGACTATATTTGCCACCATCAGAAAAAGAGTCTGGGGTTGTGTTTAAAATCCCCATGATTAGTGTTTTTTTATTGAAATCTAATGTATAAAGACCACATTGGATTAAACCACTTACATCAGACATTTTTGCAACCTCCCATTAGACCTCAGTTCTAGTCCAAATCTGTTGTGTGTAATAACGGTACTGTTTATGGAACTCTTGAACCCACTTTCCTTTATTGCCCGGAAAATCAACATCTTCAAAAGTAGAAATAGGGACAATCTCTTGAATAGAATTCGTAACAAACACCTCTTCCGCTTCCTCTAGAACATTCGGTTTAAAAAAGCCTTCCTCAACAGTAATACTGTTTCGCTCAGCTAGTTTGATAATAAATTGTCGTGTAATTCCATTTAATATACCTGTTTGTAAACTCGGAGTATAAAGGGTATTCTCTTTTATCCAAAAAAGGTTTGATACGACTCCTTCAGCAAGGAATCCGTCTTTTGTTAGAAAAATCCCCTCCACATTCGGGTCGCTTCCAATTTCCTTTTTTGCCAAAATGTTATTCATATAATGATGAGATTTTAAACGCCATTCTCCTTCAGGTGTATTTCTATTGAGCTCCAGTAATACTGCCCTTTTTTCAACCATAACTCCCGCTTTAGGAAGAGGCTTCATAAACATGATGACATTCGGCTCAAGATATGGACTCGTTAAATCCCCTACTTCACCAATTCCGGCAGATACATTTAAACGCACATTAGCATTCGATATGTTGTTCTTTATTAATAACCTTTGTAGCCAGTCATTTACCTCATCACGTATAAAAGTTTTTGCTATCCCCAAGGTTTGCAAACTTTCATTTAAGCGCCTGATATGATCATCTAATAAAAACGGGTGGCCTTCATATACTCTAAATGTCTCAAAAAGACCGATGCCATATAAGAATCCATGGTCAAAAGGAGAAATGACTGCCTCTTCTTTTTTCACTAGTTGTCCATTTATACAAATGTACATATTCGATTAGCTCCGCTTTTCAATCTTGCTAAAGTTATAATGAGAGATGAAGTTTTTCAAAAGATCCTTACCTGCTGTAGTCATAATAGACTCCGGATGGAATTGGACACCTTCAATAGGAAGTTCCTTATGACGAATCGCCATAATCTCTCCTTCCTCTGTCCATGCTGAAATTTCCAAGCAATCTGGTAATGTCTCTTTTTTAACAATTAACGAATGATATCTAGTCGCCGGAAAAGGATTAGGCAAATTTTCAAAAATCGTTTTTCCGTCATGGAATATCTGTGAGGTCTTTCCATGCATTAGTCTCTCAGCCTGCACCACGTCACCATTGAAAGCTTGGGCAATAGATTGGTGACCTAGACAGACTCCAAAAATAGGTATTTGACCAGCAAAAGATTGAATGGCTTCTAAACTAATTCCCGCTTCATTCGGACTACAAGGTCCTGGTGAGACCATTAAATATCTAGGACCCAGCTCCTTAATTTCCTTAATAGAAGTTTGATCATTACGTTTTACAATAAGCTCCTCACCTAGCTCACCTAGATACTGAACTAAGTTAAAGGTAAAGGAATCATAATTATCTATCATAAAAATCATCTTTATTCACCTTTTTTACTTTCTGCCATTTCTTTTGCTTTCCATAAGGCGATGGCTTTTTTGAGAGATTCTTTATATTCATGTTTAGGGTTAGAATCAATGACAATTCCGGCACCAGCTTGTACATGGGCTTTGCCGTCTTTTACGAGCATCGTTCGAATAATAATATTGAGTTCTAAGTCTCCATTAAAGCCAATCCAGCCCATTGAACCGGTGTATGGTCCTCTGCGAACGGGCTCAAGTTCCTCGATAATCTCCATCGTTCTTACCTTTGGAGCACCCGTAATCGTACCACCAGGGAAGGATGCATCAATGAGATCAAACCCACTTTTACCTTCAGCGAGCTGACCTCTCACGTTTGAAACAATATGCATGACATGTGAATATTTTTCTATCACCATAAATTCATTGACTTCTACTGTCCCATATTCACAAACTCTACCTAAATCATTTCTTTCTAGGTCAACAAGCATCACATGTTCTGCTCTTTCCTTCTCATTGCCTATAAGCTCATTTGCCAGCTCAAGGTCTTCCTCATGATCTTTCCCTCTAGAACGCGTTCCTGCGATCGGTCGGGTGCTTACTTCTTTTCCATCCTTCTTAACTAAGAGCTCAGGTGACCCACTAACAAGCTGGAAATCAGGCGTATGGAAATAACCCATATATGGCGATGGGTTTAAGACCCTTAACTGTTCATAGACTTCCATGGCCTCTACATGAATGGGCCTTGTTTGTCTTACGGATAAATTAACTTGAAATACATCACCTTGAGAAATGTATTGTTGTATGGATTTAACTGCGTTCATAAACTCGTCTTCATCCATTGAAACTTCTAGATCTGAGACATTATTTTGAGTTACATCTTTATAAATCGGAGCTTTCGGTTCTGCTAACCATTGCTTCTCCCAATAATCAACTTTTTCCTCAATATTTTCATGGCTACTATAGAGAAACAGGAGACTTAATTCTTCTGTTTTATGATCAAATACAAACCATTCTTTGAACAAAAGGAAGTAAATCTCCGGAATATTTAAGTCATCCTCAGCATTCTCAGGGAGGTTTTCTACATAACGAGCATAGTCATAACTAATATAACCAATCGCTCCTCCTTGAAAATCTGGCAAATCAGCAAGCTTTTCTGTTTTATATTGTTTCAAATACTCTTCTAATAGATGTAAAGGGTTACCTTCGAATGTTTGTTCCGTGCCGTTCTTTATAACCTTTAACTCATGATTTCTACCTTTAAGGGTGACTTCTGGTGTGAAAGCTGCGATACTATATCTTCCACCTCTTCCACTCTCAAGTAGAGCATGATAAAGCTTGTCCTCAGCTATATTGTGATATTTAGAAAAAAATTTATCGATTGTATAAGGTATTTTCTTGCTGTATATATGTAGGTCAGTCAATGAAAGTCACTCCTAAAAAAATGCTATAGAATTTAAAAAGACTGTGTTAGAACCTAATGAATCTTTTACACTTTACAAATACATCATACATGAAGTTCCGCTTGCTTTCATTTTTTAATTTAAAAATTATCAAAAAAGCAATAGTCATATGACTATTGCTCCGCGAGTACTTATTATTCCGTTTCAAATTGATATAAAGGAGTACTTAAGTAGCGTTCTCCGTTGCTTGGGATAATCGCTAACACTTTCTTCCCTTTACCAAGTTGTTTTGCCACTTTTAAAGCAGCGTATATTGCCGCTCCAGAAGAAATTCCACCTAAGATTCCCTCTTCTTTCGCTGCACGACGAGCATATTCAAATGCATCATCTGTTGCCACCTGAATAATTTCATCATAAACCTTTGTATCTAAAATATCCGGCACGAACCCTGCTCCAATTCCTTGAATCTTATGTGGACCTGGTTTTCCGCCTGAAAGAACGGGAGAGTCTACTGGTTCAACTGCAATGATTTTGATATCTTTGAAGTGATCTTTAAGAACTTGACCAGCACCTGTAATCGTTCCACCTGTTCCAATTCCGGAAATAAAGGCATCTAATTGATCACCCATTTGTTCAACGATTTCTTTTCCTGTCGTTCGACGGTGAACTTCTGGATTAGATACATTTTTAAATTGTTGAGGCATAAAGTAGCCGTGTTCCTTTGCGAGCTCTTCTGCTTTACGAATAGCTCCACCCATTCCTTCTGGGCCAGGAGTTAAGACAAGTTCAGCACCGTAAGCACGTAAAAGGTTACGTCGTTCCATACTCATAGTTTCCGGCATAACAAGTATACTTTTGTAACCTTTCGCAGCAGCAATCATAGCAAGACCAATTCCAGTGTTACCACTAGTCGGTTCAATAATCGTATCGCCCTGTTTTAAATCACCTGATTCTTCAGCAGCTTCAATCATAGCAAGGGCAATTCGGTCTTTTACACTGCTCCCTGGATTCATATATTCTAGTTTTAAATACACATCAGCACTTGTTTCATCTACAAGTCGATTCAATTTAACAATTGGTGTCTGGCCTACTAACTCAGCAATAGAATTTGCTACACGTACCATCATAATCCACCTCTTAATCCGAGTATTTTTATTGGTTTAATAAAAACTTATCAGTCAAAAGTCATTATGTCAATTACTTTGATTCGAGTTATTTCACCATTCACACAAATGTAGAATTCCCTGTCATTTAACTTCTATCATAATATGAAAAATAGTGCTGCTTCATGCCTCTCCTTTGTTATACTTCCCTTCTCATCGCTTTTAACACATCCACTTTCGTTGCCCTTTGCGCTGGTCTATAGCCTGAAGCAACGGTAACGAAATAACAGATAATAATACATATAATTGGTAAGTTGATAGGAATATAACTAAACACTAAATCTTCAGGGGTTTGTTCTCCAAAAGCACGATTAATAATGAAAGGAAGTGTAACATTAACAAGCTTACTAATCCCATAAGAAACAGCCGTTCCAATGATTGCCCCTATTAAGCCAATATAACTACTCTCTAACAAGAAGATTTTCTTTATCGTCTTTGGACTAGCCCCTATTGCCTTCATAATGCCAATATCAGGAGCCCTTTCAGTGACAGCCATTGTCATCGTGTTATAGATTCCTATTGATGCAATAATAATCGCAATCGTTCCAACAAAGACTAACCCTGACTTCACAATAAGAAACATTTTATTAATATTATCTAATTCATTTACTACCGAATAACTCGGATAATGATTTTTCTTTAACTCTTCTGAAATGCCTTTAACTGACTCTAAATTACTTGCATACACTTTTACTTGATCATATGAATTTTCATCAAATTCTATCCTATGTTGCTCTTCTATATTTGGATCAAGGACCATTCCTCGGGGGGTACCCGTAAATTTTTCTATTTCCTTCAGTACCTCTTGAGAGATAAAAACGGTGCGGTCCTCCATCCATTCTCTCGTTGGTTTCTTACCAATACCTACGATTGTCAGAGGAATTGTTTTTGTCTTTTCTTTCCCCTCAACATACTGCTTAACTGTCATCTCGATTTCTTGATTTACTATAGAGTTCTTAAAAGTATATTGTTCTTTCAGTTGTCCCTCTTCCTCATATAAATCTTCACTGGAAACATTAGCTGGTCTTAAAGATTTAATAAAATCATAACCAACCATAATTTCATTTGAACCTTTAGGTAGACGACCTTCTGATAGTTCAAAACCAGCTTTTATTTCTGACGGGATATGTGTAATAATAGTCTGTGCAAAAGCTTCATACTCACCTATTTTATATACTCCATCTTGCTGTAAAGATTGTTTTCTCGTTACAGTCTTTACATGTTTAATCCCTTCTAAATATTGTACATCTTTATCTGTTAATGCTTGATAAGATTCTTTTTCATCTAATCTGCCATGAACCTCAATTTCTGTTACTAACCTATCTCTAGTTACTTCTTCTACAATTGATTTATGTAATCCAAAACCAACAGAAGCTAGTACAATTAAAAATGCACACCCCATGGCTGTTGCTAAAATCGTCATCGTTACCCTAGTTTTATTTTTCTTCATATTTTGTTGAACGAAACGGAACTGATCATTGAGCTTCATAAAGTACCTCCTCTGACATTCGGCCATCTACTAATTGGATGGTTCGATGACCAATATCCGCCACCTTATCATCATGTGTTATGATTAAAAATGTAATGCCTAAATCAGCATTTAGTTCTTTTATAAATCTCAGTAAATCTTCTTCTGTTTCACTATCTAAACTGCCTGTAGGTTCATCAGCTAATATAATAGGTGGATTAACGATTAATGCTCTAGCTATACTCACTCTCTGCTGTTGTCCCCCCGATAGTTCGCTAGGATAGTGGTCTTTATATTCTAGTAACCCAACTTTATCTAGCATATCCTTTGTACTTTGTATTCTCTCTTTTTCACTTAACCCTTTTAAAATTAACGGTAGTTCTACATTTTGAAAAGCAGTCATACTAGGTATTAGCTGAAAGCTCTGAAAAATAAACCCTAAATGATTCAAGCGAAAATCCGCAAATTTCATCTCATTTAAATCAGTTACCTTCGTTCCATTCATCCAAATCTCGCCCTCTTTAGGACGAATAAAACCACTTATTAAGTTTAGTAGAGTAGATTTACCCGAACCACTCCTACCAACAAGAGTAACTATTTCCCCTTTTTGTACTGAAAAAGAGATATTCTTTAACACTGAAATAGTAGCCTGTTTACCTTTCTTTCCTATCTCAAAGTCATGACTTACATTTATAATTTGAATCATCTTTCGCTCTCCCCTCTTCACTCTCACAGTAATAGACGAACGAAAAGGATAAACCACTACAGCTAACTTTTAAAAAATGGAAAAAATAGTATCAGTGGATTAAAAGTTATGCATCTTAGGCATTTCTCTATTTAAAACCAACAAAAAAACACGAGCAATAATACCCGTGTTTTAGTAAGCTTCTTTTTTCCCATAGAACCAGTCTACATTCGCTTCATCCCAAAAGGCATTAGCAGATGCAGCTACATCCATTTGTTCTAATGCGATTTGTCTACGAACTTGATCCTTAACCTCTTTGAACGAAAAGTCTTTGCCCTTGATTCGTTCATGAAGTAACACAATTGCAAAGCCCTCCTCTACTTGGATGGCCTTACTCCATTGTCCTTCTTTTAAAGTTTGTAAATGATTTAAATATTCTTCTGTTAATCGTTGGTCATCTACGCTAACAAAGCCGATATCTCCACCCTTGTGTGCACTGAAATCATCAATTGAGATTTCCATCGCAAGAGTTTCAAATTTCGAACCTTGCTCCAGTTCTTTTAAAGCTTGACTGGCTTCTTTCTCTGTCTTCACAACAATCTGAGAAAGATGAAAAGATGTTGGTATCTGATAAGAAGCTTTGTTTTCTTCGTAATATTTTTTCAACTCTGCCTCAGTTACTACTACATCTTTAGTTAATAGTTCCTCGAGCAATAAGCGATATTTAATTTGCTCTTTCCATTTCTCTTCATCAATGGAACTAGTAGCACCATATAAATTCTTAATCATTAAATATTCTTGCTCTACTGCTTGTTCTGGCACTTTAATCTTGTATTTTTTTGCTACTGATTGAATGACTTTTTGGTCGACTAATTCCTTTAATACATCTTCCCCATACTGCTCTTCCATTTTACTTAGCCAGTCTTGCCTCGTAATTTTGTTTTTCCCGACTGTAGCAACCACTTCTTCATTTCCACTAAAAAAGTCAGGTTTGGCTAAAAAAAACGTAATTGTAAGGCAATTAATGAAAATTAGACCAGCTATTATTAACCATAGCTGTTTCTTCTCCAAAACATCCTCCCCCAGAAAGCTTTATCTTACAGCTTCATCTCTTAGTGCTACTAAATCTTCTTTATTGAAATGATACTTTTCATTACAGAAATGACATTGCGTTTCTGCTTCGCCTTCATCATCAATAATTTCTTGAAGTTCGTCTTTTCCTAATGTCACAAGGGCATTAGCAAATCTTTCTTTTGAACATGTACATATAAAAGAAGCAGGTAACGTTTCGAGGAATCGAACGTTTCCTTCTCCTAAAAGCTCTTCTAGTATTTGTTCTGGAGTTAACCCTCTTTCAATAAGCTTTGAAATAGGCGGAATTTCTTTTAAACGATTTTCGATATGCGTAATGGTTGAATCTTCTGTTCCTGGCATTAACTGAATGATAAAACCACCTGCAGCTAAGATACTATTATCTGGATTGACTAATACACCAACACCAACTGATGAAGGTACTTGTTCTGAAGTGACGAAATAGTAAGTAAAGTCATCACCTAATTCACCAGATACGATGGGTGCCTGTCCTGTAAAATGCTCACGCATTCCGATATCCTTAACGACTGATATGAATCCATTCGTTCCTACTGCTCGACGAACATCTAACTTCCCGTGTTCATTTAATTCAAAGTGAGTTTGTGGGTTATTCACATAGCCTCTTACTTCACCTTTTGAGTTAGCATCAACAACGATACCCCCAATTGGTCCTCCACCATCTATTTTGATAGTGAGCTTTTCTTCACCCTTCATCATCGCTCCCATCATTGCTCCAGCAGTTAATGATCTACCTAAAGCAGCAGATGCGGTTGGCCATGTATAATGACGACGCTGAGCCTCTGCAACAGTATCTGTACTTCGAATTGCATAAGCACGGACTTGACCATTAAAAGCAAGGGCTTTAACGATATAATCACTCATTTCTTTTTTTACCCCTTTCAAATTACCACTCTTGACTCCTATTTTTTTAGAGTCTCCATATTTCGCTTATAAATAAGCTGAAGTCCTTTCAATGTTAAAAAAGGATCGACAATATCAATCATATCGGATTCTTGAGCAATTAAATTAGAAAGCCCACCTGTTGCGATAACCGTTGGATTCTCATTGCTTTGCTCCTTCATTCTTTTTACGATTCCTTCAACTTGTCCTACATATCCGTATAAAATACCTGCTTGCATAGCAGCTACTGTGTTTTTACCTACAATTCCTTCTGGTCTTGCAATTTCAATACGTGGTAGCTTGGCAGCTTTGGAGTATAATGCCTCAGTAGATATATTTATTCCCGGCGCAATGGCTCCACCCATGTATTGCTTATCCTCATTAACATAGCAATAAGTAGTCGCTGTCCCAAAATCAACAATGATTAATGGGCTTCCATACTCATGAATGGCTGCAACTGCATTTACAATTCTATCTGCTCCTACTTCACGAGGATTTTCATATTTTATGTTTAGACCCGTTTTAATGCCTGGGCCAACAACTAATGGTTTAATATTAAAGTACTTCTGACACATTCTTTCAAGAGAAAACATGATTGGCGGAACAACGGAAGATATAATAATCCCATCAATTGAAGATATCTCTAACTTGGCATGGTCAAATAAGCTTCTAATAACCATCCCATATTCATCTTCTGTTTTATAACGATTTGTTTCAATTCTCCAATGATGTTTTAACTCTGCCTGATCATAAACACCTAGTACGATATTTGTATTACCTACGTCAAAAACAAAAATCAAGGATCTCACCACTTTATATTAGTTTCAACTCGTTATTTATACTGCCAACATCATAACATAACTAGTGATGAATTGCGTAATAAAGAAGACTAAAAAGGACTTAGTGGCCATTTAAGTTGGGTTTTTGCATGAAAAAGGCTAGTGTTTTAGCTAAGATACTGTTACTCCCAATGTATTTGAACTTTTAAATATTATAAAGTTCTATATCATCGATTCTGCAACAGATATCATCGATTTTGTGCCGGATATCATCGACTTTTTAAAAATATCATCGAATCCGAGGGATATATCATCGAATTTTTTCATATATCGTTTTTTCGACAAACGCTTTCCTTAACCAACAAAAAAGGCGCTCTATCAAGAGCACCTTTTTTTCTATTCACGAGAATCTTTATTATCTTCTGGTTTTGAATCCGTCTCAGTTGGAGTTGCTTGATTTGCATTAGCATCTTCCTTCTGATTCGTTTCATCTTTTTTACCAATTGTTACTTTAACATCTTCTACTTGAGTAGATTCTCTTTTATCTGTATCAACAGCTACTGTACGATCTGGTAACTTACCATGATCCACTAAGTGTTTGATTTGTTCTGCATCAAGAGTTTCTACTTCTAGTAATGTGTTAGCAATTAGATCGAGCTTATCGCGATTTTCTGTTAAAAGCGTTTTCGCTCTTTCATAACTTTCTTTAATAATACGTTGGATTTCTGAGTCGATTTCATATGCTATCTTATCAGAGTAATTCTGCTCATTATGAAGGTCACGACCTAAGAATACTTGACCTCCTGAAGATTGACCAAACTGCATTGGACCTAACTTATCGCTCATACCGAATTCTGTTACCATTCTACGAGCAATACCAGTTGCGCGTTGGAAGTCATTATGAGCTCCGGTACTTACTTCACCAAATACGATTTCCTCAGCGACACGTCCACCTAGTAATCCTACTATTTTATCTAATAGTTCAGGTTTAGTCATGAAATAACGATCTTCTTTAGGAAGCATGACCGCATAACCACCAGCTTGACCACGTGGGACAATTGTAACCTTATGAACCATTTCTGCTTCATCAAGGACAACCCCAATTACGGTATGACCCGCTTCGTGGAAAGCAACAATATTTCTTTCTTTTTGTGAAATGACACGACTTTTCTTAGCAGGTCCCGCAATAACACGGTCTGTTGCTTCATCAATATCTGTCATATCTACTTTCTTCTTATCCTGACGAGCTGCTACTAGAGCTGCTTCATTTAATAAGTTTTCAAGGTCTGCACCAGAGAATCCTGGAGTACGTGCTGCAATTGCCTTTAAGTTTACTGACTCATCTAGAGGCTTATTACGGGCATGTACTTTTAGTACTGCTTCACGACCCTTAACATCTGGGCGATCGACTGTAATTTGACGGTCAAAACGTCCTGGACGTAACAATGCTGGGTCTAAAATGTCTGGGCGGTTCGTTGCTGCAACGATGATAATACCTTCGTTTGCACCGAATCCATCCATTTCAACAAGTAGTTGGTTAAGTGTTTGCTCACGCTCGTCGTGACCTCCACCAAGACCAGCACCACGTTGGCGACCAACTGCATCAATTTCATCAATAAATATAATACATGGAGCGTTCTTTTTCGCATTCTCGAATAAATCACGAACACGTGAAGCACCGACCCCAACAAACATCTCAACAAAGTCTGATCCACTGATAGAGAAGAAAGGTACTCCAGCTTCACCAGCTACTGCACGAGCAAGTAATGTTTTACCTGTTCCTGGAGGTCCTACTAGTAAGACACCCTTTGGAATACGTGCACCAAGCTCAGCAAATTTACGCGGATCCTTTAAGAACTCAACAACCTCTACAAGTTCTTGTTTTTCCTCATCTGCACCAGCTACATCTTTAAAACGAACTTTCTTCTTTTCATCATTGTAAAGCTTAGCCTTACTTTTACCAAAGTTCATTACACGGCTACCGCCGCCTTGAGCTTGATTTAATAGGAAGAAGAACAAGATAAAGATAATAACAAACGGTATAATAGATGTGAAGAATGTTACCCAGCCGCTTGTTTCTTTAGCCGGCATTACTTCTACCTTTGAAGCTGCAGCTGCTTGATCAACTTGATCTAGTAACTTTTCACTATTCCATACGTAAGTGATGAAATATTTGTCCTCAGAGTATCCTTTTAACTGACCTCGAACCTCAAAAACACCTCGTTCAGGTTGAATGGATAAGGATGCAACTTCTCCTGCCTCTAAGTGGGCAATGAACTTATCATACGATATATTTTCTGTTGGTTCATTGTTGCCGTTAAAGAAACTAACAACACCAATAATGACTAGAAAAATTAATAAATAAAAGATGGTATTACGAAAAATTCTATTCATCCCTTACCTCCTCCCACGATAAACAAACTATATTAAATAGTATCATACAAAATTATGCACTTACAAGGATTTACACTTTAGCCTAGTTTCTCTTGCCCAGAGAAAACTATCCATTTTTGAATAAGTAGAATGAATAGATTCTTGTCCTTCCGAAACCGTGGTAAAGATTATAAAAAATCCGCTTTACTTACTAAAATTAATTATCATTGTTTGTATAAACTTCTGGCTTTAAGACGCCAATATAAGGAAGATTTCGGTACTTTTCTATATAGTCGAGTCCGTAACCAACTACAAATTCATCAGGTACGATAAACCCAACGTAATCCGCTTGAATATCTGCTTTACGACCTGTTGGTTTATCTAGAAGAGTAACAATTTTAATTGATTTTGCTTTGCGGTAACGGAATAACTCCACTAGATAACTTAGTGTTAACCCACTATCGATGATATCTTCAATGATCAAAATGTCTCTTCCCTCAACAGATGTATCAAGGTCTTTAAGAATTTTTACTTCACCACTAGATACTAATGCATTGCCGTAGCTAGAAACATCCATGAAATCCATTTCAAGATATGTATCAATGCGCTTTAATAAGTCTCCCATAAAAGGCATAGCACCTTTTAACACCCCAATGGCAAGTGGGAATTTTCCGTCATATTCTTCTGTTAACTGCGCTGCTAACTGCTTAATCTTTTCTTGAATTTCTTCTTCTGTAACCAATACCTTTTCAATATCTTGTTTCATTGTAACTGTGCCCCCTAGAAGATCATTGCTTTTATAATTTAGAAGTATGTATTGCTGATTAGCATGATTCAACCCGTTAGTATCCGCTTTTTTAATGCCTGGAACCCATAATATTTTATCTTTTTGATCTGTAACAACGGGCCAGCTTTCTCTTTTCATTAACGGTATCTTTTCATCAATAAAAAGAGTCTTTAGTTTTTTACTTCCACTCATTCCCTTAACATTCAATCGATCACCGTTTCTTCTAGTACGGACGATAATTGGAAGTAAGTTCGCATTCATAGGAAGTTTCAACTGGTTTTTGCTAGTATATTCAATTTCTTCTTGAATATATTCCATTGTTATCACATCACCATTAGGTAAAACTAGTTTCCCTGGGTTATTCAATTCATAATAATATTCTTTTATGTCGTTTAATTCAAATTGAAAGTGACATTCTTTATATGAACGAACGATTTTCAGACCGTTTGGGAAATCTAATGTTCCAGATGGATGAGGATTGTCAACTATATTAAAAATTTGATCAATATGTATAGCGGATAAAGATGCAGGTTTTTCCTTGTAAAGATAGTTTAATATTAGTTGAATCCCTCTTCTTTGTAAAGGCATTGGCATTAACCGAAAACCCTCTATATCAATTGTTACACCATTTAGGGTTTTCTTCTTCATTACTGTATTCAATTTTTCCTTCGTTAATTCCTGTAGTAACGATTCGTCCTCTTCTAAATCCTCACTAAAACGCTGGAAATGGTCATTTACCTTAGGGTTTTCCCTTTTTATAAATGGTAATAGTATTTTACGAAAGCGATTACGACTGTAGTACTCTTTTTCATTACTAGGATCTCTACGAGGGTCTAAATGAAACCTTATACAATATTCCTCGATATCTTCTTTAGTAACACCTAAGAAAGGACGGATTATTTGGGATTCGTAAAAACGACGAATAAAAGGGATTCCAGCTCTAGCTTTCCCTGTACTTCCTCTTGTTAATCTCATTAAAATGGTCTCAATCTGATCATCACCGTGATGACCTAGTGCTAAATAGTCTAATTGATGCTCATTCATTACTTCCCGAAAAAAATCATACCTGCATTCCCTTGCAGCCACCTGGGGATTTAACCCAGTTTCTTGTATATAAGTTGGAACATTAATTTGTTTCATTTCAAAAGGAATGTTCCTTGCTTCACAAAATTGTTTTACAAACTGAGCTTCAAGTTCTGATTCTTGACCTCTAAACATGTGATCCACGTGTGCTGCAAAGATTTGTATATTCCACCTTAGCTTATTTGACCATAAATAATTTAAAAGTGCTAAAGAATCTGGGCCACCTGAGACTCCAACTAACACACGAGCGTGATTGATGCTAAATCTTTTACGTTGAAAAAAAAGCTCCGTTTTTTTCTCTAACATATATCTCTTCCCTTTAGAAGTACTTCCTTTCCTTCTTATACCCTTTCATCATACCCATAAATCCCTTTTTCGTTATTTTCTCATAATGTGTGATTTATATCCATTTTCAGGCTGAAAGGATGAACCTACCTCATCTAATAAACTTCAGGAAGTAGGTCCATTAAGACTGGATTTCTATACTTACGAACAAAACACCCAGAAGGTTTCAGAACTTAATAAAATAATTCTAGTGGGTTAAACTAATTGGCCATATATATAAATAAAATATAGAAATGAAATAATCATCACAATTAGAATGGTCTCTAACATACTACTCTTCTTTTTCTTTTTTACATAAACTTGTCTAGTTACTATTGGGTTAACTTTTTGACTTTTAGGCTGAGGAGTGTTTGTTCTTTGCTTCACTTGTCTAACATTAACATCACTATTTCCATGGTTATTCATTATTCTAAGAAAATGAACTCTCATTTCCTTAGCCGTTTGATATTTTCCTTGTAGTGCCTGAAAAATAACCTCTTCGTATTTGTGAAGTTGTTTCTTTTGTTTGACCATTGATTTTAACTGTTCAAAGCCCCCGGTTGTTTTATTAAAACGTTTAGGGTAAGCCATGTTAATCAATATCATCGCTACTGCAAAAAGATCGTAAGTTGGCTCAGCTTTTCTAGTTCCTAGTCCCCAATATCCTCGGTCATAAAACTCAGTGAACTCTTTGATTGCTCTTCCTTGAATGGTTGTTCCGCCTACATCAATGCAGCGAATCCTTGGTGGTGGACCGTTAACGATTAAATTTTCAGGTTTTAAGTCACCAAATACCCATCCATTCATATGAAGTTGTTCTAAATCTTTGAGGAGCTGTAAAATTAGTACATCAATCCAGGATTCTCCTTTTTGCTGAACAAATGAAAGCAAATCAGGGCCTTGAATATATTCCATTACATAAAAAGATACATTTCCTCCTCTTCTGACCCAATCATCCACATCAATCAAAGAAGGTCCGAGGGTTGAACCTTGGACCTTCGCAAAGGATTTGAGGACATTGACCTCAGAAGTAATGGATATCCCATTGTCACTCATTTTAAGAGCATAGTGCCGATTATTATGTTGGGCTAGATAGACGATTCCATTGGCTCCATAACCTAATTCTTTAATAACAGTATACCTTTTATGGTGCCATTTCCCTTCGATAATCGTTCCTGGGGCTACTTTACACAGATTCTTCAAAGTATTGTTCATCATCACGAGAAAGCAGACTCCTTAATGAGCGTTTTTTCTTGAAATAATGTAATGCTTCGCGAATAGCTGGACCTGTAGGAGTAATTCCTCCAGTCGTTAATTTTGAGAAGATGGTTGTTAAAGATTCCAATCTAGGAGTCCAGTCTAACAATTTTTCGACATCTTTCTTTTTCCCGGGAAATACAAAAACAGAGAAACGATTATCCCCTGACCTTGCATTTAAGCTTAGAGACAGGTCTAGTAAGGCTTCTTTTACAGTTGGAAGCTTATGTTTCATACTCGCACTTGTATCGACAAGAATCAACACTTCTAACTCTACTGTCTCTCCAAGCTCATCAACCACTTCCATTACTTCTCCTCTTTTTTCTGGAGGTAGATCTTCGACTGTTTTTGAACCACCTAGAATTTGTTGAAGCTCTTTATTAACGACACCTTGTAGTGTTTGTGTCATTGCTTTTCTTGTTACCATTTGAACTGTTTGGGAAAGTTGTTGGGCATATACAACCTGACTAACCCCACCACCAGACATAGCTATATTTTCTATCTCATTTAATCCTTGATCATCAATAATGTCTTGTTCCATTACGCCAATTACGTTTACTGTTATTCCTTGTTCCTTTGCGAGTGCAGCCATTGCAATAGGATCTTCCCCAGAATTTGAACAACCATCAGTAATTAATAAAATTTGCTTTAATGTACCTGTTTTCATAAGCTCCCCTCCATGCTCTTGGTGTTACCATTTTCGACGGAGGGGACAAATTTTATACATAATTTAATAGAATAAGGAACAAAATATGAAATTAATTAGTTTGCTTTTTTACGATAACTTTGAATAGGAATGGCTGACCATTTCGGTGTGTTATGCTTAATATGTGTAACAACAACTGTCATATCATCCTCTATAGAGCCTCTTGAGCGGATAACCTCTTCCATAATTAAATCAGCCACTGCCTGAGGGTCATTTGTTTTTAGCTCTCCAATTTTTCTCTTCATCCATAAATCATAATTTTCTACATGTTTTGGACCTTCAAATACACCATCACTCATCATGATGAGAAGATCTCCTGCTTTTAATTGTTCACTAACTACATCCACATCAAATTCTTGAATGATTCCCATAGGTAAATTACTTGCTTGAACTTTAATCACTTTATCTCCCCGTTTAATAAAACTAGGAGTTGAACCAATTTTCAGAAAACGGACAGAAGCATTTTGCAAGTCAATCATGGCCAAATCAAGTGTTGAAAAGATTTCATCTGTTGTTCTTAACGATAATACGGAATTGACTGATTTAATTGCTACTTTCTCTTCTATTCCAGACTGTAGAATCTTTTGTAGTAATTGAAGAGTCTCCTTGCTCTCAACATGTGCTCGTTCACCATTGCCCATCCCGTCACTAATCGCAACAGCATATTTCCCACACCCTAGTTCAATGGTAGAGAAACTATCTCCAGAGACTAGTCCACCATCTTTAGCGGCATGCGCAATTCCTGTATCAATCGTAAACGCTTTCGCAGAACGGAAAGTAACATGAGAGAAACCATTTGGATAGACTGAACTTTCCTCCGAATTAACAATGATCGTTTCTCCTAAAATATCAGATAGCATCGGGGCAATTAACTTTTCACTCTCTCCTAAACCATTTGTAAAAGGAACGGTCATATCGATATCTACATTTCCTTGTTCTAAACTATAAATCTCAACATGCTCTATGTGGATGCCAAAGCTTTGAAGGGCATCCAGTATTAATTCTTCTTGTTTATCATGATTATCGCGTTCTCTTTGAATCTCCTTAGCAAAGTCCTCCATTACTGTTGATACTCCTAATAACTGCTCTGCTACTAGTCTTCTACTTTCTTTTACTTGCTGCTTTAACTTTTGATTAGCTTGGAAGAAGTTTAACTCAGAGTGAATGGCATCGATGACCTTTTTAGACTTCGTACAATGCTTGTCCCAATCCCTCGAAAGTTTTTGTGTAAGCGCTCCTTGATTTTGGTCCATTTCAATCATAATTTCTCTCATGTAGTCATAAGTTGTATCAAAGTTTCTTGTCCAGCAATTCTCCTTTTTAAAGCATGTTTGACAGGTTTTTTCTGTTACATTGCTTAAGAAGAAGTCTAACTCTCGGTCTTTGTCATCCCAATCCATTGGCTCATCATAAGTTGAAAAACTATTAGACAATGCTTGGAATACAGATGAAAACTGCTCTACACGCTGGGCAGTAACATCTCTCATTTTTCTCATATACTGCTGTTGTTCAGCCGTATATTCTGGTGTTCCAGGAATGTATTTTGCTAATTTTGAAGTTAAAACCTGCGGTGTTAAAAGAAATAGGACAACTGCTGCACAAGTTTCTAATAGAGTTTTATAAAGGGTACCTCCCCCTTCACCATACATACCAATTAATAAAGTGGCGATAAATAACCCGATAGCTACACCAATTTTCTTTCCTTCTTTAAGAAGTCCACCTAATAATCCTGAAAAAGCTAGAAGACTCATATGATAGAAACTAGCAACACTTGCTAGACTAAAGATTAAACCGGTCACTACACCCACTGTTGAACCAACGGTAGCACCTGCAACAAATGCAAATAATAATACTAAGTAGCGTGACATGATATGCTCTACAGAAAGGTCATAAATAGACCAACCTATAGTCCCTGTCATAATGGATGCAAGCATGATAATCAGACAAACGATTTCTTCTGTTTTTAGTGATTGTTTACGTTTACTAGCCGTAATTAAGGGAATACTTTGTAAAAAGATTAACGTTAGGATAAAACCTAAACTAGCTTCTACTCCAGACATCATCCCATCATATAGAGTCACTTTACTTGTTAGTATAAAACTCTTACCCAACTTTCCTACTAAAAGAGTAAAGAATACATAGAATGGTAATGACCTTATCTCATTTCCTACCCAGCTCTTTGTTAAGCGGAATAATAGGAGAAACACAATGGCTACACCAAAGGTATAGGCCGCATTAATCATCGACAAAGTAGCTGCACCTGCTATTAAGCCAAATAAAACCAATGGAGCTTTATCTCTTCTTATTAAGTAAACCGCTGCAAAAAACGGAAGGGTAAAAGGAGTCAATTTTGCTAAAATTAAAGCCCGCCCGAGCAAAAAGCCGATAATTAAAAGAATATAGCCTTTTTTTAGAAAGAGGGATTCCATTTTTAATTGGAATTTGTTTAAACCATTTGCAATCTCTAACTTAGACTGATTTAAGTTAACTTCCCCGATCGGTTCGATTAAATTCCTTTCTACCTTTTCCATTAAAACTACACTCCCCACTTTTATATCGTTGCTGCTTATTATAAAAAGAGAAAGATTAAAAGTTTGTCAAAATTAAGGACAAGCTACCATTTTTCGTTCGACTCATTTCACCTTAATACACGAAAAGAAAACAAATTACAGAGACTTTTCCAACTGGAAAATGCCTATATGAATGTCAGATAACTTACTAATTAAGGGCTCGTCGCTCTAAACAAGTTTCGCTACAAACGACATTTTTCTAATTAAATTATTATTAAGTGTTTTTTATTTGGAATAATTCAAGGAGTGTCATAATAGAATTTTAGGATGCATCCTAGTAATAGGGGCAAAATTTTATAAAAACACAAAAAAGACAAGTCAATTAGACTTGTCTATAAATATTTATATATATCAACAGCAACAAGTTAGCCTCTTCTAGCGCCTCTTCCGCCACGTTTTGATTCAGTATGGCGCTTTAATGAAGACAGACGATCTTCACTATCTTTTAAGAAGCGTGCCATTTTGGATTCAAAATTTTCTTTTGGAGCGCGGTTGTCATTTGTTCTACCTTGACGTGGACGTTGACCTCTAGAGTCTCCACCAGGGCGTTGGCCTCTAAAGTCTCCACCACCAGGTCTATGGCTTCTTTCTGGTCTTTCTGGTCTTTCCGGTCTTTCTGGTCTATCAACAGCCTTCTTAATAGATAAACCAATTTTTCCATCCTTTTCAACGTTGATGACCTTAACTTCTACTTGGTCACCTACTTTAAGATGGTCATTGATGTCTTTTACATAGTTGTCTGCAACTTCACTGATGTGAACGAGACCTGTTGAGCCTTCAGGTAGCTCTACAAACGCTCCAAAATTAGTAATCCCTGTAACTTTACCTTGTAACTTGCTGCCTACTTCGATTGACATAAAAAAGATTTTCCTCCTTAAGAATATAAAAAGTCATACTTGAATAAATTTCATAACGTTTCGTGGTCACTGACAATGAACAAAACATTTTTAAGTCGATGCAATATTATTCCCTAACGTCCAAAACAATATAACTTCAAATTTTAAAAAGTTCATCTCAGATGGGAAAAAGTTAGATGAAATTGATTCACTTAATTATATATTATACAGAAATGAAAAAAAGGGTGTCAATAAGCCGACTCGTCGGATTTATTTTCCTTCTTTGACTTAGGTAGTTTAAAAATGATATCTCCCTTTTCTGAAAGAAAATATTCATCCCTAGCTAATTTTGCTATGTACTCGTCGTCGTTAAGCTTGACAATTTCTTCTCCAAGAATGGCTTCTTGTTTCTCTAAGCTTGCCAACTCTTGATCTAGTAACGCCTTCTCCGCCTTCATTTCTTCAAGTGAAGCGGATTGCGATATGAGGGTTGAAATCATTAAATAAGACACTAATACAGCAAATACAAAGAAAATCGTTAGTCTTCGAAAAAGAAGTACTCTTTTTCTAGCTGTGAGTGTTTCTAAGCCTTCGCGTTGTTTAGCATAGCTCGTATGGATTTCCGGTATGTGTTTCTTGATGGCACTCATTCTCGCACTCCCCTCCTTATTGTTTTCTGTTTTTCAATTTTGAAATCCACTTACTAATGGTATTCTTTATTTTATAATAATATCCTTCAACTTTATCATATAACTTTTCGACTAATTTTTTAATACTTTTCGGCACTAGTTTCCAAATTAATGTAAAAATCCATTTAACTGGTGCAAATATCACTCTTAAAATAAATAATATGACCTTTAATAGTAAATTCACAAGTGCCAAAAGACCCTTACCTATCATAACTAGCAATGATATCAATCCAATAATAATGGATTGAATCGGTTTAAATATCATCATCTGGAACATTTTTACTAAAAACTTATAAATAGAGATTATCACCGAAATGACAATCTCTAAAAGTCGTAAGTATCCTTGCTTTAACAAGCTCTGATAAGCTGCAAATCCACATAAAAGAGCAATAAAGATATAAAACCTTAACTCACCCTGGTTTACAATAAAGAGAACATAAAAGATTGTCATTCCTTGTAGTAACCAGAATAAAATGTCGTTAAAAAATACAATCCAACTTTTTCTTTTTGAACGTTTTAAGAAACGATTATACGTATCTAGAGAAGCCCCGAAATAACTTCCCATGCCTATCATTGCTAGCATGGTCATAAATTGTGTAGAGAGTGTCATCGGAACAACTTGCTAAAGAATCCTTTAGCCTTCTCCCCGTGTTGCTCATCTAAATAAATCAGTTCAAATACTTTCCCCTTAATAGAAACAATACCCTTATCTACATCCAAGTTTTTCATTTGAAGATTTTGACCTTTAATAGCTAGGAACCCCATTACAGTCTCAAGAAGAAATTCCTCATTATCAAAACTCTCTACTTGTTTAACACCAGTGATGTCTAACAGCTTTCTTCCACGCATAATCACATCATGTTCGGGAACAGTTCCCTTTGTGGTATTCGTATCATAGTATTGGCTCATTTTTTCATCCCTCACAATCACATAGTACAACCTTTTGTACATGTTTATGAAAAGGAGAAATAGAATAGAACAAGCCTTATTAAAAAATACAATAGGTTTTATTCCGCTTCCTCTACAAGTTCCACTTTCTCTTCTTTAATAATAGAGTACATTTCCGCCGCTTCTTCTTTTCTACTAGTTTCTTGTAGTCGATCAATTTGAACGGTTACTAATTTTTGTCCAAATCTGATTTTAAGCTCATCGCCTACCTTTACCGTTGAGCTAGCCTTTGCTTGTTGTCCATTAATTGTGATTCTTCCTTGGTCACTTACTTCTTTCGCTAATGTTCTTCTCTTAATTAATCTTGAAACTTTTAAAAATTTATCTAGACGCATACCTTTTCTCCCCTTCTCTTTCATTAACTATTTAGCCATCATCATCATGAGAAAACGAACTTCTATAATCCCTTTTCCTTTGCCTCTTCCCAAAATCGATCTAATTCCTCTAAGTTAAAGTTCTCGAAGTTCTTTCCACTTTCCTTTACCTTTTCCTCAATATATGAAAAACGATTTATAAACTTTTGATTAGTACCAAACAAGGCTTCTTCTGGATTAATGTTATAAAAGCGAGCAATATTTACGATGGCAAATAGAATATCTCCAAACTCCTTTGTAATAGATTCCGATTTACCTTCATCCTCTAGCTCTGATTTAAACTCATTAATTTCCTCTGTCACCTTTTCCCATGCATGGTCAACATGCTCCCAATCAAAACCTACTTTTTTTGCTCTTTTTTGTATCTCGTAAGCCCTCATTAAGTTTGGAAGATGCGTTCCTATACCATCCAAGATAGTTTCAACCTTCTCGCCTTTTTCTTCCTTCTTAATCTCTTCCCAGTTCCTCGTTACATCTTCTGCCGTCTCAGCGTGTACTTGTCCAAAGACATGAGGATGTCTTCTAACCATTTTTTCAGATACATTCTGAATCACTTCATCGATTGTAAAATAACCTTCATCCTCACCGATTTGTGCATGTAGTACAATTTGAAGAAGAACATCCCCTAGCTCTTCAATCATGTGATCAATATCTTCTTTATCAATGGCTTCTATTAACTCGTAAGCCTCTTCAATTAGATATTTCTTTAAAGATTTATGAGTTTGCTCTTTATCCCAAGGACACCCATTCGGCCCCCTAAGCTCAGCAATGATTTCACGAAACTTAGAAAACTCCTTGTATAAGATCGTATCATCCTTAACTGGTGGAACATAAACAGAGGTTAAATTATTCAAATTCACTTCTCTATCTAATTCATATAATTCTACCTTTCTAACCTCTTCCTCACTACTTCCCGCTGCTGTAACGATATAAACTTCATAGTCATATGGAAGCTTCTCCATTAAAGTAAGTTTTACATCCGATGCGGTGTATGTATCATAGACTTGTCCGATAATCATATGCTGCTTTAAATGTATTTCATCTCTTTTTAAAGCTGTTGCATCTAATAATTGAAAACCTTCAATGGGGTCAATTTTTAAAGCTTGGAACATAGCATCTAAAAAGCTTTGTCCTCCACCTATTTTGATCTCAACTTTTCTTTGAGGTCCTCTCTCAAGTAGTAGTTGGACTGTCCGTTCAGCTACTAGAGGATGTCCAGGAACTGCATAGATTACTGTTGCTTTCTCAGCTAATTTTAGCAAAGTTTCCGTTATCTCCTCATATACCTCTTCAAAGGAATCATATTTTTCATACACGGAATCAAATGAGCGAAAATGAATCCCTTCGCCCTTTAAATCTTTTACAACTGGATGAGATTCTGTTCTTAAATATATTTCACTCGTATTTTTCAATAATTTATATATTCCAAATGGAAGCTGATTAATATCTCCCGCTCCTAGTCCCAAAACATGGATACTGTTCAAATTGTCTTCCAACTCCTTTTAAAAACTCTTTATGTATTATTTTCTTCTCCCTTTTAACACAATTAACTTACTTCCAAACGGAAGCATGGAGAGTTCTTCTTGGCTAAAGAGATTTCCTCTAATGATAATAAACAAATAAATAAATCCACCCATTAATACGGCACTTATTGCCTGAAGACTAGCTACCATTCGCTCGTGTCCAAAGTAATAGAATACATTCGTTACATGTTTATAACCTTGTAAAAATAAAATCATACTTGTAACTGCTAAAAGAATGATCCATATATTTTTGAGAAGTATGAACTTCTCCCTTACCTTTTGTTTTAGTTTCATGCTAAGCACGAGTAAAATCATAACTAATGCCAAGATAGAGGCTAAAGCTGCGCCTGTTGTTCCGAAACTAGGTACAAGTTGTATGTTTAACCAAAATTTTAGTAAGAACCCAATTAGTATCATAATGGCTGGGAAAAGCGAGTGGCCTAAGCCTTGGAGTATGGCAGTAATCGTAATAATCACTGAACTTAATAAAATTAACACACTTAAAAGTGCTAATACCTCTGAACCACTTTTGTCTTGAAACAACATTATATTCGTAGGTTCAATAATGGCTGCTAACCCTACTGTCGCACCCACACCAATCACTACGCTAATGAGTATGGCTATACGAACTTTTTCAATTAACGGTCCAGTTTGCTTTTTCACCTTTTCACTCGCAATCAATGGAACTAGCGCTAACGACATAGAAGTAGCAACAACCATCCCAATCTGAATTAAAGGTTGACCCCGGTCATAAACCCCTTTTAATTCTTTAGCATCTTCTCCATTAATCCCTGTTAATATGAGTAAGGAATACAAATTTAAAGAATCAGCAAGCTGCATGAAAATTAACAACATACTGCTAATACATATAGCAAAGCCCTGGACTAATAAAACCTTAACTATTTTTGCACTTTTGGTTATCTTTAAACTTTTTATTAACCGATGAACATTCAACCTGCTTTTCTTTCTTCTTGAAAATATAAGAATTAATATGATAAATGCACAAAGGCCACCCATAACTGAACCAAAAACGGCACCGGCTCCAATTGAATATAAGTCCTTTCCTTTATACATCATAAATGTGGCTGCAATTAAAATAGTCCCTACTCGTACAAACTGTTCACCAATCTGAGAAAAGGCAGTAGGGGCCATATCACCTTTCCCCTGAAAATATCCCCTCAATACGGAGAGAAGAGGAAAGATTAAAAAACAAATAGAGATTACTTTTAATAAAATGGCTAGTCCCTTATCATTCATTTGATTTGCTAACCATTCGGCTCCAATATACAACGTGAAGAATGAAAGGATACCAACAACTAATAAAAAGAGAGTTCCTACTATTATGACTTGCTGCTTTCCATTTGTATCCCCTGCGCTCTCACGTTCTGCATAGAGCTTTGATATGACCACCGGAAACCCGTATGTTGAGAGCACTAAGGCTATTCCGTAAAAAGGATATACTTGTTGATATATATAAAATCCTACGTCCCCTACAATATTCTGAAATGGAACTCGATAGATTGCACTTAAAATTTTGGTAATAAGAGCTGCAATGGTTAGTATTAGAGCTCCTTTAAAAATGTCTTTATGTTGATTTCCGGGCTTCAAACGCCCATCTCCTTCCAAATCTGGTTGTTGATATTATAGCACAATCCATTTTTATAGGCTTTAAAGGAGTAATGGCCTTTAAAAGTGAAAGCAGATTATAGTAGTGAGCAAAAAAAAATCAGAGGGGTATATATGAACCCCCTCTGACCTGTATTTATTATGATTCCATTTGTCTTGCTAAAAATCCTGCAGCTGTTTCTACTGCCTTTTTCTCTACTTCCCCTAAGGAGTCTTCCTTTGAGAAAATTATAACTGCCCCAATTGGATCACCGTTAGCAATAATTGGCCCAACTGTGTAGGCTGAAATGGACTCTTCATTGCCATCCACTAATGCAATTTCACCTTGTTGATTAATTAATACGGAAGTTCGATCTTCCATCGTTCTCTCAACTAAATCACTAATATTTTTATTTAGGTAGTCCTTTTTAGAACCCCCAGCTATTGCAATGTAAGTATCGCGATCACATATAAGAACAGGATTTCCTAAGCTGTCAAATAATGCTTCAGCATATTCTTTTGCAAAATCACTTAATTCACTGATAGGAGAATATTTCTTTAAAATCACCTCTCCATCACGATCTACGAAAATTTCTAGAGGGTCACCTTCACGAATACGAAGAGTTCTCCGAATTTCTTTCGGAATAACCACACGACCCAAATCATCGATTCGACGAACAATACCAGTTGCTTTCATCCAACGTTGCCTCACTTTCATCTGATGATTTATTCATTGACAATCATTTCTTTTAATGTGAAATCATTGTCATGTTTGAACTTAGTATCTTTCATATGGAAAGTTCTATACACTTACAAATATTTTTTCTCTAAATGTTAAGGATTCCAAAGGAGGATACTCATACCAGTTAAACCTTTTCATAAGACTGACCAGGAAATTAAACCTCAATTATGAATTAATCCACTCATCTGTATGTAATCCAATACCCTTGTCTTTACATTTTAAAACCATAAGTTGTAAAATTTTCTAATGACTCACTTGACACGATCACTGTTTGGTCAAGTATTAACACCTAAACAGCTGGTCTTTTATTTAGAAACGGTCTTACCTTCAGGTTTCACTGCCTTTTGTAGACCTGAAATCATTTTAGCGGCAACTTGTAGCCATTTCTTTACTTCTACACCTTTAATATGGAGTACAATTTTTAAACTATTCCCTTCCATACCTAAGCCAACCATTCTCCCGAATTGATTGCTAACTTCAAAAATTTTCTGTCCATCTATATGCTTGCTTATTTCTTCAGATAATAAGATACTCACTTCATCTTTTCTTTGTTTAATCATTCCTACACCCACTAAAGAGCCAAGAACCTTCATTTCAGAAATCTGGAAAAGATATGAAACTTCATCTGGATATTCTCCGAATCGATCAATGATTTCATCTTGCAGTTCCTCTAACTCCTCAATCGTAGATAATCCTCTGAACCTTTTGTACATCTCTATCTTTTGATGCCCGTCGGAAATATAGGAATCTGGAAGATATGCATCTACTTCTAAATCAATTTCGATCATAGACTTCTTGATTTGATCCATATTACCTTTTCTTTCTTCAATCGCTTCTTTGAGCATTTGTGAGTAGAGATCAAAACCAACAGAATCAATAAATCCATGCTGCTGAGCTCCAAGGATATTACCAGCACCTCTTATGGACAAGTCCCTCATAGCAATTTTGAATCCTGAACCTAACTCTGTAAATTCTTTGATAGCCTGTAATCTCTTTTCAGCTACCTCTGTTAGTACTTTATCTTTACGGTAAGTAAAATAAGCGTAGGCTACTCTATTGGAACGACCCACTCGACCTCTTAGCTGATAAAGTTGAGAAAGACCCATTTTATCCGCATCAAAGACGATAAGTGTATTCACGTTAGGGATATCCACACCTGTTTCAATAATAGTCGTACTAACAAGGACATCGAATTCACCTTCTAAAAAAGCAAGCATGACAGATTCAAGTTCATTTTCAGTCATTTGACCATGAGCATAAGTTACACGAGCATCTGGGACAAGCATTGAAATTTCTTCTGCTTTCCGTTCAATATCTTCAACCCTGTTATATAAAAAGTAAACTTGACCATCTCTAGCTAACTCTCTCTCTATTGCCTCTCTTACTAACCCACCGTTATATTCCATCACGTAGGTTTGTACTGGGAAGCGGTTTTCTGGAGGAGTTTCGATTACAGAAAGGTCTCTTACTCCTAACATGGACATATGTAAAGTTCTCGGAATTGGAGTCGCTGTCAACGTTAAGACGTCAATGTTTGTTTTCAAGTGCTTAATCTTTTCTTTATGTGTAACACCAAAGCGCTGTTCCTCATCGATGATTAACAAACCTAGATCTCGGTAGGTAATATCTTTTGATAATAAACGATGTGTACCTACTACAACGTCTACAGTACCATTTTTCAAGCCTGCAATCGTCTCTGTCTGTTGCTTCCTATTTCTAAAGCGACTTAATAAGCCTATATTGATTGGATAGTCTTGAAATCTTTCTCTCATCGTTTCAAAATGTTGTTGGGCAAGTATAGTTGTTGGAACAAGAAAGGCAACTTGTTTACCATCTGCAACTGCTTTAAAGACTGCACGTATAGCTACCTCCGTCTTACCATAACCAACATCACCACAAAGAAGTCTATCCATTGGGCGTTCACGTTCCATATCTTTCTTAATCTCATGAATGGACCTTAGTTGGTCTTCCGTTTCTTGATAAGGGAATGCGGTTTCAAACTCTCTTTGCATATCCCCATCAGGATTGAAGGCATACCCTTTTGCAGCTTCCCTTTCAGCATATAGCTTGATTAAGTCATCTGCAATATCTTGAACAGAAGACTGTACTTTCTTCTTAACTTTCTTCCAGTCACTTCCACCAAGTTTATATATTTTTGGCTCTTTTCCCTCAGAACCAACATACTTTTGAACAAGGTCTATTTGTTCAACTGGAACATAAAGCTTGTCATCACCTGAATATCTAATATGAAGATAGTCTTTATGAACACCATTAATTAATAGTGTTTCAATCCCTAAGTATTTTCCGATTCCGTGATTAACATGAACCACATAATCTCCAACTTTTAGTTCTGAATAACTTTTTATCCGTTCAGCATTAGATAACTTTTGCCTTCTAGGACTCTTCTTTACTCTCTTATTAAAGAGCTCTTCCTCAGTGATTATAGCTATCTTTTGTATTGGTAGCTCAAAGCCTGTATGAAGACTCCCTTTCATCACTTGTACTTTTCCTTGGAGGATATCTTGTTTCTCCTGGACTTGTACCGAATCAATTCCGTAGTCCTCTAGAACATTAATGAGCTTTTGGACACGTTCATCATCTGCACCTAAAAATAAAACAGAAAATTTCCCTTTTTTCCATCGATCCACTTCACTTTTTAACACATGCATTTGTCCATGGAAATTCTGCATTTGTTTACACGAAATATTAATAATATTTTGTGGGTTTGTATTCGGTACATGTCTTAAAAATAAAGACATATAGATGGTTGGGCGCCCAGCTTTTTGTACCATTCCCTGCAACTGATGTGAGACCACTACATCATGTACCATTTTTCCTTCACCGAGAAGGCTTGTGTACCATTCTGCTTCCTCTTTATCTAAGGAATCATTCATTTCCTGAACCCTACTAATTTCATCTATAAAAATGAATCCTTGTTTTGGAAGATAGTCTACTAGACTATTAGAGTTTTCGTATGCGAATGAAAGATATTTAAATAGTTGTTCTGGTTTTTGATGATTTTTTAGTTGTTCAAGCTCGTAACCAATATTTTGTGTTAACTGAGTCTTTGCCTTCTCATCCTTCATTTTTTTCAAGCTTTTTGCTAAGGCTAGTTCAAGTTTGTCTTTTACCTTATCATAGTGCTCTTCATGAAAGGGTGCCTCTGTAGCAGGACCAATTAACACTTCTGATCGTTTTTCTTTCGATCGTTGGTCTTCTAACGAGAACGAACGGATGGAATCTACTTCTGTATCAAATAATTCAATCCTTAAAGGATCCGATTCTGTAAGTGGGTAAATATCAATGATCCCACCTCGAACACTAAATTCACCTGGTGAAGCTACCATTCCTGTTCGTGTATATCCCATCTCAACAAATTTTAATAGTTGTTCTTCCACATTAATGTCATCACCCATTTTAATGGTGAGCTGTTGACTTCTCCAAAAATCCACGGGCGGTAGGATTTTTCTTAGTCCTGAAATAGGAACAATCACCATCCCATTTGTTTTTGAACTCCAATGGTTTAGCACTTCAATTCGTTGAGCCTTTAACTCTGGGCTGGCTATACTCATTTCTGCAGCGATTAATTCATTTGCCGGATAAAGATACACTTCCTCTTCTCCAACCAATTGAGAAATATCATCGTATAATTTTTGTGCCTGAAGTAGATTATGTGTGACAATTAACATCGGCTTTTTCGTTTCTTCATACATGGTAGCTAGGAAGACTGTTCTTGCTGACCCTGACAGACCCGCTATAAGCTGTTCCTTAATTCCCATTTCAATTCCCGATAGTACCGAGCGAATATCTTCCATTTGACCAAAAGACTTTTTTAAGGCTAACAATGTAGTCCCTCCTCTCTTGCTAATTAACAAGTTTTATATTTCAATCATTTTATCTGATAACGGAAAAACGCTTTGGAGTACTAGTCCAAAGCTTTTATTAACTAATGAATAAGGTAATCGTATTGATGTAAATCTGGATTTCTCTGATATGATTCCTGACAATCTTCACATATAGATTTAACTTTTATATTTCCTGATTGATCATAATCAACCATATCTAACCGTTCTTCGTCGGTCAACATATTAATTCCTAACTGATGAGAGTGAACCGATAAATGATCGATTGTCCCCATGTTTACCCCACAATGGCGGCATTGGTAATTTATGGCCATGCCAGTCCCTCCATAACAATATTATATTGTTAGTAATAACCGATGTGGAGGTACTTTATTCATATTTACACAACCGTATTGATAAGGATAAAAATATTAAAGCTTCAAATATGTATAACTAATTGATATGCTTCAGATTTCCATTCATGAAGAATCATTGATTGTATTCATTCATTACTTTTAAAAAAGAGTCCTTAAACCAATCTTCACATGCTTTAGCACATGTTGTAATAACTCCTTCAAGTACATCTTGTTCTTCTTTAGTAAACCTACCTAGAACGTAATCACTAACCTTCATCCCGTTTGTCGGGCGATCGATACCAATTCTTATCCTGTTAAAGTTCTGGGTTCCAACATGTGCGATAGTAGATTTAATCCCATTATGGCCTCCAGCACTTCCTTTTTGACGTAAGCGTATTTTACCTACAGGCAAATCCAAATCATCATAAATAACGACTAAATCCTCAACATCAATATCAAAGTAGTCCATAACCGCTCTTATTGATTCTCCAGATAAGTTCATATAGGTAAGCGGCTTTAGTAAAAAGACCCTCTCTCCATTTACATATCCCACTCCATAGACTCCTTTAAACTTTGATTGATCAAGTGGAATATTAAGCCTATCTGACAATTTATCAATAACCTCAAAGCCAATATTATGTCTAGTTTGGTCATATTGTTTTCCCGGATTACCTAAGCCTACAATTAATTTCATATTCCCATCCCTTTAAAAAAGCACTAGCACTTATCTTGTTCTAAAGTTAGGTGCCTTTACTATACATTTTATATACAAACTACAAAAGGGGCTGGCCAATCATATTCTTGGCCAGTCCCTAAGTTTCATTTATGATTCACTACTGAACTAAGTTTAGCTTATCCTTCAGAAGGTTCTGTTTCTCTTCCTTCTTCATTGTCTGGAGTACCAGGCTCTTGCTCTTCACCTGAATTAATTTCTTCCTCTTGCTTAGGAGGTAAAATAGAAACAATGGTTTCTTCTTCATCATGATTGATATGAACACCATATTGTCCTTTAATATCTCCTATTGAGATGGTCTCTCCCACTTGTAAATTCGTTATGTCGACTTCAATTGCTGGAGGGATATCTCCTGGTTTTGCCGTAATAGAAAGCTCATGTAAAGGCTGCTGAGCCACTCCACCATCTTTAACCCCTGCAGACTCTCCTACTAAAACCACTCGAACATTAGCATTGATTTCTTGTGACATATCAACTGCCAATAAATCTACATGAAGAACTTCATGTTTAATAGGATCCACTTGAAAGTCACTTAAGATAACATTATGCTTTTGACCATCTAAATCTAAAGAAATAACTCCGTTTCTTCCAACTTCACGCATGGTTTTTGTAAAATCTGCGTTACTAATGTATACGGATTTACTTTCAAGTTTTGTCCCATATACAACAGCAGGTATATTACCTTGTCGGCGTAAACTAGTTAAATTTGAATTTTTAAATTCTGTTCTTTGTTTTGCTTGTAATACAGTACTCAATGTTTGTTGTCCCCTTCCTGATTTTAGGTCAAAGTCTGTCTAATAAAAAAATGCCCCAAAACAAGAAGGTCTAAACATAAAAGTATTTATTACTTGGACAAGTTTTTTGGTGATCTGAGTATTGCCCGTTGATTTTCCGCTCTAAGGTAGCTGAAATGAGCATAAGGCTTGCTACTGGAGCAAGCCTAATTATTTATTATTGATTTTATTAATCAAATAAAGTACTTACAGATTGCTCTTCGTGGACACGGATGATAGCTTCACCGATTAAAGGAGCAACGGATAGCTCAAGTATTTTCTTTGATTTCTTTTCTTCTGGTAAACGAATAGAGTTTGTTACAACTAGCTCTTTAATTTTTGAGTTTTCAATTCTCTCAATAGCTGGTCCTGAAAGTACCGGATGTGTACAACAAGCGTAAACCTCTGCTGCACCGTTTTCAACTAATGCATTAGCAGCTAGAGTGATTGTACCTGCTGTATCAATAATGTCGTCGATTAAAATAGCAATTTTCCCTTCAATGTTACCAACGATGTTCATTACCTCAGCAACATTTGGTTTTGGTCTACGTTTATCAATAATAGCAATCGGAGCTTTTAGACGCTCTGCCATTTTACGAGCACGTGTTACTCCACCATGGTCTGGAGATACAATAACGATATCACCGTTTAATCCTTTTTCACCAAAATGCTGAGCTAGAATAGGCACACCCATTAAGTGATCAATTGGAATATCAAAGAATCCTTGGATTTGCGGAGCATGTAAATCAAGAGTGATTACACGTGTTGCTCCAGCCGTTTCTAATAGGTTAGCTGCTAATTTAGCTGTAATTGGTTCACGCGCTCTAGCTTTACGATCCTGACGAGCATAACCATAATAAGGCATAACAATATTAATGGTTTTAGCAGAAGCACGTTTTAGAGCATCAATCATAATTAATAATTCCATTAAATGTTCATTTACCGGTGAGCTAGTTGATTGGATGACGAATACATCACAACCACGGATACTTTCTTCGATATTGATTTGAATCTCACCATCACTGAAACGTGTAACCGAACATTTACCTAGCTCTACACCTATTACTTTAGCAATTTCACTAGCAAGCTCTGGATTAGAATTTAACGTGAAGACTTTTAAATTTGGATCTAAATACTGGTTCGACATTATGGACCTCCGGTTGCTTTAGTTCTTATTATTAATTTTTGCTACGTAATTTTCTTTATTCACTTGGCGAGCACGTGCTATCGATAATGCTTCCCCAGGAACATCATCTGTAATCGTTGATCCAGCCGCAATATATGCTCCCTTTCCAATATGAACTGGAGCGACTAGATTTGAATTACAGCCGACAAATACACCATCTTCAATCTTTGTTAAATATTTATTTTTTCCATCATAGTTAACGGTAATAGAACCACAACCTAAGTTTACATCGGATCCTACTTCAGCGTCCCCAATATAGCTTAAATGTGAAGCCTTACTCCCCTGACCAAAAATAGATTTCTTTATTTCAACGAAGTTCCCTATCTTTACCTGGTCATGTATTTCGGACTGTGGTCGAATATGGGCAAATGGCCCAATATTTACTTCGTTACCAATACTACTATTATGTGCTACTGACTGACGGATGATGGTATGATCTCCAATCGAACAATCCTTCACTTCAGTATTTGGTCCGATTTCACAGTTTTCACCTATAGCTGTACTACCGGAAATAGAAGTCCCAGGATAAATAATCGTATCTTGACCAATTTTAACATCTACTCCGATGTATGTATTCATTGGATCAATAATAGTAACTCCATTACGCATATGATATTCATTAATTCTCTTCTTCATTATTCTTTCGGCTTCCGATAGAGCTACTCGGTCATTAACCCCGAGGGTTTCATCGAAATGATTGGTTTGGAATGCAGTAACGGTTTCCCCTGCAGCTTTTAAAATTTCAATTACATCAGGAAGGTAATACTCCCCTTGAACGTTCTCATTTGAAACTTTACTTAATGCTTCAAAAAGAGCCTTATTATCAAAACAGTAAGTACCCGTATTGATTTCTTTAATTGTCCTCTCTTCATCCGAAGCATCTTTATGTTCCACAATCTTCTCCACAAACCCATTACTATTTCTAATTACTCTTCCATAGCCTGTTGGATCATCTGAATATGCAGTTAAGATTGTAGCTTTGGCTGACTTTTCTTCATGGTGTTTAAAAAGCGCCTCCATTGTTTCAACTCTAATTAGAGGTGTATCTCCACAAACAACAATGGTTACGCCTTCTCTGTTTTCTAACGACTCTTTTGCTTGCATAACAGCATGTGCTGTACCCAATTGTTCACTTTGCAGGACATAGCTACTTTTTTCACCCAATTGTGCTTTCACTAACTCTGCTCCATGTCCAATTACAGTTACAATGTGATCTATGTTAAGTTGAGAAACTTGGTCTACGACATGTTCAACCATAGGTTTACCACAAACAGGGTGGAGAACTTTATAAAGCTTTGATTTCATCCTAGTCCCTTGACCTGCGGCTAAAATGACCGCATAACGATTAGACATTGACAGGCCTCCAATTCACCCTTTTTATGAGAAAAATTTCATAAGCTTTCAATTAAAACGAAAAAGAATAATATATACTCAGGAAAGTCCCTGTATTTTACGTATAAAGATCCTTCTCTTATGTAGTATTATTCGTTTTTCAATAAAAAACAGCCTCTATGAAATTGACTAATCCATATAGAATATATCTTAAAACCATATTTATTTCAAGGAATGATAATAAAGTACAATATATTGTCACTGGCGCTAAACTATTAAAATATAAACTTTTCACCTACTCTTCTCGCATCATAAAAGTTTTATTGGAAAAGAATTTTTTACTTTGAGGTTTAGCCATTTATAAATAGGGGTAAGAAAAAGTGGAAGTAATTGTAACCAGTAGACATGTAATGAAACTACACCAATTGTGATTATGTACATAAAAAAGAGCCTTACTATGAAGTAGGCCCTTGTTGTTCTATATCCTAGGAAGCTCCGGCTTCTTCAAATTCAACTTCTAATTCACCTAAACGGTGGTACTCAGCCAAAACAGCTTCTTGGATCTTACCGCGTGTACCTGAATTGATTGGATGAGCGATATCACGGAACTCACCATCAGGAGTACGTTTGCTTGGCATAGCTACAAATAAACCATTATTGCCATCAATTACACGAATATCGTGAACAACAAACTCGTTGTCTAAAGTGATTGATGCAATAGCTCTCATACGTCCATCAGTATTTACGCGGCGTAGTCTAACGTCAGTTACTTCCATTTTGTTCACCACCTTTACCTTATCAATAAAAATCTAGTTATTAAATTCAACAAAATTTTCAGAACTCCTTCTTTGAAAAGAAAATTTTTTCTAAAAATTAGGTCAAAGTGGTGAACAAATATCCAAATTAGGATAAATTTACCTAAAATCTAGGTAAAAACGTCATTTTTTTCATATTCAAATTACACTAAAAATTATTTTTTAGGCATAAAAAAACTCGTTAATTACTTAACGAGTGCAATCACTTCTATTTCCACTAATGCGTCTTTCGGTAATCTAGCAACCTCTACACAAGAACGAGCTGGCTTATGAGTAGAGAAATACTCCCCATACACTTCGTTAATAACAGCAAAATCATTCATGTCTTTAATAAAGACTGTAGCTTTTACCACTGTATCTAGAGAAGCACCTGCTTCCTTTAGAACTGCTTTAAGGTTACTAAATACTTGGTGGGTCTGCTCTTTTACATCACCATTTAACATTTCTCCTGCTGGTGTTAAAGAAATTTGCCCAGAGCTATAGAACATATTGTTCACTACAATCCCCTGTGAATATGGACCAATAGCCGCTGGTGCTTCGGTTGTTGTAATAACTTTCATTATTTCTCCCCCTAATCATAATTAAAACTTTGTTATAATACTTTAATTATAGAGCCTATCAAAATAATTACCCGCTGTAACTTTAATCGTCTTTTCTTTTAAGTCGACATCTGATAATTGAACTAATGATAAATAATCATCTATCAAACGGTCTTCTTGTTGCTGCGCTTCTACTAGTACAGCTATCCCTGCTACAGTGGCTCTAAATTCCTCTAACATACTGATCATGCCGTTTACCGTTCCTCCGGCTTTCATGAAATCATCCACTATAAGAACGTTTGATCCTTCTTCTAAACTTCTCTTTGAAAGGACCATTGTTTGAATCCGCTTCGTAGAACCTGATACATAATTTATACTTACCGTCGATCCTTCTGTGACCTTGGTATCTCTTCTAACAATTACAACAGGAACATTTAATTGACTAGCTACCGCATAAGCTAAAGGAATACCTTTTGTAGCCACTGTCATAACGACATCTATTTTTGTATCTGCATAAGCAGAAGCTAATAAGCGCCCTGCCTTTTGAACAACGGAAGGGTCACCAAGGATATCTGTCATGTACAAATAACCGCCTGGAAGTAGCCTTTCTGGGTTTGCCATAAGGGCACATAAGTCTTCAACAATCGGTGTTGCTTCTTCCTTTGAAACCCTTACGAAAAATTTCACTCCACCAGCTGCACCAGGAACGGTTTGTAAAGTCCCTATTCCTCTTTGCTCAAATGTCTCTTTTATGATGGCTAAGTCCTCACTAATAGAAGACTTAGCGGATCCATACCTATCGGCGAAAAAAGATAAAGATACTAGTTGTCTCGGGTGCTCTAGTAAATAATTCGTCATATCAATCAATCTCTCACTACGACGAAACTTCATAATGAACCCCTCCAAAAATCCGAATATTTTAAAGTTAATATACCACCATCATACGGATTTAATCAAGGGAATGTCTTTCTCCTAACATTCTAACCGCAAAAACTTGGTCACAGAAACCTCTTAAGCCATTATAGATTCGATTCATCCTTGAATCATGTTGAACAAGTGCAAAGACCGTAGGACCACTACCACTCATCAAAACAGCGTCTGCTCCAAAACGAATCATTTGATCCTTAATTTGAGCAACTTCTGGGTGAAGATTTAATGTTACATCTTCAAGAACATTCCCTATATTTTCACATACGCCCTTAAAGTCGCCCTTGTTAATGGATTGAATCATTTCCGCCGTATTTGGATGGCTAACATTACTTAAATCTAACCGACGATAAACATCAGCCGTAGATACACCAATAAACGGTTTAGCCAAAATGATCCAACAGGTTGGAGGTGGAGGCAGCTCAGTAATCTTCTCTCCTCTTCCTTTGGCAAGAGCAGTTCCACCGTACACACAAAAGGACACATCTGAACCAATCTCAGAACCAATTTCCGCCAACTCGTCTAGAGATAATTGCAAGTTCCATAATTTATTTAACCCGCGCAAAGTAGCAGCTGCGTCACTACTTCCTCCTGCTAAACCTGCCGCTACAGGAATGGTCTTTTCAATCCCTATTTGTACACCCATTTTCACTTGATAACGATCTTTTAGTAATTTAGCAGCCTGAAAAGCTAAATTTCTTTGGTCATCTGGTACAAAACGATTTTGAGAACTAATTTTTATTACATCCTCTGACAACAACGTCAGTTCAATTCGATCCGCTAAATCAATGGTTGTCATAACCATTTCAACTTCATGGTAACCATCTTCTCGTTTATATAAAACATCTAACGATAAATTGATTTTCGCCGGTGCCTTGATTAAAAGTTTCAAAAATTCCACCTACTTTAACGATTTCACTCGTTCTCCATTTTTTGTCCTATTTTACCACAAAATAAAGAAAGTAAGACGTCACGATTTGACAAAGTTCACAATTTATTAAAATAAATCAAATTACATCTATATATAAACACTTTTTTCAAGGCGATTTTGCAATGATTGTGGTTTTAAAAAGAATCTTATTCATGTAACAGGTCAACAGTACACTTTAGTTATAAAGATAAATATAATCAGTTTAGCCGAAAGTTTATTGAAAATTTCATGTTTATCACTATATAAATAAAAATAAAAGGTCCGAAGCAGTTTGCCCCGGACCTTACCACGATGAACTTATGTTGTTTATGACTGACCTCGAATAAATATGATTCAGAAGTTTTACTGGTTCTTCAGTTGTTGCTGAGCAATTTCAATCGCTCTTTTAACCATATTCCCTGCATCCTTTGCTCTTATGCCGCCCCAACCTTCTTTTTGAACAACATCATAGAAACCAAGCTCTTTAGCCAGTTCCTCTTTAAAACTCTCTGACATAAATCCTCTACGTCTACCCAAAACAAACATCCCCTTTCTCACCATGGTATTTATAGTATGGAAAGAGGCCTCATTTTTCATGTGAGTCTATTATGTAGATAATAAAGGGTACCTACTAGCAACGATGAATCTAGATAAAAAATTCTCCCTAAATTAAGTATTAATAACGAAAAAAACTAAATAAAAAAGATGAATAATTTTATTCACAGAAAACAAAATAAGAAAAATAAAAAAGCAGTAAACAATGTTTACTACTTTACGGCTTAAAGCATATATGCAGCAATTAGCTTAAAGCTATTTGTCCTGTTGTCTCTTCGTAGAAGGTAATCTGAACCGTTTCTGTTAAAACATCTGCATAACTGTACGATACACGTTCAAACGAGTTTTCATCCTGATCTAACTCAATCACAAACACTGACGGATATGTTTCTGCAAGAACACCAGAGCGTTCAATAGTCTTTCTTCGACCACCGTTAGCCTTAAGCAGTAACCTCTTACCTAAGTTCGTATCAAGAGCTTTTTTAATATCATTTAACGTTTTTCCCATTCGGTCCACCTCACTAAAAAAAGTATAACACATTTAGAAACAAAAGTCAAAAAAATATAAATTATAACAGTGTTTAAAAATGGTTGTCAATACATTTCGGTCCACAAGTTTTTCTATTTTTCAACAATTTTATGTTTACCTTAAATGTCAAGGATTATGTAATTTATTTTTAAAAAGCTATTTTACGAATAAAAAGGTTAATGTTTATTTGATTCATTCGTCATTTGCAGCTCTGTTGATGAATAACAAGTCAACTGATTTAAAAATAAAGAACTGTTCAAGTACACCTTGAAACTTGCTTTTTTATAAGTAAAAAAATAAACCGTTTATAAAAACGGCTTTGATACATAGTTTATTCTTGTTGATTCGAATTGAAGGGCATTCCTGTTCGAAGTACTCCCTTCGTTTCGATCCCACCTAGCCCCTTTTCACCCGTTAATGTATTTCGTAATACATCCCATACATTAATTCTCTCCATAAACGGGGTAAAACTGATTTTAGCTACTATATATACTGGATCTAGGGCATGAATATTTACTCTAGAAGGAGAGCTAGCAAAATTAGCCCCCGCGTGAATAAGGGATTCAAAGTGTGATTGACAAGCTCCTGCAAAAATCACTAATTGATCTAAGTGAGGAATCTTCTTTCTTGCTTCTAGAACTGTTTGAACAAAATGCTTGGAATGTCTATAAGCATTTATATCGGTCATTTTTCCTTTTGACTTAGAATAAGCGTCATGACCTGTGACTACAATGATATCAGGTCGATAATAATCAATGAGAGGGCCAATTCTTTGGGGCATTTCTTTTTCATTACAATGAATGCCTGTTACAGGTACTCCTATTTTTTCATAGAGACTAATACATTTTTTCAAATAGTTTGGATCACCATCTAAATGAAGGACCCTACCTGGGATTTGAAAGTAATTAAAAGGGATTTTGTATCCACCTGTGGCATTATACTCTTGCTTCTGATTTAACAAGTCAATGTCTTGCCGAAATAATTGATAGGACTGTTCTTCTAGAGACCTGAATTCCTTGGACACTCTCATTCTTTCTGTTTGATCCATAATAATTAAGTCTTCGTAAGGCGCATCCGCAACCAGTCTAAAATCTTCTCCATATAAAATGGCTAGTTTCTTTCCGTTTTCTTCTCTTATATCTATTACACGGAACATGATATCACAGTTATAAGACACTCTTCCGACGACATCCATTTTATTTATATTCACTGGCGTCACTCCACCCTAGCCTTTTCTTAAGCTACTCTAGCCTATAGATGTATCTTTCATAAAGTATGCAATCACCTAAATACTTGTGAAAGGCTAGCTTAAATACTTCCTAATACAAAAAACACCCCAAAAGTTAGATTTCACTCTAATTTTTGGGGTGCAGTACCACAGGGCCTTTATTTAAAGTCTTTATATAACTCGTCACTTAATTTTGCAAACTCTTCAATGGTCAACGTCTCTCCTCTTCTAGTTGGTTCAATTTCTGCTTTTTGAAGAGCTTCAAGAATTTGCTCCTTTTTAGCTTTACCATCTGGTAATTGGCTCGTAAGGTTATTTAAAATGGTTTTTCGTCTTTGAGCAAAACTTGCTCTAGTTATCTGAAAGAAGAACCCCTCATCTTTTAAGGCTACCGGAGGCTCTTTTCTGACGGTTAATCGAATAACAGCTGATTCTACATTAGGCTGAGGGACAAAAACCGTTTTAGGGACAATCATGACGGTCTCCGCTTCCGTATAGTATTGAACAGCAATGGAAAGGGAGCCGTAATCTTTCGTCCCTGGTTTAGCAGAAATTCGATCCGCAACTTCCTTTTGAAGCATAACGACAAAACCTCTAATAGGTAATTTCTTTTCTAGAAGGTTCATGATAATCGGTGTTGTTACATAGTAAGGTAAATTTGCTACTACCATAACATCGTCTATCCCAGCAAATTCTGTTTCAATGACTTGGCCAACATCCGCCTTTAAGACATCTTGGTGTATGACCTTTGAATTCGGGTAAGGGCTTAATGTTTCTTCTAGAATCGGTAATAATCTTTGGTCAATCTCAAAGGCTACAACCTTTTTACTTCTACGAGCAAGCTGTTCCGTAAGAGCACCTATCCCTGGCCCTATCTCTATGGCACCGGAATCTTCTGTTAACTCTGCATGGTCAACAATTCGATTAAGTATATTCGTATCAATAAGGAAGTTTTGACCTAAACTCTTTTTAAATGAAAATCCGTACTTCTCTAAAATTGACTTAGTTCTTATCGGTGTAGCTATATCTTTATGCATCTTGTTCCTCCTGACGAACGATTCTAATCGCATTTGAGAAATCTTCTTTGCTAATATTAAACATCATAAGTCTCTTATGTAGTTGCTTCCCATTAGTGTAGCCTATTTTTAAAAGTCTCCCTAGTTTTTCACGTCTTTCTTTTGAGCCCGGGCCACCAATCAAGCCAGCTAATATTAGATCTTCTTGAGTGATTTCCTCGACAATCTCTTGGGACATAGGTAGAGCGTGACTTAACGCTTTTCTAATGGTTTCTGGGGTGGCGTGTTCGACCCCTACACCTTTCCCTCGCTTATGTAAAGCATCTTCCTTAGGAATAAAAGCATGTTTACATTCTGGCACATGATTCGTTATTTCTTGCCTAATTTTTTGGCCTGGAAAGTCTGGATCTGTGAAGACAATAACCCCTCTAGTCTTTTGTGCAAGCTTAATTTTTTCTATTGTCTCGGAACTTAGAGCAGAACCATTGGTTTCAATTGTATCCGCATTTACAGCCCTTTTAATAGCTGTAGTATCATCTCTTCCTTCAACTACTATGATTTCTTTAATTTTCATGTTTCCTCCGAATAAACTTAATTATTTCAGTTTAGACTTTTTTTAAAAATGTTCAAAAAATTTGAAAAGAAATTGAAACATTTTTGTAATGTTGTTCGTCTATATATAGTGAAGAGATTTATTAATTATCTCTATGTTTGTTTATCTATTGTAAATAAAAATAGGTAAAAACACAAAAAAAGCAGAGGAGAAACCCTCTGCAAAGGTAGTCTATTTTAAAATTTTAATTTTAACGGTTTTTCTTCCCCAACGATAAGCTTCTGCTTTTGTCTGGAAAAGAACATCAATTTTGTTACCTTTAATAGAACCACCGGTATCTCCAGCGATTGCATAGCCATAGCCTTCGACGTACACCTTCGTTCCTAAAGGAATTACGCTTGGATCGACAGCAATTAGTTTAAGATTAGGGTCAGAGCGTAAGTTTATGCCCGCTGCAGAACGACCTGAACAGCCGTTACAATAAGGGGTATATGCAGTAGCTGTAACCATGAATTCGTTGCTAACATTTTGTGTTCCACGTGAAACAGTCTGTGTACTTACTTTTGTTCCTACAGCAACAACCTTATCCTGTTTTTCTTTCACTACTTTTTCTTTAAGTAACTTTCTTGACTTCTCTTTTCCATTTTCAAGGATTACTTCGTATTTTTTTGAAATAAGTCCTTCTTTACCAGTTGTTACCGTTTTCTCAGTTCCTTTAGAGAGAGTATTATCTTTCTTAGTCACTACGGCAAATCTAATTGGTTCTTCCACTACATCGGTGACTTTTTCAACTCGAATGACGCTTACAACGGTTTTTTCGTTGATTGTCTCTTCCAATTTTGGTTCAACACGGTCTAATTCATTTAGTGTAATACCTTGCTGTGATAAAAAGTCAGCGACCGTAGTCGAAGTGGACCAAACACGTTGTTTTTTTCCACCGTTAACAATCTTTACTTCAAAAGCTTTTTCTACTTGGATATTTAGGTCGTTCTTAATGGCTTCTTCTAATTTTGGCTGCACTTTATCGTGCTCGTTCAAAGAAATCTGTTGTTCTTTTAAGAACTCTTCAACAGTATCCGCTGTTGTCCAGACTTTTTTCTCCTCGTTGCCATGTACAATTTGAACCTGTTTAGCCGGTTCCCAAACAACTTCTAGGTTGTTCTTTACCTTCGTGCTCCCTGCTGGAAACAAATAGTCTTCTGAGCGAGTTGAAATGCTTAGTTCGTCGAATAGTTCCTCTATTGTTGCAGCATGTGTTTTGACGACCTTCTCTTTACCGTCTAAATTAAGAGCTACGGTATTTTTCGTAGTTTCATAAATTAGAAACCCAAAAGCAGTTGCAAAAACTACGAAACTAGCAGAAATAATGGCCATCTTTTTCTTACTCAAAGACTTGGATAACAGGTTTTTCATGTTTTGGATTACGATGAAAAACGCCTCCTTTTCTCTCGGAGTGATTATATAGACTATCTTGCCGGCTGTCAACCCTTACAATTTTCCTTTCCTTGAACGTATAACCTATTATGCATAAAGAATAAGAGAAAAGAAAGAGAGACTTATCGACATGGTTATCCTATGTAGAAAAGGAGACATGTAGAACTTTTTAGAATCAGAATATTTTAGGACAACCCTACTTATAAATCGACAACATTCTTTATCAATTTATGCCGAATAACTTTTTCGCATTATCTGTTGTTGCCTTAGCTACTTCCTCATAAGTTATTTCTTTTAATTCAGCAATCTGTTCTGCAACTAGCTTTACTAGACTAGGTTCATTACGTGTTCCCCGATGTGGATGTGGAGCAAGATATGGACAATCTGTTTCTATTAGCAATTTATGCAGTGGGATTTCTTTTGCTACTTCTTTAGGCTTTTTAGCATTTTTGAATGTAACAGGCCCGCCTAAAGAAATGTAAAAGTTCATATCAACACATTCTTTTGCTACTTCGACACTTCCACTAAAACAATGCATAATTCCCCCTACCTCACTAGCGTTCTCCTCTTTTAAAATTTCAACGATATCAGCCGTTGCTTCTCGATTATGTATCACTATTGGTAGCTTTACCTTTTTAGCTAATTGGATTTGTTTTCGAAAGACTTCCTTTTGAATTTCTTTAGGAGACTTGTCCCAGTAGTAATCTAATCCCATCTCTCCTATGGCAACTACTTTAGGGTGACTTGCTAATTCTTCAATCCAGTTTAAATCTTCATCTGTCATATCAATGGCATCAACAGGATGCCAACCTACACATGCATAGATGAATTCATAGCTCTCTGCTAATTCCATTGCTCTTTTAATTGTAGGTCTATCAAAACCAACTACTACAATATTCGAGACACCTTCCCCTTGTGCTCTCTTAATCACTTCTTGTAGATCTGCTTCAAACTGTTCTGCATTTAAGTGGGCATGTGTGTCGAATAACATGTTTAAATCTCCTTTTTTTACAAACATTATTTTTTATTTTCTTATTTTTCATTATTGTTACAAACAATATTTTTTATAATGGCACTTTTTCTAAACTCATCTACTTTTGGCCTGGTCATATTTATACTCACAAAGACTTCTAAGAAAAACACCATTATTATTTCAATAAATCATTTAAATCCAAATATTTGGTAAATACTTATCTTTATTTATGACTCTCTATACAGAGTATCTATTATAAAACCTACTTACTAAGACATATAAAGAAGAACATAAAAATGTTCGCTTTATAAATCACGTGACACATTTTTATGTTCTTTTATGTTCTTAATATAATGCAAGAATTATTTAACTTTAGCACCTATTGGTAATGTTTCATCCACGGTTGCAAGTGATAAAACTCCATCTTTCTCCCCTGCTAAAATCATACCTTGAGATAATTCTCCACGTAATTTTACAGGTTTTAAATTTGTTACACAAATGACTCTTCTTCCTACCATTTCTTCTGGTGAATAGAATTTAGCGATCCCAGAAACCACTTGGCGTTTTTCATATCCAAGATCTAATTGTAGCTTTAACAGTTTATCAGCTTTTTTCACAGGCTCAGCTGCAATAACCTGAGCTACCCTTAAATCAATTTTCATAAAGTCATCAATAAGTATTTCTTCTGTTTCAGGAACCTCTTCTTGCTTTTCTTCAGCAGTAGGAGCAGGAGCAGATCCTTGCATCTTTTCTTTAATATAAGCTACTTCATCTTGAATTTCTAATCTAGGGAAAATTGGATTACCTTTTACAACCTTTGTACCTTCTTTTATGGACCCAAATGGTTCTAAACTGTCCCAAGACATTAGATATTCATCTTCAACATTTAGCTGTGTAAAGATTTCTTTAGGTGTACGTGTTAAGAAAGGTTGTAATAATACGGCCGTTCTTCGTAAAGACTCAGCTAGATGTGCCATTACATTAGCTAGTTCTTCCTTCTTCTCTTCAGCTTTTGCTAAAGCCCATGGTTGCGTTTCATCGATGTATTTATTTGTGCGGCTAATTAGTTGCCATAAAGAAGATAGTGCTACAGAGAACTCCATATTTTCCATGGACTCTTCATATTTTTTTACGGTTTCTTGATTCATTTCAAGTAACTGCTTATCAAACTCACTAAAAGAGCCTTTATAAGCTGGGATAACACCATCAAAGTATTTATCTATCATCGCTACCGTTCTGTTTAGAAGATTTCCTAAATCATTGGCTAAATCAAAATTGATTCTTTCAACAAATCCTTCTGGAGTAAATACACCATCAGATCCAAAAGGAACTTCTCTTAATAAGTAGTAACGTAATGAGTCCAGACCATATCTGTCTATTAATGTAACAGGATCAACTACATTCCCCTTAGATTTAGACATCTTTCCATCTTTCATCAATAACCATCCATGGGCAAATACCTTTTTAGGCAATGGAAGATCAAGTGCCATCAGCATAATTGGCCAGTAAATAGTATGGAAGCGAACAATTTCTTTCCCTACTAGGTGCACATCTGCTGGCCAGTAGTTTAAGTATTTTGAGTCATCTTCTGTCCCGTAGCCTAGAGCGGTTATATAGTTTGATAGTGCGTCAATCCAAACGTATATGACATGCTTGGGATTTCCAGGAACCTTTATTCCCCAATCAAAGCTCGTTCTAGAAACAGCTAAATCCTCAAGACCAGGCTTAATAAAATTATTAATCATCTCATTTTTACGAGATTCTGGTTGGATAAATCCAGGATTCTCTTCATAATACTGAAGTAATCGATCCGCGTATTTACTTACTTTAAAAAAATAGGATTCTTCTTTAACTTTCTGTACACCTCTACCACAATCAGGGCAATTTCCATCCACTAATTGTCTCTCGGTAAAGTATGATTCACAAGGAGTGCAATACATTCCTTCATACTCGTCTAAGTAGATATCACCTTGTTCTAATAATTGAGCAAAGATTTTTTCAACAACCTGCTTATGGCGGTCCTCCGTTGTACGAATAAAATCGTTGTAAGAAATATCAAGCTTCTTCCAAAGCTCTTGAATGCCTTCTACAATTTCATCAACGTATTGTTGAGGAGTTATCCCCTTTTCTTCCGCTTTCTCCTGAATCTTTTGTCCATGCTCATCGGTTCCCGTTAAGTACATAACATCAAAGCCACGCAAGCGCTTATACCTAGCCATTGCATCCCCGGCCACCGTTGTATAGGCATGACCTATATGTAAATTTCCACTAGGGTAATAAATAGGGGTTGTAAGATAAAAGGTCTTCAATTTTTCTTCCATTCTATATTCCCTCCTTACATAAATTGACTAACAGTTAAATCGCAAAGAAAACGTATATTCAATAATAGTCTATTTCAGTGTTGATTGGAGCGGATGGTGCTTCGTTGATTCTTCCCCGTGGAAAGCAAGTGCCAGAAGCGGAAATCAACACTATAGCTTAAATGAGCCTATAGAAAAATAGCTTATAGTTTACACTCGTCATCTTTACCTCTTATATCATCAAAATATACCTAAAAAATAGAAAATGTGCAAGATTATCAACGTTTCATTAAGCATTAGACCATATCTATAATCCCACTGATTTAGAACCCCTTTAATTGTGCCCAAGAAGGTTTAACAAAATGAGATACAGGGTAAATACCTTCTTATGTCGAGAACATATGGATATGTCGAAAAACGCTTGTAGATATTTGTCGAATGAAGTATACGCGAATAATATTATTCTTTTAAATTTAAAAATAACTTTTTAAGTCAATTTGTGAAAAATTAATGTAAACCATTGATACATATAGGTTTTCATATAACCCAAAAATTTCTAATTTTATTGATTATAAAGTTATTGACGTTTTTGGGAATGGCTGGTATTATTAATTCAACAAGAAAATTGTCGAATAATGACGAAACTATAAAAATTAAAAATACATATTCTTGAATTGTGGGAGGAGATTTTGTTATGAAATCTACAGGTATTGTTCGTAAAGTTGATGAGCTTGGACGTGTGGTTATTCCTATCGAATTAAGACGTACATTAGGGATTGCAGAGAAAGATGCGTTAGAAATTTATGTTGATGACGAAAGAATCATCTTAAAAAAATATAAACCAAATATGACTTGCCAAGTAACAGGAGAAGTTTCTGATGGTAACATCTCTTTAGCTGGTGGAAAATTAATCTTAAGTCGTGATGGTGCTGAGCAATTATTAAAAGAAATTCAAGATAACTTTGAAGTGGCAAAATAATAAACTTAAAAGCTTCTCATGAAGAGAAGCTTTTTTAATTTTACCTATTCTTCTATATGATAAGCTTGATAGACATCTCTTTTATTTAAGTTTCGATCTTTAGCTGTCATTTTAATGGCTTCTTTTGAATGAATGCCTTTAGAATTTACATAATAGTTTACATGCTCTTCTATAGATAAAGACTCCCACCAGTTTGTTTCTTCTTCTTGAGGATTACTGTTTCCTTCTATTATTAAGCAAAATTCTCCTCTAATTTCATCTTCATTTGCCCATTCAATGCTTTCTTTCAAAGTGCCTCTTATAAATTCCTCATACTTTTTTGTTAGTTCTCTACACAAAGAGATTCCTCTATCACCGAAATACTCATATAACAGTTCTAAGGTTTCTTTTAACCTGTGAGGGGACTCATAAAAGATAAGAGTGCTTGTTAGCTTGGATAACACTTCTAATTCCTTCTTTTTATCCTTTTTATTTCTTGAAAGAAACCCATAAAAGTAAAATGGCTGAGTTGGCAAACCTGAAGCGATTAAGGCTGTAAGTGCAGCATTTGCACCTGGTAATGGAACAACTGTTATTTTCTGTTGAATAGCAGCTTGCACTAACTCATAACCTGGATCGGAAATAGTAGGCATTCCAGCATCACTAACAAGGGCAATTTTTTCTCCCTCTTTTAGTTTCTCAATAATTTTAGCCCCACTAACTTCCTTATTATGTTCATGATAACTAATTAAAGGGGTCTGAATTTCAAAATAGTTACAAAGTTTTTTCGTATTCCTTGTGTCCTCGGCTGCAATGTAGGCTGCTTCCTTCAGCATTCTAATTGCACGGTAACTCATATCTTCTAAGTTACCAATAGGAGTCGGTACAAGATATAAAATTCCCTTATCATTTTCATTTTCAAAGCTTTTTTGCTGCCACATCTATACCACCCCATTCATAACATAACAAAGCTCGTAATTCTTTACTCCCCTTGACCATATAAAATCGCTTTTAGCTCCGGTGTATACTCATTATCATCATTATACACTATTAGTGGAGGGAGAATTTTTAAGTCAGGACTGCCATCTTTTATTGCTTCTATTAATAATGTATTTGCTTCTCTCCCTAGCTTCGGATATACAAATTGGATTCGCTTAGGCTCAAGACGATATTGTCTCATTAATGTAACTATGTCTAATAACCTTCCTGGTCGATGGACAAAAGCCACCTTACCTCCCTGCTTCACTAGTTGGCTAGAAGCTTTAATAGCATCTTCTAACGTACATAGTATCTCATGCCTAGCAATAGCCAAATGCTCATTCTCATTGATTTCCTCATTAGAAGGAGTTTTAAAATAAGGTGGATTACACGTTACCGTATCGTATTTTCCAAAGCCTAGTTTATTAGGTGCATCCTTGATATCTCCATGAATCATGTTAATTTGATTATGTAGCTGATTGTATTCAACACTGCGAATGGCCATATCATAAAGGCGCTCTTGAATTTCTATTCCTGTTATTTTTCCTCTTGTACGCGTACTCAAAAATAAAGGAATAACTCCATTTCCACTGCAAAGATCGATAATTTCTCCTTTTTGTATAGGAACATATACAAATTTTGCAAGCAGGACTGCATCAAGTGAAAAAGAGAAAACAGATGGACTTTGAATAATTCTTAAATTTTCTTCAGCTAATAAATAATCTAACCGTTCGTCTTCTTTTAGATTGATCATGAGGGATCCTCCGTAATATAAATATAAAAATAGCCTTCCCTATCGTAAGGAAGGCCAAAACTTCTATTTCTAAAATCTTTGTATTCATATAATATTTTATATGAATACAATAAACGTTGAAATGATTATTTTTTATTAAGAAAGGATAAGCAGAATAAACAATCTCCTTCTTTACGCGGACTTCCAAAGTGAAGATTACATATATGAAAACCTTCCTGATACAGTCTAGCTAAGTTATCATATCCTTCACCAATATCCATTACCTTCTCATCAGGAAGATCATTTTGCTTTCTACCCTTTTTATCTTTCTTAACTTTTTGTGGCTCATTACCGGTTGTTTGATCCAGACGACGTCTTAAATGGTTATTTTCTAATTTTAATGAGTTATTTTCCTCAAGTATCTCTGCTAAATGCTCTTTTAACTCACCAAGCTGTTTATATAATTGGCCAATTTGTGCTTCCATATTGCTTACTGAGTCAAAAATTTCTTTATTGTTCACGCTTTCCACCTCATTAATCTGTGGATTGTACCGAAACAGCGCCTTCCTTAGTTAAATCTTCTAGCGTATATTCTAATACACGCTCTTGGTCCGCTATCTCAACTTGAAGAATGCGTTCTAATATATTTAAGCCAACAACCTTCCCTTTTCCTTGAGGCGTTTCAACCCATTCGCCAAGGTCAGGAAGCATTTCTTTAGCTTCTTCATACTCGTCATTCTCATATTTCAAGCAACACATAAGTCTTCCGCATAAACCGGAGATTTTTGTTGGATTAAGAGAAAGATTTTGATCCTTAGCCATTTTAATTGAAACTGGCTCAAAATCACCTAAGAAACTGGAACAGCAGAGCATTCGCCCACAAGGACCAATCCCACCTAGCATCTTAGCCTCATCTCTTACGCCAATTTGACGTAATTCAATTCTCGTTCGAAAAATAGCAGCTAAATCCTTTACTAATTCTCTAAAGTCCACTCGTCCATCAGCGGTAAAGTAAAAAATCACTTTATTACGGTCAAAAGTATACTCTACATCTACTAATTTCATATCTAGTTGATGAGTACTTACTTTTTCACAGCAAACTTCATAAGCTTCTTTGGCAGCCTGTCTATTTTCCTCAACGATTAGTCGATCCTTTTGATCTGCAATTCGCAAAACCTTTTTTAACGGCAAAACAACATCTTGTTCTTCTACCTTCTTCGGTGCGATGACAACTTTTCCGTACTCAACGCCACGAACTGTCTCGACTATAACAAACTCGTCCTTTTGAACAAAGAGATCTCCGGGATCAAAATAATATATTTTACCCGCTTTTTTAAAGCGTACTCCTACTACATCATACAAATGAAGATCCCTCCTGCAATTTTAACACAAGCTGCTCCATTAGCAGCTGTGGATTCATATTTGAATGCAATTTTCTTTTCGCATCAAATATGGCTGTCATTTGTTCAGTAAGCCGCCGTCCGGATGTTTGTAATGCAAATTGCTCTAAGCGAACTTTTTCGCTAAGATAAACAACTTGTTCAGGTTTTCCAAGCTGTATATATAATAAATCCTTAAATATAAGAAGAAGTAAGTTTAAACCTTGATCAAACTGTTCTTTTTCTTTAAAGTGTAAAAACCAATCCTCTTGAAGAGAAACTAAAGCTTCTAATGGATTTTTCTTTAGCACTTCATATAATTTTACCACTATTTTTTGAGCTTGTGCAAACCAATCGTCTGAACTTAGGCTTAAAGCTTCATCCAAATTATTGGTAAGTTGTGCAATAATAGGGGCCTTGTATGGTTCGACACCTAATTCGGTTAACTTTTTAATTAGATTAACAGATGATAAAGGTTTAAATGAAACAATCTGGCAACGAGATAAAATGGTAGGAAGAATTTGCTGTGATTGTTCTGTGAGTAAAATAGCTGTAGTCTCAGAATTAGGCTCTTCTAGAAATTTTAATAGACTGTTAGCAGCATTCACTGTCATTCTATCAGCATGAACAATCGTATAAAGTTTTTTCTTAGATTCTACACCTGTTTTTGCAAACTCACCTTGTAAAGCCTGGATCTGATGTTTCTTAATGGACAAACCGTCTGGTTCAAGCACATGGATATCTGGGTGATTTCCACTATTAACCCTCTTACAATTATTACAAACTTCACAAGGTCGATAGCCTTCCACCGGTCTTTCACAGAATAAACTTTTAGCTAAAATCAGGCTAACTTCTCTTTTGCCAGTACCCCGCATTCCTTCAAAAAGGTAAGCGTGGGCTAAGCGTTCTTTTATTAAACTATTCTTTAATAATTTCATTACATTTGGCTGAACTTCATCTAGCTGTTCCCACGTCTTAACCAAAATGAATCACTCACTTAAAGTTTATTAGTACAAATATACAAATTAAAATTGGTGAAACTGTTCAATTGGTAATACAAAGACTGTCGCACCACCAACAGCTACTTCAACAGGGTAAGGGACATACGAATCTGCATTCCCGCCCATTGGTGAAACAGGTGCCACCATTTGGTCCCGAGATTGGCAGTTTTCTTTTATAATTTGCATAGCTCTATCTACACGAATATCTTCTGTTCCAATCATAAAGGTTGTATTTCCTGATCGAAGAAATCCTCCTGTAGTTGCAAGCTTAGTTGCTCTAAAGTTATTTTCTACAAGAGCTTTAGAAAGACGGTTACTATCTTGGTCTTGCACAACAGCAATGATTAGTTTCATTCTATAACAACCCCTATTAAATTATTTTTGTAGATCACATCGGATATATTTATCTATCTATAGCCTATTTCCGCTTTTATAGATAGATTTATACATGTTAAGAGACATGAAGATTTAGTAAAGAGCTTATCTATATTATAACAATAAATGATTTGGTATTTTATAATTGTTTGTTGTATTACAACACTAATAAGCGACACTTTTCAGCAATTCTTTTCAAATTAAACTAACTTTATAATCCATAAATATAAAAATGTCTTAAAAATACTTTCTTAAGACATTTTCAATATAGGGTTAATTTGATCTGTTCTTTAGAATCTCTTTTATTTTTTTCTCTGCTTCATTAAAGACAATATTGATTGGGTGATTAGCATCAATTTTATATATTCGATTTGAAAACTGATTTAACAGGATATGATATCCTTCTCGAACCTTTTCATGGAAATGTAAGTTTTCCAAATCAAGTCGGTTCACTTCTCTGCTTTTGTTTTTATTAATTCTCTCTAGTCCAACCTTAGGCTCTATATCAAAGTATAAGGTTAAACTAGGCATCATTCCTTCAATGGCAAATTGATTAATACTATACACTTCATCTATTCCTAAACCCCTTGCATACCCTTGATAGGCCAAAGAACTATCTACAAACCTATCACACAGTATGATATAACCTTCATCAAGGGCTGGTTTTACTTTTTCTACAAGGTGCTGTCTTCTTGCGGCAGCATATAAAAGAGCTTCTGTACGGGAGTCCATAGCTGTGTTTTGTTTATCTAAGATTACCTTTCTTATCTGTTCAGCAATCTCAATACCACCCGGTTCCCTAGTTTGAATAACCTTAAACCCCTCAGATTTCAACTTTTCTGTAAGCATATCAAGTATGGTTGACTTTCCAGCCCCTTCAGGACCCTCTATTGTAATAAACATTCCCTTATTCATCATTAAACCTCCAGCGGACTTACAAATGTGTCAGTATATACTTTAATCTTACCTTGATTTAAATACTTTCCTCCCTGAATTTTTGCACCTAGTTCCATATATGTGGATAAGCTTTCTATCTCATCATTAGAAATCCTCTCACCAGGCAATAAAATTGGAATGCCAGGAGGATATGGAATAATGCTCTCAGCACATACAAATCCGAGCGATTCTTTTAAAAGTTTAATTTCTACATTACACTTTTCTCTCTCTCTTAGGGACAAAGATAAAGTTGAAATTAATGATTTATTAAAATAAAATTGCAAGCTTGATTTCTGTTTTGTTGAATTGGTTTTCTTAACAGCTTGTTTAACCTTATAAACAATTTCTTTAAATGGAAAAGATATTCCTTCTTTTAATAAAGGAAGAACAAATAAAACATTATAGGGATCAGCTAGTTCAGTATAGATACCGTATTCTTCTAATACTTGTTGTAACTCATATCCTGATAATCCCATAGTGGATTGTATGGTTATTTTTAATGGATCTCCTTGTCCATTTTTAAAATTCATTACTTTAATTTCTGAAATTGATTTTAACTGCTCTCTAAAAGACGTAACCTCATACATGAGATAGTTTAAGTCTTTGTTTGTGTAAGTCCCTAGATAGCTTCTAGAGATATCTAATGAAGCCATAATTGTATATGAAGGGCTACTCGATTGTAAAATACTCAAGTATTCCTTAATGGCATCAGTACATATTATTTCGCTATTAACATGAAGAAAAGATCCCATAGTCATGGCGGGTAGTGTTTTATGTGCAGACTGCACAACAACATCTGCCCCTAGCTGTACAGCTGATTTTGGGAATGGAGTCCCCACTATAAAGTGAGCACCGTGTGCTTCATCAACCAAAACGGGAATTTGGTAGCTATGCGCATGTTTTATAATCTCTTCTAATTCGTAGACCATTCCATAATAATTTGGATAAGTGAGTATGATTGCTTTACTATTTGGATGTAATTCTAAAGCTTTTTGAACCGTTTCTAACGATATCCCTCCTGCAACACCCCAATCACTTTCTAAATTGGGTCCTAAGAAAACAGGATTGGCTTTAGCTAAATGAATCCCATTCAAGATGGATTTATGACAATTCCTCTGAACAAGGACAGTTTCATCTTCTTTTATAGTAGCTAAAATCATGGCTAGATTCCCTACTGTTGACCCATTGATAAGAAGAAAACTGTCCTTAACTTTATATAAATCAGCTAATAATTGCTCAGCTTCCAATATGATATTTTCCGGTTCGTGTAAATCATCTAAACCCGTAATTTCTGTAGCATCTAACCTTAGAATTTCGTCAAAATAAGGATGTTTTTCTTTAGGGAACACTACCCCGTTTTTATGTCCAGGTACGTGTAGGGAAACAGGAGATTTCCTGTCATATTCTATAAGAGCTTGATAAATGGGAGTTTTATTTTGTTTCATTTAATCACCATAATTTGTGAGTTAATAACATATCAATTTATTTTATCAAATCAGCTAGAAAAAAACACGATTTCACCAATACTCAGTTCATTTTGAATAATAATTTCAAATAAATCCAGATGAGACATACAATGTATTTCAAGTAAAAACATAATATATTAATCAAGTAAACTCATTTAAAAAGTATTCTAAATTTTGTATACAAAGGGATGTTTCGGGGCAGAATAGGTGTATGGAGGTGGAGATTTTGAGTTCGCTAATAACCGAGAAACAAATTGGGGAAGTATGTGTAATTTGCGAGCAGTCTAAGTGGAAGGGATTACACCTATACACTTCTTTTATCTGCACAGATTGTGAAAGAGATTTAGTATCAACAGATACAGGTGATCCAAAATATAAATATTTTATTAACAAACTTAAAAAGATCAATACACCTGAAATATATTCATAAATGTTGTTACCATTGATTCTTAAAAGTCCTTATGAGGGCTTTTTTTAATGTTAAGAAAGTATAAGCTCAACATTTAGACAAAATAAAAAAGAGTATCCAATTAGATACTCTTTCTTAAGCCTGGCGACGTCCTACTCTCACAAGGGGACAGCCCCTAACTACCATCGGCGCTGAGAAGCTTAACTTCCGTGTTCGGTATGGGAACGGGTGTGACCTTCTCGCCATCGCCACCAGACTATGTTATGGAATGACCTTTTCACTATCGTGGAAAATCATAAAGGAAAGTTCTTTTCACTACCGTGAAAAAACATTATTCCTTCAAAACTAGATAACTGACAATCATCATTAAAGTAATGGTTAAGTCCTCGATCGATTAGTATCAGTCAGCTCCACATGTCACCATGCTTCCACCTCTGACCTATCTACCTGATCATCTTTCAGGGATCTTACTAGCTTGCGCTATGGGAAATCTCATCTTGA
>NZ_JAXOFX010000024.1:0-50361 GCF_034427655.1 Robertmurraya mangrovi
CTTCATAATAACTAGCTCCTTCCGTAATGTAGCTCTGATTTGGTTTGTTTTATCAATAAACATTCTTACCAAATTAACCTACGAATTTACGAGTAAGGAGCTAGTTTCGTTCATGATAACTCGTCGCAAGCTCCTGTGGGGTCTAATCTGTCCCGCTGTTCCCGCAGGAGTCTTCGTGCCTTCCACTCCAATCAACAGAGTGCTCAATATAAAGATGGAACGATCAAGAGAATTTTTAAATAAAGCTTAGGGACTTTTCGGACACCCCATCATTGAATTATCCCCTTCTAAAAAATAACTCTTCTAAAATATCTTCATCACTTTTAACAAGTTTCGCTCCCTGTTGGATGAGTTCATTTGTCCCTGTAGAATTCGAATTGAAAATACTTCCAGGGAGAGCGAAAACCTCTCTTCCTTCGTGGACCGCATAGTTTGCGGTTATAAGAGAACCACTTTTCTGTTTCGCTTCAATTATAAGTGTTCCATTGCTCAGACCACTTATAATTCGGTTTCTCATAGGGAATTGCCATCTAGTAGGTTTCGAATTGGGAGGAAATTCTGATATTACAAGTTGGTGACGCATCATGTGGAGGGCAAGAGAGAGGTTTGACTTAGGGTAGATGTGAAAAAGTCCACCAGCTATAACCGCAATGGTACTTCCACCTAATTTAATAGCAGTCTCGTGCGCTAATGCGTCGACACCAGCCGCTAATCCGCTAACAATTATCACACCTTTCTTAAGAATTTTTGGAAAAAGAAAATGAATTGACTTTTTGCCATATTCCGTTGCTTGTCTTGAGCCGACCACTGCTAGCTTCGGTTCTACTTTTAATAGATTTATATTTCCTTTTCCGTATAAAATCCATGGTGGTTGATACGTTTCTTTTAACATTTGAGGGTAGATTTCGTCGAATAACGTTATAATATGAATCTCGTTAATTTCATATTGGCGAATTTCATCATAGATAGTTTGTGAATGTAGGTCTTCTTGAAAGGTATTTAAACAGGAGGGAGATAAATATTTTAAATATTTATGGGAAGAAAGGGTGTAAAGGTTGGTTAATTCAGGGTCCTCTCTGAGGAATTGATAAATCATCTTCCAAGTAATTCCCCGACAATGATGAAGATGGGCCAGCTTCAATTTAAATTCGTCCATAGGTTACCTCCAAATGATATTATTTTTTATATGATAAATAGCCCCTCTCATCAGAGGGACTATTTAATCACTTACTCATGCTAATTAATGAGTTTTACATTGATCGTAAAGTCCTTTTTCTTTAAGAACTTTGATAAGAGTTTCACCCATAACAGATGGAGTATCAGCTACTTCAATTCCGCACTCATTCATTACGCGGATTTTTTCGTCAGCCGTACCTTTACCACCAGAAATAATCGCACCAGCATGGCCCATGCGCTTACCAGGAGGTGCAGTACGTCCTCCGATAAAGCCTACTACAGGTTTAGTCATGTTTGCCTTAACCCACTCAGCAGCCTCTTCTTCAGCTGTTCCACCGATTTCACCAATCATGATAACAGCGTAAGTTTCAGGATCTTCGTTAAATGCTTTTAATACATCGATGAAGTTTGTTCCGTTAACTGGGTCTCCACCAATACCTACAGCTGTAGATTGACCGATACCTTCTTGAGATAACTGGTGAACAGCTTCATACGTTAATGTACCTGAGCGAGAAACAACTCCAACGTGTCCTTTTGTATGAATGTATCCTGGCATAATACCAATTTTACATTCGCCTGGAGTAATAACACCTGGGCAGTTAGGTCCAACTAGGCGAGTCTTTTTCCCTTCCATATAACGCTTAACTTTTACCATGTCTAATACAGGAATATGTTCTGTAATACAGATTGCTAAGTCTAGCTCTGCATCTACAGCTTCTAAAATAGCATCTGCAGCGAATGGAGCTGGTACATAAATAACAGAAGCGTTAGCACCTGTAGCTTTAACAGCATCTTCAACCGTGTTGAATACAGGAACACCTTCTACTTCAGTACCGCCTTTACCTGGTGTTACACCAGCTACGATTTGAGTACCGTATTCTAGCATTTGTTTTGTATGGAAAAGGGCAGTAGAACCTGTAATCCCTTGAACAATAACTTTAGTATCTTTATTAATAAATACGCTCACATCAATTCCCCTTTCTAATCCTTAGGCTGATTTCGTTATATAACGAAATTAACCTACTAATGAAACGATTTTTTGTGCACCGTCAGCCATAGATTCTGCAGCGATAATGTTGATATCTGACTCAGCAAGGATTTTCTTACCAAGTTCAACATTTGTACCTTCTAAACGAACAACTAAAGGAACGTTTAGACCTACTTGCTTAGCAGCTTCTACTACACCAGTAGCGATAACGTCACACTTCATAATTCCGCCAAAGATATTTACGAAAATACCTTTTACATTTTGGTCAGAAAGGATGATTTTAAATGCTTCTGTAACCTTTTCAGCTGTAGCACCGCCCCCAACATCAAGGAAGTTTGCAGGGTCTCCGCCGTAATGTTTTACGATGTCCATTGTAGCCATTGCAAGTCCTGCTCCGTTAACCATACAACCGATATTTCCATCTAGAGAAATATAGCTTAGGTCATATTTAGATGCTTCAATTTCTTTTGCATCTTCTTCGTCTAGGTCACGGTATTCTAAAATATCTTTATGACGATATAAAGCGTTAGAATCAAAGTTTAACTTAGCATCTAATGCCATTACATTGCCATCGCCTGTAACAACTAGCGGGTTAATTTCAGCGATTGAGCAATCTTTCTCAACGAAAGCTTGGTATAAGCCCATCATGAACTTAACTGCTTTGTTTACTAATTCTTTAGGAATATTGATATTGAATGCAATACGACGAGCTTGGTAGCCAGTTAATCCAACTACAGGATCTACTACTTCTTTGAAAATTTTCTCAGGAGTTTTTTCAGCTACTTCTTCAATCTCCGTACCGCCCTCTTCTGAAGCCATTAACACCACACGAGAAGTTGCGCGATCTAATACTAAACCGATGTAGTATTCTTTCTTAATATCGCAACCTTCTTCGATAAGTAAGCGTTTAACTTCTTTACCTTCTGGGCCTGTTTGGTGTGTAACAAGTGTTTTACCTAAAATTTCACTTGCGTATGTACGTACTTCTTCTAAATTTTTAGCAACTTTAACTCCGCCAGCTTTACCGCGTCCACCAGCATGAATTTGTGCTTTAACTACACAAACAGCTGTTCCTAATTCTTTTGCAGCTTCAACAGCCTCATCAACTGAAAATGCTACTTTACCGTTTGGAACCGCTACCCCGTATTTTCTGAGGATTTCTTTACCTTGGTACTCATGGATATTCATTTCCCATCCTCCTTTTAATCTAGCTAAGAGCGCTTAGGAATATTAAATAATATATAACAAAATTACTATTTCTTCCCTATTTAAAGCGCTTCCGCTTTTCCCTTTAAGTTCTATAAAAAATAGACTGCGCTTTCATTTTATAAAACAACATCAACCTTGTCTACCATTAATACAAAAATATTATATTTCTTTAAAAATTTATAAAATTATGTCATTAATAAAACCCTATTATTGCAGTAATAACCGTAGTTATCACGCTTAAATTATTTTTTTAATAAAATAATTTTTTTAATTACAAAAATAAAAACAGCTAGAAAACTTAATCATTTTCTAGCTCCAATTTCTTTATTTGTTTTATAAATGAAGGCAAAAACTTCGGCCACTGCTTGATACAGTTCTTCTGGGATATTTTCATTGATTTCTAACTTACTTAAAAGTTCTACTAAAGAAGAATCTTCTTGAATAGGTACATTATTTTCTTTCGCTTTTTCAAGAATGTTCTCCGCAACAATTCCTTTTCCTTTGGCTACTACTCTAGGGGAATCATGTTTTCGTTGGTCATAACTAAGGGCAATGGCTTCTTTTCTTATTTTTGTATCCGCACTTTTCATACTCTGTAATCAACCCCACTATAATTACTAGATTGATATACTTGTTTCATCATGTTCTTATTTTGCTCGGTCGATTGGTCCGTTGTTTTTTGAAAACTAATAGAGGAAAGTTGATAGTTTAAACCAGCAAGACTTTCTTTTAAAGATGGTAAAAATACCTTACCTACCTCTTTAATATTTTCTGTATCGTTAATAACCGTAATATTTAAGATGCGATTTTGAACTTGCATATCCACGATTGTTTCATTTAAGTACTCTAATTCTAAATAAAATAAAACTCGGCAATAATTCGGGTCAATTTGTCCGTTCTCTTTTTTCCGACCACTCCATTGAAGAGTTAGATCGGTTGTTTTATTCCAGAAAGATAACGGAATTTGCATGACCAATTGTTGAAGCGGACCTATTTCATGAGATAATAGTTGAACTCCTGTAATCCTATGTAAAAGTTGTTCTGCGGCTTCTTTAACAGGTAAAGACTGACCCTCATTCAAAAATTTCACTAAAAGTGCCTTTAGAGTTTCTGTTTTCGGCTGATCTTCACCCCCTGTTGTTTTCAAAAAGGATAGTAAATCATTTTCATGGGTTAAACCCAATGTTTTAACTAAATGCTTTAACTGATCCGATACCGATCTTCCATTTTCCCATTTGACATTCTCTTCTTGTAACCCTCTTCCGATAGACTGTAAAAGTTCCTTTTCTTCATCGGTTATTTCGGTTCCGATTGGCTTTACTCCGTTCGTATCAACTAATTTTATAGTCTGGCCAGAGTCACTCATTTGGGAGTTTAAAAATCGAGCGAAAGCTTCCAGGTTAGAGTCTTCTTTTTTTAACAAGCCAATTATGCTTACTTGATCTTTAGATTGTTGAGAGAGAGTCTCAAGTACTTTTTTTATCTCACTTATAACTTCAGTCTTATTTATACTGTTCAATGGTCCTTGCGAATCTTGATAACGAGAAACTAAACCTTTTAACTCTTTAGCTTGATTCTGTTCCTCAGCTTCACTAACAACCCGTAAGGCAGTCTTAATTACAACCTCCTCTTCATTCCCCTCTGGAAGAAATTGAAACTGCTGAAGGATATTTAAAGCCTTCTGTGTGTCAGCCTTATCTTTCCCATTGAGCCAAATCCCTACTAATTGCGTAACGGCTTTCTCTACAAACTTTACTTTTTCCGTTTCAGAAGATTGATAGAGGATACTAGCTAATTTATTTCCTGTTTCACTTAAATTATCTTTAGTCAACAAACTTTGAAGATGTTGCATCAATGTATGAATGGGTTCACTTTTCACGTTAGATTGAACAGCTAAGAACGTGTCTTTCGTTAATGGCAACTCTCTTAGGATAAGTTGCCTAATAACTTCTAGCCCTTCTTTTGATGAGTTTGCTCCTTTTAATAAGTCTGAAGCCATCTGTAAGGCCTCTTTTGTAATCGGCAACTGTTCTTTTATAAAAAAACGTAGTATTTCTCCATTCTCTTTTGAGGGGGGAAGATTTAATTGTTTTAACAATGTGTCCATTGCTACTACATCCCTACTTTGTTGACCCTCTGGGGACTGTAAAATCTTCAAATGTACTTTCCCTTCTCCAGGTTGAACTTGAAACCAATAACGCTCACTTGCTGCTAAAGATGCTTCAAGCTGCGCAATTACTTTTTGGTTGCCAATCTGAACTTCGGCTATCTGACCTGGAAATAACTTTAGGATTTTCCCGTTAAAAACTTGGCCAGGCTGAAACATTCTTGGAGCAGTTTCCGTGCTTGTGTTCTGTCTTAAAAGAGTTTGGATTAAACTAGCTGTAACCATGATCTCCCTCCTTCCAAAGCTAAAAAATAGTTTTCTAGTTCAGCTCCAGTTCTAATTGATTCATATTTTTTATTGGTGCAAAGCTTCTACGATGATAAGGAGTAACTCCAAACTGTTCGAGAGCCAATAAATGTTCTTTTGTCCCATATCCCATATTCTGTGAAAAGCCATATTGAGGGTATTCTTCACCAATCTTTTTCATTAACCGGTCTCTCGTAACCTTAGCAATTATAGACGCAGCAGCAATAGAGATACTCTTTGCGTCACCTTTAATAATTGACTCTTGTGGGTAAGGGCTGATCAATTTCATTGCATCTATTAGTAAAAAATCTGGAGAGGTCGTAAGATTATTTACTGCTGATAGCATCGCTTTCTTCGTAGCCTCGTAAATATTTATTTCGTCGATTTCTTTAGCGTCAATCATTCCGATTCCTATGGCAATCGCTTGTTCTTGTATCAATTCAAAATACTCTTCTCGCTTTTGTTCAGATAGCTTTTTTGAATCATTTATACCGAGGAGAGTAAAGGACTCTGGTAAGATAACAGCTGCGGCAACAACAGGACCTGCTAGAGGGCCTCTTCCGACTTCATCAATCCCAGCAATATATTTGTATCCCATCGCTCGAACATTACGTTCATATTGAGTCATTTCATAAAATAAAGCCTCGGTTTGCTTTTGTTGCTCATACTGCTTAAACCACCTATTTAAGGCAACCTGCACACCTTTTCTTTCATCTTTTGAAACTTTCTTAATAAAAGGATCTTTAGAATCTTTAATCCCTTGTAGTTTTTCATCTATTTCTTGTACCGTCCACTTTTTCAAGATGCCTGTACCCCTTTAAAATTGTATTACCATACTGTATGTATCGGTTTCTAATAGAAAAAATAAAGGCCTCAAAGAATGAGGACCAATTATTTGAATCTATTCTACTGTTTCTTCTTGCTCTTTCAATAACAAGTCTGCAGGTCTTTCTAAAGAAAGAGAACCGAACTGCTCCGAGCGCATTTCTCTAACGATTAGCTCGGACACTTTATCATAATCGACTTCTCCTCCACCCATTAGACAACCTCGTCTCTTACCTATTTCATCAAAAGTTTCAACGACTTCTTCGTGGATGGCATCTAAGTTATAACGCTCCTTTAGTCTTTCAGGATACTCTTTTTCAAGAAAACGAAGTCCATAGATACTAATATCATGTAAGTTTAACAAGGTGTCTTTAATCGCACCCGTTAAAGCTAATTTTAATCCTACCTCTTGGTCTTCAAACTTTGGCCAAAGAATCCCGGGGGTATCGAGTAACTCTAGTTCTTTCCCTACTTTAATCCATTGCTGAGCCTTTGTAACACCAGGCATATTCCCTGTTTTAGCAATATTCTTTTTTGCCAGACGATTAATTAGTGTTGATTTCCCAACGTTAGGTATACCAACGATCATAGCTCTAATCGCTCTTGGTTTTACACCCTTCGCCTTTAATCTGTCCAACTTTTCTTTTAAAACTTCTTCTGAAGCGGTAACAATCTCTTTCATACCAATTCCTTTATGTGAGTTGATTGCTAGAGATTTAACGCCCTTCGCTTCAAAATACCGCACCCATTCTTTCGTAACAGCTTTATCCGCCATGTCCGCTTTATTTAGAAGAACAAGTCTTGGCTTATGCTGAATAATATCATCAATCATAGGATTTCTAGATGAATAGGGAATACGAGCATCAACCAGTTCAAAAATGATATCGACTAGTTTTAACTTTTCTGTAACCTGCCTACGCGCTTTGGCCATATGCCCAGGAAACCATTGAATGGTCATAGCTATCACTCCTTATTTTACAAATCTTGCTTCTTCAAGTGGCCAATATACCACACTCGTTGTACCTAATACTTTCTTCATTGGTACTGTACCAATTCTACGACTATCCTTACTGTATCTTCTGTTATCTCCCATAACGAACAGATGACCTTCAGGGACTGTTTCTTGACCCGTTATTTCCATTAAAGTAAAAGACTCCGTTAATGGTCCGTCAATTACTTGCTCTTTGTATTTATCTAGGTAAGGTTCTTTATACGCCTTTCCATTTACATAGAGAGTATCATTTTTATATTCTATCCTATCACCGGGAAGACCAATGACTCTTTTTATGTAATCTTTATTTTCTGGTGCATGAAAAACAATGATATCAAATCGATCAGGCTTTCCAATCGTATAACTAAACTTGTTCACGATCATTCTGTCCTTATGCTGTAGAGTCGGCATCATAGATTCCCCATCTACTACAATTGGTGCAAATAAGAAATAGCGGATAACAGCTGCCAATAATACAGCAATAATTAGAGCCTTTGTCCATTCCCAAAACTCGTTCTTTTTCTTTGTCATAAAATGAGTCTCCCACCATTCCATTGAAACAAAAATAATAATAAATCGTTTTTACCGTGATTGCTCGTCCACGATGTAACATCATTTTACTATAATTGATTGCTAAACTGCATCCTTTTCAATCATTATACCCAGATTTAGAAGGGATAAAAAAAAGGAGCTTGCATAACAAGCTCCTTTTTAGTGTAATTATCGGATTTCTTTAATACGAGCTTTTTTACCACGTAGGTTACGTAGGTAGTAAAGTTTAGCACGGCGAACTTTACCGCGACGGATAACTTCTAGCTTCGCAATTTTTGGAGTGTGAACTGGGAATGTACGCTCAACGCCTACACCGTAAGAGATCTTACGAACAGTGAAAGTTTCACTGATTCCGCCACCACGACGCTTAATTACAACTCCTTCATAAACCTGAACACGCTCACGAGTTCCCTCAACAACTTTAACGTGTACACGTACAGTGTCTCCAGGACGGAAAGCTGGGTGGTCATTACGAAGTTGTTCTTTCGTAATTTCATTGATTAATTGTTGCATGAATATTCTCTCCTTATCACAGATGCTCTTACAAATCTTATAATTGCAGCGGAACATCGTTTATAGGACATAAACTAAATCAATTCAGTCTAAGTCACAAGGAATATCATAACATAATTAGACGTCTATATCAATACTATTTCTCTTCTTTTTCAAACTCAGCCATCCATTTTCTATGCTGGTCTGTTAATTCTATCTGCTCTAATAAATCTGGTCTACGGTTGTAGGTTCGTCTAAGAGATTCTTTCGCGCGCCATTCATCAATTAACTTATGGTTCCCTGATGTTAATACTTCAGGTACTTTCATTCCCCTGAAATCAGCTGGCCTTGTATAATGCGGATGCTCTAAGAATCCCGTGCTGAAAGAATCACGCATATGGGACTCTTCATTACCTAGAACACCTGGTAGTAGCCTAACCACACTATCAATGACAACCATTGCTCCTAGCTCTCCGCCCGTTAAAATAAAATCACCGATAGAAATTTCCTCTGTAATCAAATGCTCTCTAATTCTTTCATCGTATCCTTCATAGTGCCCACATACAAAAATTAAGTGCTCCTCTTTAGCAAGCTCCTCAGCCTTTTTCTGATCATACCTTGCCCCTTGAGGACACATTAGAATAACTTTAGGAGGTTTTTCTGTGTTAGCTTGCTCTACTAGATGACTAACCGCATCAAAAATAGGCTGTGGCTTTAACACCATCCCTGCTCCGCCCCCATAAGGGTAGTCATCAACCGTTTTGTGCTTGTTATCTGCAAACTCACGAAAATTCACGACATTATATTTAACCGCTTGATTTTCTTCACCTTTTTTTAAAATGGAATGACCAAATACACCATCAAACATCTCTGGAAAAAGCGTAAGAACATCGATGTTCATCATGACAGTAAGCCTTCCATCGGTTCAATCAATATAATTTTTTCCTTTATATCTACTTTCTTGACTACTTGCTCAATATAAGGGATTAATATGTCTTTTCCGCCTTTTCCTTTAATCACCCATACATCATTAGCCCCAGGAGTTAAAATTTCGCGAATTTTACCTATCTCTTCTCCTTTTACAGTAAATACCTCGCAACCAATAATTTCATGAAAGTAAAATTCGTTGTTTTCTAATTCACCTAGTTGGCTCTCTGGTACTTTAAGAATCCCACCTTTGAATTTTTCAACATCATTCATATTCGGGTAACCCTCAAACGTCAATAAATCAAAGGATTTATGTTGTCTATGTGAAGCTACAACCAACTCAATTGGAGTATCTGTATCAGGCATAAAAAGGTATAGGTGATTCCCAGGCTTGTATCGTTCATTTACAAAGTCTGTTTTAGAAACGACCCTAACCTCACCTTTAATTCCGTGTGTATTTACAAGTTTCCCGACATTAAACCATCTTTCCATAAAAGTCACCTTCTATCGTATTTCGTCAACGATACCATCTTTTATAATGATCGTTTTACTAGTTTTAATATCATCCCAACGATCGCCGACTTTTACCTCGACAATCCCTTGGATTTCCTTTTCTTTTAGTTCACTGCCTATAGGTAGCATATGTAATTGGTCTAGTTGAAACTCTAGTAGTTTGATTTTTTCTTGTCGATTATGTATTTCTTTGTCAAAATGAGTTTTTAAACTGCTTGGCTGAAATTTCTTTGTTTTCTCTAGTTTTTTGAGCTCAAATAGAAGCTGGTCACACTCCTTTTGAAGCTGTAACTTTTTGTTATTATATTTTGCCTCAAGTTCTGCTTTACTATTTTCTGTCAGCTTTTGCTTTACGATAATATTTTGGAGAATATTCACTTTAAGACTCCTCCTCTGAACTGAATAATAAATATATAATAACATTTAACTTAGGTTAGAATACCTTCAGAAAGAGCTAAAAAACATTGTAAAAAAAGGAGGGGTTCCCCCTCCTTTTTTAAGTGAGACTAGTGAGCACCAATGATGCACTCTAATCCAAATTATTCACAGATTTCTAAGTAAATCTTCTTCTGTTGTGATGCTCCTGCTGCGTAGACAACAGTTCGTATTGCTTTAGCTACTTTCCCTTGCTTCCCAATTACTTTACCCATGTCGGTTTTGTTAACATTAAGTTTGTAAGTCATTCGATCGTTATCTTCAACGATATCGATTCGAACATCTTCCGGGAAGTCAACAAGAGGCTTAACAATCGTTTCGATGAGCTCTTTCATTTAAGCTCTTTATTACTTGCTGTACTTAGCGTTATGGAATTTCTCCATAATGCCTTGTTTAGAGAAAAGGTTGCGAACTGTGTCAGATGGTTTTGCTCCATCTTGTAACCATTTAAGAGCTAACTCTTCATTGATTTCAACTGCTGCTGGTTGAGCAACTGGGTTGTAAGTTCCAACTGTTTCAATGAAACGTCCATCACGTGGTGAACGAGAATCTGCTACTACGATACGATAAAAAGGAGATTTTTTTGCTCCCATACGTTTTAAACGAATTTTAACTGCCATTTTAAATAAGCACCTCCGAATAGTTTCACACAAGATAGTATAATATCAATTCTTGTTTAGTTTGTAAAGTGTTTTTTCTTGTCACTACATTTTTGTTTAACTTATACCTTAAAAAGGATTAAAAGGAAGCTTAAATCCACCCTTTTTCTTTCCTTTTTGTTGCATACCTGTCATTTGCTTCATCATTTTCTTCATGTCCTCAAATTGCTTTAATAAGCGATTTACTTCTGGAACTGAAGTACCACTTCCTTTGGCAATTCTTTTACGACGACTAGAATTAATGATTTCAGGATTTTCTTTTTCCGCTGTTGTCATCGATTGAATAATCGCTTCAACATGAGAAATTTGTTTTTCATCAATTTGAAGATTGTTTAAACCTTTAATTTTGTTTGCACCAGGCATCATTTTTAGGAGTTCATCAAGCGGCCCCATATTTCGGACTTGACCTAATTGCTCCAGGAAATCATCTAAAGTAAAGGAAGCTGTACGCATTTTACGCTCAAGTTCCTTTGCTTTCTCTTCATCCACGTTTGCCTGAGCTTTTTCAATTAATGTTAAAACATCACCCATACCTAAGATACGAGAAGCCATTCTTTCAGGGTGGAAGGACTCAATAGCATCCATCTTTTCACCTAAACCAATAAACTTGATCGGTGTATTCGTTACAGAACGAATAGATAGTGCAGCTCCCCCACGAGTGTCTCCATCGAGCTTAGTTAAAACAACCCCTGTTAAACCTAGCTGCTCATTAAAACTTTGAGCAACATTTACTGCATCTTGACCAGTCATTGCATCAACAACTAAGAAGATTTCATCTGGCTTAGATAACTCTTTAATTTGCTTCAGCTCATCCATAAGAGCTTCATCAACATGAAGTCGTCCGGCCGTATCGATTAATACATAATCATTATGATCTTCTTTCGCTTTTGCAAGTGCTTGCCTAGCAATTTCAACGGGGCTCACTTGATCACCTAAAGAAAAAACAGGCATACTCAGTTGTTTTCCAAGTGTTTCAAGCTGCTTAATAGCTGCAGGACGATAAATATCGGCAGCAACTAGCATAGGGTTACGATTATATTTTTTTCGAATTAGATTGGCTAGTTTTCCTGTAGTGGTGGTTTTACCAGCACCCTGTAATCCAACCATCATGATGACAGTAGGAGGTCGGTTAGAAACAGCAATCTTACTCTGCTCTCCACCCATCAGCTCGGTTAACTCTTCTTTTACAACCTTAATGACTTGTTGACCAGGTGTTAAACTTTTTAACACTTCTTGACCAACAGCGCGTTCACTAACTTTTTTTACAAATTCTTTGACGACCTTAAAGTTTACATCTGCTTCAAGTAAAGCAAGACGAACTTCACGCATCATCTCTTTAACATCCGCTTCATTTACTTTCCCTTTTCCACGGATCTTTTGAATCGTATTTTGCAGTCGGTCGGCTAATCCTTCAAATGCCATAAATGCCGCCTCCTAATCTAATTTCTCAAGCTCAGAAACTGCGTCTAGCAAAGTCTGTTGATCGAGCGTTTTTTCGGTCAAAAGTTCTTTCATTTTTAAAAGAATCTTGTTTCGCTCTTGAAACTTTTGAAATAGTAATAACTTACTTTCATATTCCTCTACCATTGCCTCTGTCCGTTTAATATTGTCGTACACGGCTTGTCTACTAACATTAAACTCCTCTGCAATTTCTCCAAGGGAATAATCATCTAAGTAGTACAGGGACATATAGCTCTGTTGCTTAGGTGTTAACAACGACTGGTAAAAGTCATACAAATAATTCATTCGCGTTGTCTTTTCCAGCATAGCTTATCACCCCTTGTTAAGTCAAATGCCTTTACAAAGATATATTACACACTTCAAATAAGAATGTCAAGAAAATATCTTTACAAACGAATGGTTGAAGCGGCTTAATCCTACCGTCTTCGAAATATAAAAAGGGTCACTCAACAAACATTGAGTCAACCCTAATATGATTTATTCTTCAACCGTTTCATTTTCAACTAAATCAGCAAACAAACCATATACGTACTGTTCTGCATTGAACTCTTGGAGGTCATCCATTTTTTCTCCAAGACCTACAAATTTAACAGGGATATGGAGTTCGTTTCGGATAGCAATAACGATTCCTCCCTTAGCAGTCCCGTCAAGCTTGGTTAAAACAATTCCACTAACGTTAGTAGCTTCTTTGAATGTCTTAGCTTGTATCAATGCGTTTTGACCTGTTGTTGCATCAAGAACTAACAGAACTTCATGAGGAGCTCCTGGAACTTCTCTCTCAATCACGCGCTTTACTTTTTCAAGTTCTTTCATTAAGTTTACTTTATTCTGAAGGCGTCCAGCTGTATCACATAAGAGAATATCTGCATTTCTCGATTTTGCTGATTGAATGGCATCAAACATGACAGCAGCTGGATCAGAGCCTGCTTCTTGCTTGATCACATCAACACCTACACGCTCTCCCCATACTTCTAACTGTTCAATGGCTCCTGCACGGAAAGTATCTCCCGCAGCCAGCAATACATTCTTTCCTTCTGACTTGAACTTATGCGCTAGTTTTCCTATGGTCGTTGTTTTTCCAACTCCATTTACCCCTACAAATAAAACAACGGTTAACCCTTCGCTTTGAATATTCAGTTCAGGTGATGCATCGTCGGCCCCATTGTAAATTTCAACTAATTTCTCTGAAATGACACTTTGTACTTCACGTGGGTCTTGAATGTTTCTTCTTTTCACTTCCATTTTTAGTTCTTCTACCAGTTCCATAACCGTATTAAAGCCAACATCTGCTTGAATTAAAATCTCTTCTAGTTCTTCAAAGAAATCTTCATCTACTTTTCTATATCTCGCAACTAAGTCATTAACCTTACCGGAGAAATTATCTCTCGTTTTCGTTAAGCCCTCCTTAAACTTGTCCGTAACAGCCTCTGTTTGCTTCGTAATTTTCTCTTTTAATTTCTTGAAAAAGCTCATGAACTAAACACTTCCTTTTATGATTGAACTAATTCTTTTGTTTCTTCTAATCTAACAGAAACTAGCTTTGAAACTCCTGATTCTTGCATCGTTACCCCATATAGAACGTCAGCTTCTTCCATCGTTCCTTTTCTGTGTGTAATCACAATAAACTGAGTTTCATGACTATATCTTTTTAGATATTGACTAAATCGATATACGTTTGCTTCATCAAGTGCCGCTTCCACCTCATCTAGAATACAGAATGGAACAGGGCGTACTTTTAAAATGGAAAACAGGAGAGCAATAGCAGTTAAAGCACGTTCCCCACCTGATAGTAAACCAAGGTTTTGAAGCTTTTTACCTGGTGGCTGTGCAACAATTTCAACGCCTGTATTTAGTAAATCCTCTGGGTTCGTTAATCTTAAGTCCGCTCTTCCCCCACCAAATAAAGCCTGGAAAACAGATTCAAAATGTGATCGTATTCCATAGAAGGTTTGCTCAAAGCGTTTTTTCATTTCCTCATCCATTTCCTCAATAACTTGGAAGAGTGTGTCTTTCGCTTCTTGCAAATCATTCTTCTGCTCAAGTAAGAACTCGTAACGCTCTGAAACCCGCTCATATTCTTCAATGGCTCCGATATTAACTGTCCCCAGCTCTTCAATCGCTAATTTAATCAGCTTTACTCTCTTACGGGCTTCTTCAGCCGGAATGGTTAAAGGATACTCTTCCTTCGCCCCTTCAAAAGTAAGTAAATACTCTTCTCTTAAATGTGCTAGTCGATTTTCAAGTTCTACATCCAAACGGTTTAACTTAACCTCTTCATCTTTTAAAATCCCTACTAGCCCTTTGTATTGACGTTTTAATTCTTTAATCTCTAGTTCTGCATCTTCTAATTGACTATGCATGCTCATTCGTTCTTCACGTCGAGAGGAAATGAGCTTTAACGTTTCCGTTTTATCATGAAGTTTTCGTTTGGCTGCTTCTTCTAAAGAATCCTCACTAGAAGTACTATTGGTCATTTCCGAAGACAGGAACTCGAAATCTTCTTTAATCGTAGTTAACTTATCTTCGTTCTCGACCAATTCTTTCTCAAGATTTGAGTACTTTTCACTCGCATGATGGAACTGTTCACTTTTTGCGGCCAACTGAACTTTTAAATCATTTAACTCGGCTGTCGTTGTTTCTTTTGTTGTAAGCTGATTATTTTTTTGCTCCGTTAACTGAGCTATTTGCTGATTCAACTCATGGATATCTGCTTCATATTGAGTAAGCTGGTTTATTAACTCTTCTTTCTTAGCAGTTAGATTTTTCTCATCCATTCCGAATTGAGATTTATCAATGTCATAAATCGATAGCTTTTCATTGAGATTCTTTTCTTCAATCTCCACTTCTCTTAAGTTGCCTTTAACGGTTTGCTCTTTAATACGAAGCTCTTCTCCAGCTTTTCTTAATTGTTCTAATTGGTTTTCCTGCTCACCTATACTATCTTTTAAAACTTTTACTTTCTCTTCCAATTGAGCTGTTTTTTCTTCCATATCTAACAGCTTCACTTTTAAATCTTCTAGTTCTCCTTTTCTACTTAAAAGGGAGGAAGATTTTTGTTTGATTGCTCCACCGGTCATCGAGCCACCAGGATTAACAACGTCACCATCCATGGTTACAAAACGGCAGCGATATTGAAGGATTTTTGCCATTTCGTTAGCACCTTTTAAGTCTTTTGTAATAACAACAGTACCTAATAGATTACTAACAACCTCTTTATATTTAGAGTCAAAATCAACTAAATCAACAGCGACACCAACAAAGGATGGATGACCTTGAATAGACCCAAGTTGGGATGTTAATAAAGACTTACCTTTAATAACCGTCAAAGGTAATAAAGTAGCTCGGCCAAAAGAATTCTGTTTTAAATACTGAATAGCCTTTCGTCCACTTTCCTCCGAATCAACGACTACATGTTGCATAGCCCCACCGAGTGCTGTTTCAATGGCCACTTCATAATCCTTCGACACTTGAATAAGCTCAGCAATCGCTCCTTCAATACCTGGCAGTTTTCCTTCTCTAGCCTTTAAGATTTCTTTTACCCCTTGGAAAAATCCAGAGTAGTCATCTTCTAATTCTTCAAGCATATCCTTTCTAGATTGTGCTTTTTGAAGGTATTGATAAGCTTGATAAAGGGTAGACTGCTGCTTTTGATATTGATTTTTTACATTTTCTAATTTGCTTTGATCATTCCTAAAAACATGAACTTGATCTTCTAGCTTTTGTTGTACTTCCAGAAGCTCCCCTTCAATGGATTGCTTCTTTTCTTGAACAAGCTTTCTCTCAGCTAAGTATTTCTCATTATCTTCTTCTAGTTTTTGATTCCAAGCTTTATTTTGATTAAATTGCTGTTCAATAAATTGAAGCTCATTTTTAGAAGTAGCTTGTTTATTTAATAACTCAATATAATCGCTTTTTAATGATTCAATCGTTTCTTCGATATCTTCACTAAAAAGTTTTAGTTGATCTTGTTTTTCTTTTAATTGATTTTTTAATACCTGAGCTTCTTCTTGTAACTTACCCACAATCAACTGCTGGTTTTCTTTTTGTTCCTTTAACTCATGTACTTTTGTTGTTAAATCCGAAATGTTTTTCTCTAATTGTTCTCGATTATTTGTAGCATTTTTCTTACGCTCTTTTAATACTTCTTTTCTGCCTTCAAGTTTTTCTAGCTCTTCTGTAGCATGAAGAAGAACGTTTTGCAGACTATTAATAGACTCATCTAGGGCAGTAATATGGTCTCTTATTTCTTCTACCTTCGCTTCTTTGGCCTGTAAGGTTGAGGATAGTTTGATCTCGTCATTCTTATGCTTTTCTAGGTCTAGGGACAGCTGCTCCCATTTTGCATGCAAATCTTCAATTTCGTATACAGTTAAAGCTACCTCTATTTTCTCAAGCTCTTCCTTTTTCTCAAGATAATCTTTAGCAATGGAAGCTTGAATTTTAAGAGGTTCTACTTGGCTTTCTAATTCATACAAAATATCATTTACACGGTTTAAATTTTCCTGGGTTTCGTTCAGCTTTCCTTCCGCTTTTTTCTTACGTGTCTTATATTTCAAGACACCAGCCGCTTCTTCAAAAATCGTTCTTCTTTCTTCAGCCTTACTATTAAGAATTTCTTCGACTCTTCCTTGGCTGATGATTGAAAAAGCTTCTCTTCCAAGACCTGAATCCATAAATAAATCTACTATATCTTTTAGACGGCACGTTTGTTTGTTAATTAAATACTCACTCTCACCTGAACGATATACACGTCTTGTTACACTAACTTCATTATAATCAATCGGTAAAAATTGATCTTCATTATCAAGAGTAAGGGTAACTTCTGCAAAATTCAGTGGCTTTCTAGAATCACTACCTGCGAAAATAATGTCTTCCATCTTTGCTCCACGAAGAGATTTTGCTGATTGTTCCCCAAGTACCCAGCGAATGGCATCCGTTATATTACTCTTTCCACTTCCGTTTGGCCCAACTACCGCTGTTACTCCTGTAACAAAATCGACTCCGATGCGTTCGGCAAAAGATTTAAAGCCTACAACATCTAAACGTTTAAGATACACTGTTAATCACCCTTGACCCTATTTTATGTTGTCGCCTGATTGCTTACTGTTATCTTGAAGATGTGTTTTAATCTTCCCTAAAGCCATTTGGGCTGCATGTTGTTCTGCTTCCTTTTTCGAGCGGCCTGTCCCAACCCCTACTTCTTCGTCATTTAACGAAACACGAGAAACAAACTCGCGATTATGGGCAGGTCCTTTTTCTTGAAGTATTTTATATTCAATTGTACCAATCGCATCGCGTTGAACAAGCTCCTGTAATTGGCTTTTAAAATCCATCACATGAGAAAAAGCACCAGCATTTATTTTAGGAAAGACAATTTTTTCTAAAAATTGATTAACCGTTTCAAGTCCTTTATCTAAGAAAAGTGCGCCAATAAACGCTTCAAAGACGTCTGCTAATAAGGCTGGTCGTTCTCTACCACCCGTCATTTCCTCGCCCTTTCCTAGAAGCACGACTTTTCCAAATGAAAGCTCATTTGCAAAACCAACTAAAGAAGGCTCACATACAACAGCAGCTCTTAATTTAGTTAGTTCTCCTTCACTCATCATTGGATACTTTTCAAACAAAAATCTAGAAACGGTTAGTTCTAATACGGCATCTCCTAAAAATTCTAGCCTCTCGTTATCCTCATAAGGCTTTTTGCGATGCTCATTCACATAGGATGAATGTGTAAAAGCTTGTTTTAAAAGCTTAATATTATCAAACTTTATTCCTAAGTGTTCTTGAAAATCCTGAAACTGTTTGTCAATCGCACGAAACATTGCGTGCTTATCTTTTCCGTTCTTACCCATATTGCATCCACCTTGCTCTGTATTTACACATCAGAAAATAAAATTACCTTGTAATCGTTACAGCTTATTTGTGGCTACTCCTTACTCTTAATGAAGAAAAGAGCCTACTGTTATCATTACAAGTTTACGTAAAACCAATAAAAAACGCAAAGAACATTAGAAAATATTTTTTACCACACTTACATGAAGATGGATGTTCTTTAGTTCCTAAATTCTAGTCCAAGATATAATAGAAGAAAGCCCCGTATAAAAACGGAGCTTTACAATTACTCTAACGATTATGCCTTACTTTGTATGTAATTTACAGCGTCACCCACTGTAGAAATTTTTTCAGCGTCGTCGTCAGAAATTTCCATATCAAACTCATCTTCTAATTCCATAACAAGTTCAACTACATCTAGGGAATCAGCGCCAAGATCATCTTTGAACGAAGCCTCAAGAGTAACTTGAGTTTCTTCCACACCTAGACGGTCAACGATAATCTTTGTTACACGTTCTAATACCTCTGCCATGCCTGTTCACCTCCCCTCAAGACATTATAGATTATTTTTAATAAATAATAAAGGCTGTTTTCGCTATCATTGTCGTTACTGTAAAAATCCAAAAGCCGATTTTTACCCCTTAATAATTAAAGAGTGCTATAAATTTATATGGTAAGGCTTTTTCTAAAACTGATAACCTTTTAAGCCTAATAAAGCATGATATTTTATAGCAATTTTATATATTGTGAGAGGCAACAATGTTTTAGAAAAGAGCCATAATAAATGTTCTTTCAGAAGTTTTTCGTCAAAAACACCAAATTACATAACCATTCCGCCATCAACATGCAAGGTTTGACCTGTCATGTATTTGCTATCGTCAGAAGCTAAGAATACAACAACATTAGCGATATCCGATGGTTCTCCGAATCTAGCTAATGGAATTTGCTTTAACATTTCTGATTTGACTTCTTCACTAAGCTTGTCCGTCATATCAGTCGTAATAAAACCTGGTGCGATGGCATTAACCGTTATTCCTCTTGAGGAAAGCTCTTTGGCTGTTGTTTTTGTTAAACCAATTACACCTGATTTTGCGGCTACATAATTCGCTTGGCCAGGATTCCCACTCACTCCAACGATAGAGGAAATATTGATGATTCGACCACTTCTTTGCTTCATCATTTGTCTAGTTACTGCTTTAGTACAAAGGAAAACACCTTTAAGGTTCGTATTAATAACATCATCCCATTCGTCTTCCTTCATTCTCATAAGCAAGTTATCTCTTGTAATTCCGGCATTATTAACAAGAATATCAAGACTCCCAAACTTTTCAATGGTTTGTTTTACCATTTCTCCAACTGATTCAGCATCAGAAACATTACATTGAACAGCAAAAGCATCTTGTCCCAGTGCCTTGATTTGATCAACCACTTCATTGGCACTTGCTTCACTACCCGCATAATTAACAGCTACGTTTGCTCCCTGTCTAGCAAGCTCCAAAGCAATTTCCCTTCCAATTCCACGTGATGCCCCAGTTACTAAAGCAGTTTTACCTTGTAGTTTCATTTAACTTCCTCCTTCAAAGCATCCACAACTGACTGTAATGTTTCCTCGTCTGAAACAGCGAATGTTCTTACGGTACGGTTTACTTTTTTCACTAATCCGGATAATACTTTGCCTGGACCGATTTCGATAAAAGTATCTACACCTAAATCAATCATTTTCTGTACTGAATCTTCCCATAGTACAGGGGAATACAATTGTTCGATTAGTTTTTCTTTTATTTCGGTCGCTTCTGTCATTTCAGATGCAGTGACATTTGCTATAACAGGTATTTTCGCGTTACCAATCTGAATCTGACTTAGTACATCGTTAAATTTTTCTGCTGCTGGTTTCATTAACACAGAGTGGAAAGGTCCACTTACTTCTAGAGGTAGCGCACGTTTTGCTCCAGCTTCTTTTGCTTTAGCAGATGCTAACTCAACCCCTTTTCTCGTACCGGAGATCACAATTTGACCTGGGCAGTTTAAGTTCGCAAGCTGAACCGTATTCCCTTCAGCCGTTACTGTCTCTGTAACATCCTTTAAGACTTCGCGGTCAAGACCTAAAATAGCGGCCATTGTCCCTTCACGATTCGGAACAGCCTCTTCCATGTATTCGCCTCTTTTTCTAACAGCATAAACGCCGTCTTCAAAAGAGATGGCACCTGCTGCAACGAGCGCAGTATATTCCCCGAGACTATGTCCAGCAACATAATCAGCTGTAATGCCCGATTGTTTGAAGTACTCTAAAATCGCAATGCTTGTTGTTAGTAATGCTGGCTGTGCATTTGTTGTTAAAGTTAATTCGTCTTGTGGACCTTCAAATATTAGTTTTGATAGTGAGTCATTTAATTTTTCATCTGCTTTATGAAAGAAACTTTGAACCGTTTCATTTGATTCAGCTAATGATTTCCCCATTCCAACCGTTTGTGAGCCTTGGCCCGGAAAAATAAATGCGATTTTCCCCATGTGAACCTCTCCCTTCACTAACGTAATAAACTTTTTAAAAATAACTTACGACACTGTTGTTTTTTCTACTGCGCTTCTGATGGTTTCAGATACTTCTTTTTCAACCATTTCACGAGCTTGTCTTACTGCGTTGTATAAAGCATTTGCATCAGATGAACCATGGGCTTTAATAACAGGTGCTTTTAAACCAAATAGGCCAGCTCCACCATACTCTGAGTAATCCATTTTTGTTTTTAGCTCCATTAGATCAGGTTTTAGGACAGCTGCTGCTATTTTTGTTTTTAAACTGCTGTAAAGTGTTGTTTTCAGCATTTTGAAAACAGATAATGCCGTACCCTCTATTGTTTTTAGAACCATGTTACCGGTAAAGCCATCCGTTACAACCACGTCTGCAACACCGTCTAACAAATCTCTTGCTTCTACATTTCCGACAAAATTAAGATTGGCTTCTTTTATCAGTTCAAAAGCTTGTTTAGCAAGTTCATTACCCTTCTTCTCTTCTGTTCCTATATTTAGCAATCCAACTCTTGGATTAGAAATCCCTCTAACTTTTTCGCAATAGATGGACCCCATGATCGCGTTTTGAAGTAAGTGTTCAGCCTTAGCATCTACATTCGCTCCAACATCTAGTAGTAAAAAGCCCTCTCCGCCGATTGTTGGTAAAGTAGGAGAAAGTGCTGGTCGCTCAATCCCTTCTATCCTTCCAACTACAAAGAGTCCAGCGGCCATTAGAGCACCCGTGTTACCAGCAGAGATACATCCATCTGCCTCACCATCAGCCACTAATTTAGCAGCCAAAACCATGGATGAGTCTTTCTTTCGTCTAACTGCTCTCACTGGTTCATCGGTTGCTAATATTACTTCATCTGTATGAACAATCGTGATTCGATCCTCATTTGTAAGATGAGCCAATATGTCTGTTTCATTTCCTACGAGGATAATATGTAAGTCTGGAAAGGCTTGAATAGCTTTCATTGCTCCTAGCACAATCTCCTTAGGAGCATTGTCGCCTCCCATTGCATCAATGGCTAACTTCATGTATTTTTTCATTCCTTAATCTATTATTTTTCCTGAGCGGTACATTTCAAAATCACCTTTAAAAACAACTTCACTATTTACAAAGCTATGCACTTCAACAGTTGTACGCCCGCTGTTTTGATCAATCTTTGCTACCTTCGCTTTTGCAATAACCCTCTCACCTTCTTTTACAGAACGGGTGAATTGGATGTTGGCCTTTGCGGTTAATGCTAACTCATCATTGATTACTGCTACAGCCAGAGAATTAGCCTGTGCAAATAAATGATGTCCACGAGCGATTTGGTTTCTGACAAAAACATGTTCTTTTTTTACATCTAGAATAGAAATCGCTGTATGATCGAGTTCAATATCAATAATCTCCCCAATAACCTCTTCTATAGGAAGGGAACGAACTTCATCTTCGAACCTTTTTTCGGCTACGTTCTTTATTCTTTCCCTTAATTCCGGAATCGACAACTCTAGACGATCTAACCGTATCGTCTGAACACTTACACCAAACTTTTCAGCAAGGTCCTCATCCGTAATAAAGGGATTATCTTGTATGGTTTCTGTTAATAATTTTTGACGTTCTTTTTTGTTCATTCTCATTATTACACCGTCCGAGATATTAAGACTAGGTACTAATAGTAGTATATAATCAAAAAAAGCAGATTGCAAGAAAGAAGTTGCTATTTCTTACAATCTGCCTAATATTTAAAAGGAATTAATCTAATTTCTCTCCGTTAAAAACTCCAGTCTCATTTAAATACAATCTTAATGATTTATATTCTGGTAAATTCCAAAATTCTGTTGATTGTATCATCAACGTAGCATCATTTCTTGCTGTTTCAAGCGCACGGTAATCATGAACCATGTCTGCCACTTTAAACTCTGGTAAACCACTCTGTTTTTTTCCAAAAAAGTCACCAGGTCCTCTTAACTCTAAATCTTTTTCACTTACAACGAAACCATCATTTGTTTCCGTCATAATTTTCATTCGTTCTTTTCCAACTTCCGTTTTCGGGTCTGCTAAAAGAATACAATAAGACTGCTCACTTCCACGGCCGACACGACCTCTTAGCTGATGGAGTTGCGCTAGTCCAAATCTTTCCGCATCATATATGACCATGATGGTAGCATTAGGAACATTTACACCGACCTCGACCACTGTAGTGGACACTAATAATTGTACTTCATTTAGACTAAATGCCTTCATCACTTGGTCTTTTTCATCAGAAGTCAGTCTTCCATGCATTAATCCAATTTGATAACGACTTTGAAAATACTGTGTAAGTGTGGCATGTACATCAATAGCATTTTGTACATCAAGTTTTTCTGATTCTTCAATTAGTGGACATATTACGTAAGCTTGTCTACCTTTTAATAGCTCTTTCTCAACAAACCCTAGTACTCGGTCTAGCATATCATGTTTGGCCCAGTAGGTTTCAATTGCTTTTCTCCCCGCTGGCATTTCATCAATAATAGACACATCCATCTCGCCAAAGACGGTAATCGCCAATGTTCTAGGAATAGGAGTTGCCGTCATGAACAACACATCAGGATTCTCTCCTTTTTCACGAAGAATTCTCCTTTGTCCAACACCAAACCTATGTTGTTCATCAGTGATAACAAGTCCTAACTTTTTAAACTGAACTTCCTCCTGTATTAGAGCATGCGTTCCAATCAGTACATCAATTTCCCCATCTACTAGGAGCTGAAGTACTTCCTTTCTACGCTTACCCTTTACAGAACTCGTTAAAAGTTCACATTTTATGTTTTGGGGTTCTAGTAAGGATTTGAGTGACTCAGCATGTTGTTCAGCTAATATTTCAGTCGGAACCATTAGAGCCCCTTGATATCCAGCTGTGACACTAGAAAATAAACTTATGGCTGCTACAACGGTTTTACCTGATCCAACATCACCCTGTAAAAGCCGGTTCATTCGATAAGGAGATCTCAAGTCTGATAAGATTTCATCTACTACTCTTTTTTGTGCATTTGTTAACGGAAAAGGCAGCCCCTCAATGAATGTAGTCACTTTATCTAATGAAAAAGCTTGGCTAATTCCTGCTGACTGCTCTCGTTCAAACTTCCGTAAGGCTTGCATCTTTAATTGGAAATATAAAAACTCCTCATAAACAAACCTTCTTCTTGCCTGCTTCACGTCCTCTTCGTTTAAAGGGAAATGCATCGCACGAAGAGCATCTTTTCTGTTCAAAAGTCTATATTGTCTAAGCAAATGCTCCGGTAAGGTTTCTTCTATTTCCTGACCATATTGAGAGAAACCTAATTGAATAAATCGCCTAATTCCTTTAACGGTAATATCTCCCTTAACCGCATAAACAGGCTCAAACTCCTTGACAGCCGAATATGTACCGACTTTGGCCTCAGAAGCGGTAATCACCTGTCTATGCTGATCCCATTTGCCCGTTACCGTAATGGTTTCATTAATAACCATTTTTTGTTTTAAATAAGGCTGGTTAAAGAAAACAACCTGAATTAAATATCGATTGACTAATAGTCTAATAGTAAGACGTGAGCGTTTTTTTCCGTAATAGACAAGAGAAGGCTCACTATGAACCTTCCCTTCTACAGTCACTCTCTCATCATGCTTAACATCTGCTAAATCTCTTAATCGATAGTCTTCATAACGGTAAGGGAAATGTTCTAAAAGATCTTCTATCGTTACAATATTCATTTCTGATAATGCTTCTGCTGTTTCTTTACCAATACCTTTAACAGCTGTAACGGATTCTTTAAGATTATTCACCTTTTACTAGCGGTATCCCAAAGATCTTAGCTTCAAGCTCACGACCTGTAGGAGTTGCCGCCAAACCTCCCTCGGCAGTTTCTTTTAATGCTGTAGGCATCGTCAGACCGATTTTATACATTGCATCGATTACTTCATCACATGGAATACGACTAGTAATCCCAGCTAAAGCCATGTCGGCTGCTACCATAGCGTTCGCTGCACCCATTGCATTTCTTTTTACACATGGTACTTCTACCAACCCAGCAACGGGGTCACAGACTAATCCTAACATATTCTTTAACGTAATCGCCATTGCTTCGGCACATTGTTCAGGTGATCCTCCAGCCATTTCAACGATAGCTGCAGCAGCCATTCCAGAAGCAGAGCCTACTTCCGCCTGACACCCTCCGGCAGCACCAGAAATTGAGGCGTTATTCGCAACAACGAAACCAAAAGCTCCAGCTGTAAATAAGAATGCTACCATTTCTTCTCTAGTAGGATTTAATTTTTGTTTGACTGCAAAAAGTGTTCCTGGAACAACTCCGGCTGATCCTGCTGTAGGAGTGGCACAAATGGTCCCCATTGCGGCGTTCACTTCATTCGTAGCAACTGCCTTACTTACGGCATCAAGAATCGTGTCACCACATAAAGACTTACCTGACTCTATATATTTCTGTAAAAGGACTGCATCTCCACCTGTTAAACCAGAATGGGACTTAACCCCTTTTAAACCTCGTTCGACCGCCTGCTCCATGACTGTTAAATTATTATCCATCTGAGAAAGGATTTGTTCACGAGTACGTCCAGTAAACTCCATCTCTTGTTCTATCATAATATCTGATATCTTTTTCTTTTGACTTACCGCTTGTTCAACTAGTTCAGCTACATTACGGAACATGATGTACCAGCCCCCTTGCTGTTTGATTTATTATTTCCTTTAATTTATGAAAACGCTATCATGTCTTTACATGTAAAAAATTAATCTACAATTTTTGTTACTTTGACGATATTTTCAAGGTTTTCGATTTCTTTAAGAATTTGGTCATCAATGTTTTGATCTACTTCAATTGTCATTAATGCTAGCATCCCTTTTTCTTTTCGGGATACTTCCATATGGCCAATATTGATTTGATATTTTGCTAACACGTTTGAAACGGAAGCAATAGCACCAAAACGGTCATTATGAACAACTAAAATAGCCGGATGATGTCCAGACAGTTTTAATTCAAAACCATTTAATTCGGTTATCTCTATCTTTCCACCACCAATAGAAATTCCGACTAACTCTAACTCACCTTGGTCATCACCAATAATTATTTTTGCTGTATTCGGGTGGTCTGTTAAAGCTTCTTCCTCAATAAAATTAATTTTTATCCCTTTTTTAGTTGCTATATCTATTGAATTAATAATTCTTTCATCAAATGTATCAAAATCTAAAAGCCCACCAACTACCGCTACATCCGTACCATGACCCTTATATGTTTTAGCAAAAGACCCGTAAAAAGAGATATTTGCCCATTTAGGCTCACGTCCAAATAAACTTCTAGCAACACGTCCAATTCTTGCTGCTCCAGCCGTATGTGAACTGGATGGACCAATCATTACAGGACCAATGATATCAAAAACACTTTTGTACTTCACAAGCATGTCCCCCTTAGCAAGTAAGAAAAAGCAACCCTTTTTGTTCTTATTTATGCAAGTAAATAGATTTCATTTACTCTTCTATCAGCATTATACATTATACTCTAAAAAATCTCTTTAAAAGAATCTTAATTTTTTATATGTATATTTTCCCCTCATAACCTAAAGCAGCCTTTTAAATGAAAAACAGCATGACTTAAATAGCCATGCTGTCTGGTATCGTGCTTATTCAACAGAGAAAATAAAAGCATATAATGGTTGCTTACCATCATGAACTTCTATTTCTACATCTTCAAATTCAGCTTCAACAAATTGAACTAATTCATTCACTTCTTCATCAGAGGAATCTTCACCTTTAAGAATGGTTAAGATTTCAGCATCCTCGTCTAATAGAACCTTTAATAGTTCAATTGCAGATTGTACTTTATTTTTATCCTTTACGACAATTTTGCCGTCTGCAATACCCATGAAGTCATCTTTTTCGATTTCTAAGCCATCAATGCTTGTATCTCTAACAGCAAATGTAATTTGACCTGTTTTAACATGACCAAGGGCTTCAGTCATTACTGCATTGTTTGAAGCAAGATCTCCACTTGGATTAAATGTTAATAAAGCAGCCATTCCTTGAGGAACCGTTTTAGAAGGAATTACGATTACTTCTTCTTCTGCTACCTCAGCTGCTTGTTCTGCAGCCATAATAATGTTCTTATTATTAGGAAGGATGATAATTTTCTTTGCATTCACTTCTTTAATGGCTTTTACAATATCCTCTGTACTCGGATTCATTGTTTGGCCACCCTCGATTACTGCATGCGCCCCAATACTACGGAATAAGTCTGCAATACCACTTCCCATTGAAACAGTAACAATCCCATATTCGCTTGGCTCTTTCTTCTGAACAGGAGCAACTTGCTTAGGAGCATCATGTAGTTCAGAAATTAGATTGGTATGCTGTTCTCTCATATTTTCTATTTTCATGTTAACTAAGCTTCCATAGCGTTGTGCATATGTTAAAACTTCGCCTGGATGCTCAGCATGAATATGTACTTTAACTAATTCTTCATCAGCAATGACTAATAAAGAATCACCATGTTGACTTAAGTCTTGTCGGAAATCTTGTTCAGAGAATGGATGATGATGTAATTTTTCCGATTCAAGTTTAACCATAAATTCTGTACAGTAACCAAATTCAATATCCTCTGTACTCATATGGCTCTGAACACTTCTGTGATGTTCAGCACTTACAAGGTCAGTCATTGAAGTAGCACTTGTTGTTGCTTCAGGTAGTTCCTCACCTTTTAATACAGCTAAAAAGCCTTCGTATACGTACACTAAACCTTGACCGCCACTGTCAACTACTCCTACTTCTTTTAATACAGGAAGTAAATCTGGAGTTCTGTTTAAAGAAGCTTTAGACTCTGCAAGAACTTCTTCCATGATCGCAATAATGTCATCATGTTTTTTGGCAGCAGTCACCGCGCGCTTAGCCGAATCTTTTGCAACGGTTAAAATCGTACCTTCTACTGGTTTCATTACTGCTTTATACGCTGTTTCAACACCAGCTTCTAATGCAGCAGCGAACTCTTTTCCGTTTAACTGTGACTTTTGCTCAATGCTTTTAGAGAAGCCACGGAATAATTGAGAAAGGATTACTCCAGAGTTCCCTCTAGCACCCATAAGAAGACCTTTTGAAAGAGCAATACCCACTTTTCCAATGTGCTCACCGATATTATTTCTAACTTCCTTCGCACCTGAAGTCATGGATAAGTTCATATTTGTTCCGGTATCACCATCTGGAACTGGAAAAACGTTAAGTGAATCCACATATTTAGCATTAGCGGATAAATGGTTCGCTCCTTGTAAAACCATTTCAGCAAAACGTTTACCATCTATTGATTTAATTGACACAAATCTTTCCTCCTCACTAAATGGACGTGAAGCGAACTTACACGTTCGTTACACGAACTCCTTGAACGTAAATATTAACCGAGTCAACAGCAAGTCCTACCGTTTTATCTAAAGTGTATTTAACTTTTGACTGGACGTTGTGAGCAACTTCGGAAATTTTCGTTCCGTAACTAACGATAATGTACATATCAATATGCACTTCATCATTTTCTTGGCGAACGACGACACCACGTGTGAAATTCTCTCTTCTTAGTATTTCCGTAAGGCCATCTTTAATTTGATGTTTTGAAGCCATACCTACGATCCCGTAGCAGTCTACAGCTGCCCCACCAGCGATGGTTGCGATTACTTCATTTGAGATATCAATCTGTCCGAATTTTGTTTTTAGTTCGATGGACATAAGTCGTTCCCCCTTTGGAATTTGCTCCTTGGCTACAGTCATTTTACTATATGCAACTCATTTTTAAAAGTCATAATCCCTGTTCTTATTATAAATCAAGGCTATTATCGCATACATTCTTTGTTTTTATACTCGTTTTATGAGGAAACCTATAGGATTGTAATGCTTTTTATGTTAAAACTTATTATCCTTAAAAGAACGCATTTTTCTTATATGTTTATTGTTTTTAACTGTCCTTATTATAATAACTCTGAGTTGATTGGAGCGGAAGGCACTTGACTCCTGCAGGGTTAGAGGGAACGGTAGACCCCACAGGCGGCACGCCGAGGAGGCTCCCGTCACTCCCTGCGGAAAGCAAGTGCCTGGAGCGGAAATCAACGGGCAAAGTATAGAGAACAATTCTATATTAAAAAGCCAACTAAAACTATTAACAAAGATAATTTAATTCATGTCAAGGAAATTTTCTTGAAAGCTTCTCACTAGGCTATTGCATTCCTATAAGTTGTATGATAAATTATTAAAGTATCTTTTAATGAACGAAAAACATCATATGTTGGTTTTTCTCATTAGGTCAAGATTGAGCAATTTCATACAATTGCAATTAAAAGCATGGAAAATAGCTTCACCTTTGATAGTAAGGAGGGAAATGAATATGCCACGTAAATGTGTGATCACTGGTAAAAAAACTACAACCGGTAATGCACGTTCTCATGCTATGAACGCTAACAAGCGTACATGGGGTGCTAACCTTCAAAAAGTACGTATTCTTGTAGACGGAAAGCCTAAACGTGTTTGGGTATCTGCAAGAGCACTTAAATCTGGTAAAGTAGAACGCGTTTAATAAAGAGCGGAGCATCCATTTGGGTGCTCTTTTCTTTTTGATTGTGCTACTGAACAAACTCATTCTTAGTTTGACCATATTTATATCATATTAATCTATAGGACTGTTTCGCATTTTAACAAGAGAAAGAGAATAGCACCCTATTTATAAGGGTGCCATCAAACTTTTGTAAGGTTGTCTTTACAGCAGACACAAATAGGTACTCATTAACCCTTTTTAAAGGTTCCTAACATCGCGCGGACAAGGCCGCCTAAAAATTTTGGCAGTTTAATCGTATAAAATTTCATAAGTGTATTGTCCCTCCTCACCATCTCACGCATACATCTTTCTACATTCTCTTTACATCATATTCAAGGAATTAAGATAAGTACTTTTTAAGAAAAACTTTTTAATCGCGACTTCTTATCACCATTAATATGCCTTCTGTAAAAGAAAAAGTACCATAATCATTAATAAGTTCATTACTAATACATAGTGTTGAACCGAGAGGAATATGACAATCTTTTAAAGGATATTTAAATCCAACTAGCGTGAGTCTAGATATAGCGCCACTTACAGGAACAAAAGAAATATATTTTCTATCATTCATTTTTTGAATAGAATGTTCACCAGCACTTCTAATATAAATAGTATTTTTATTATCTATAATTTCCATTTCCGTATTGATATTTTGTAGAATCGGTTTTAATAATAGCTGCACATTGGCAAATAAATGATCAAGTCGGCCGCCTGTTGCACCAAACAATTGAATAAGCGTTGGTTCTTGCTGTAATGCCCAATTGATAGCAAGCTCCATATCTGTCTCATCTTTTTCAGGAGAAAATTTCTGCAAATCTCCTACTTGCTCCCTAATGACAGCTAATTCCTCAGAGGAAACAGAATCAAAATCTCCAAAAGCATACTGAGGGATAATCCCTTTTTGAATTAGCGTAAAAACTCCTCTATCAACGCCTACCCAAACGATATTTTCCTTGTCATACTTCTCTAAGGATGGCAGAAGATCAATTGGGCCACCAGCTAATATATTAATGATCATATTTGGTTAGAATCTCCTTTAAAGATAATGAAAAAAGCCAGCTATTAGGGCTGGCCAAAAAATTAATATACTTTACCCTCTTAATGCAGTAATTGCTTTTCCACGGTCCTCTTGATTATAGACAGCAGAGCCAGCTACTAAAACCGTTGCTCCTGCTTCAATACAAAGCTTAGCTGTTTCTTCATTTACTCCACCATCAATTTCAATTTCTAGTTCTACACCTTTTCGTTCTGCCATTTCTTTAACCTGTCTGATTTTTTGTAGAACAGATGGAATAAATTTTTGACCACCAAATCCAGGGTTAACTGACATCAGTAAGACCATATCAACATCCTCAATGATATGTTGAATAGACTCAACAGGTGTGGCCGGATTTAAAACAACCCCTGCTTTAATTCCAAATGACTTAATATGGTGAATGGTACGGTGTAGATGCTTGCAAGCCTCCACATGGACAGTAATATAGTCTGCTCCTGCATTCGCAAATGCTTCAATATATTGATCCGGGTTTTCTATCATTAAGTGTACATCTAAAGGAAGCTTTGTCACTGGTCTGATTGCTTCCACAATTAGAGGCCCTATTGTAATATTAGGAACAAAATGTCCATCCATTACATCAACATGGATATAATCAGCCCCACCTTGTTCTACATCTTGAATTTCAGCCCCTAATTTCGAAAAATCGGCGGATAATATGGATGGTGCGATCTTCACCATATCTAATACCTCGGCTTTCTATCTTTAATTTCCTGTAGAAACTGTTGAAAATGCTCATAACGGTATTGTGGTAATTCCCCCGTCTCAACAGCTTCTTTTACAGCACATTTAGGTTCCTTCAAATGTAGGCAACCTCTAAACTTACAATTCTCACTAATTTGTTCGATATCAGGAAAACAATAGTTTAAATCTTCTGCTTCAATATCTGTAAATTCCAGTGAGCTAAAACCAGGTGTATCCGCTACTAGACCATTTCCTACTTTGATCAACTCAACATGACGGGTCGTATGCTTTCCTCTTCCTAAATGGGATGAGATATCATCCGTTTTTAATTCTAAGTCTGGTCTTAGAACATTCAACAATGAAGACTTACCAACGCCTGATTGACCAGCAAATACCGATATCTCCCCTTCTAACATCGGAATCAATTGATCTACGCCAGTCTCCGTCTCAGAAGATGTTAAAAGAACTTCATAGCCTGCCTGACGATATTGCTTAGCATAGTTGTGAATTTCTTCCTTTTCATCACTCGTAGTCAAGTCCATTTTAGTTACACAAATAATCGGACGAATTCGATTAAATTCAACCAAGACTAAAAAACGATCTAATAAAGCGGTGCTAAAACCAGGCTCTACTGCTGAAAAAACTAATATCGCCTGATCCACATTTGCAATCGGTGGACGAACTAACTCGTTTTTCCGTTCAAAAACTTCTAAAATATACCCCTCTAATTCATTATCCGCTTGGAAAACGACTTCATCACCAACGAGAGGTGTCACCTTATTTTTACGAAAAACACCTCTACCTCGACATTGAATTACTTGATCTTCTTCTGTTAAAACATAATAGAAACCGCTCAACGCCTTTATTATTTTGCCCTGCGGCATAGCAACTCTCCTTACTTAGCCATGTAAAAAGACGATTTGTTTAGTCTCCTGGGTAAGAAACAGGTTTTTCGATTATGACGCTGTTATCTCTAAACACTTTATAACCAGCCTTTTCACCATGTGCAATTGTAAAATCAATCTTCCTAATAACTTGTTCCGTAATTTCAAAGGTTTCATATGGCTCCGTCATACTATGATTCATATCCTCGATGTAGATGATAACCGTTTGAGGTTCTCCTTCTTCAACTGGGTCATAAGGAATAACAATTTCTTCTGTTACCGTTTTAGGTGGAATTTCTTCTTTACCTTTAGACAGTACAACGGTGACTTTATCTCCCTTTTTCAATAGAGTTTTTGGAGGTGGATTTTGGGAAACCACTAAACCTTTTTCAATGGTCTCGTGGAAGACTTCTTCTTTTTCAAAGACGATGGTCAAGCCCACCGATTGGCCATACTCCTCAACCGCTCTTCTATTGTACTCTGCTGTTAAATCTTTTAATTCTATCATTTCTGGACCTTTGCTAACGGTGAATTCTAAAATGGTCTCTTCTGGGTCTACTTCCATACCCTTTTCTACTGACTGTTCAATGATGCTACCAACAGGAACATTGTCATCATGGACTTCCTTTTTACTAATTTCTTTAAAGTTATAGTCCTCTAATAATCGGACAATTTCATCGTACGGACGTCCAGTGTAATCTAGCATCTCAAATAATTCTTTCCCAATACTTACATAAATATCTACTGGTGTTCCTTCTTTTACAAGCTTACCTGCCTTTGGATTAGTTTTAATAACTAACCCTGCATCAATTTCTTCGTCATTTGCCTCAATGGTTTCTCCAATAGTAAAACCGAGTTCTTCTAGTTCATCAATGGCATCTTCTAGTTCAGAACCTGTAAAGTCAGGAACTTCTATATCATCTGGTGCTAATAGGTCTGGTAAAACGGTTAACGTCAATACGGCTAGAATAATCATGGCAACAAAAACAGATACTAGGATAAATGGCCATTTCTTTCGTTTCTTTTTCCCGGTATCTTGATTTTTTGGCTTATCCTTAGGAGTATTCGTAACTTCTTGCTCTTTACCATGAACGATCGTTTCATCAAGATTTTGATACGGTCTATTATCTGTAATGATAGGGATGGCTTTAGTAGCCTCTATATCCTCTGGTATTACAAATTTTTCCTCATTTAATCGAGAATAGTCTAAAGCCGTTCTTAAGTCTTCTTCCATTTCATCTACACTATTATATCGATGAAAAGGGTCTTTTGCCGTTGCCTTTAGGACAATATTTTCAACACTCTGAGGGATAGAAGGGTTCCAACGTCTAAGAGATGGTGTTTCCGATTGCAGATGTTTTAAAGCAATAGAAACGGCTGATTCACCCGAGAAAGGGAGTCTACCCGTTAGTAACTCAAACATAACAATTCCAAGCGAATAAATATCTGATTTTCTGTTGGCCATTCCACCTCGAGCTTGTTCCGGTGATAGATAATGTACAGAACCCAAAACGGAATTGGTTTGTGTAATACTAGTTGCACTCAATGCCATGGCAATTCCGAAATCAGTAATCTTTACATTTCCATTCCCATCAATCAAAATATTATGAGGTTTAATGTCTCTATGAATAATATGATTTTGATGAGCATGAGAAATAGCTGAGGTTAGTTGTTGCATAATATCAATAACTTCTTCTACTTGAATAGATGGATGCTGTTGTATGTATTGTTTTAATGTTTGCCCAGCAACATATTCCATTACAATGTAGTAAATGGAGTCTTCTTCACCCACATCAAATATATTCACGATATTCGGATGTGCGAGACTAGTTGCAGATTGGGCTTCTCTATGAAAGCGCCTAATAAATTCCTCATCATTAGCAAAGTCTAGACGAAGTACCTTGACAGCCACATCTCTGTCTAGAATCATATCATGGGCTAAGTAAACATTCGCCATTCCGCCCCCGCCAATCATCTCAAGAATCTTATAGCGGCCGCTTAATCTGTTCCCGATTAACATCTAATCACCCACTTCCATTGCTATTATCAAACTCAATTACAACTAGGGTGATGTTATCCTCGCCACCATGTTCATTTGCGAGGTTGATTAATGATGTTGCTCTCTCTTCAAGTACAATTTCCCTATTATTTAAAATAGTTACCATTTCATCTGTTGAAACTTTATTAGAAAGGCCGTCAGAGCATAAAAGAAGGATATCTCCCTCTTCAAACATAATGGTCTTCGTATCCATATTGACGCTTTCTTCCGTTCCTAATGCCCGTAATAAGACATTTTTTCTAGGATGGTGTTCTGCGTCTTCTCTGGAAATTTGTCCAGAACGAACCAGCTCGTTAACCAGTGAGTGATCTTCTGTTAGCTGCTGGAAACCTGAGTCATTTAATATATAACAACGACTATCTCCTATATTTGCAACCGTAGAAAAACGGTCTGTTATAATAACAGCAACAATCGTTGTACCCATCCCTTCACATTCAGGGTTGTTTTTTGAATGTTCAAACAGAAGATGGTTCACTTCGGTAATATTATTCTTTAACCATTCTTCAGCTTCATCTGCCGTTTGAATCCCCTCTGTTTTTTCCCAGAGTTTTTGCAAGTTCTGAAGTGTCATTTCACTTGCCACATCACCCGCACGGTGCCCGCCCATACCATCTGCTACAATGGCAAGGCGGTGTCCGTCACGGTTTAAAAAGCTTCCACCACTATCTTCATTATGCTGGCGTATTCGACCTCGATCGGTCTTAAAAACAGCCTTCACTTCCGTCACCTCGTCTCCTCTTTTCGCTCCTTTGCACGAAGTTGTCCACATGCTGCATCTATATCATGGCCGTGCTCTCTACGAATAGTTACGTTAACTCCATGTTTCTTTAATGTCTTTTCAAAAGCAAAGATTTGATCTTTCGGAGTTCTTACATAATCTCTCTCTGGAACATAGTTTACAGGAATTAAATTCACATGACATTTAACGCCTTTAATTAACTTGGCTAGTTCTTCTGCATGTTCCACTTGGTCGTTAACTCCACCAAATAATCCATATTCAAAACTTACACGTCTACCTGTTTTTTCAATATAATATTGAACAGATTTCATGAGTTCAGGAAGCTTATATGCTCTATTAATAGGCATCAGACGACTTCTTATTTCTGTATTTGGCGCATGAAGAGAGATAGCAAAGTTGATTTGCATATTTTCATCAGCAAATTGATAAATCTTAGGTACGATTCCACTTGTAGAAACTGTAATATGACGAGCTCCAATGTTTAATCCTTGATCATGATTAATGATCTTAAGGAATGAAAGCATGTGGTCATAGTTATCAAATGGTTCACCAATTCCCATAATAACGACAGAACTCACACGTTCGTCTGTTTCATCAAGTGCTTGTTGTACTTTTACGACTTGCGCTACAATTTCTCCTGCTTCTAAGTTACGTTTTAACCCTCCAAGAGTAGAGGCACAGAAAGTACAACCTATTCTACATCCTACTTGCGTGGTTACACATACAGAATTGCCATATTCATGTCTCATTAATACCGTTTCAATCGAATAACCATCATGAAGTTCAAATAAAAACTTAATCGTACCATCCGATGACGTTTGCTGTATTAAAGTATTTAGCGTTGTCAAAGTAAATTGTTCAGCTAATGAATCTCTTAAATTTTTTGACAGATTAGACATGTCCTCAAAAGTGGCAACTCTCTTTTTGTATAACCAGTCAAAAATTTGTTCTGCACGGAATGCTTTCTCATTATTTTCTTTTAGCCATTCCTTTAATTCGTGTAATTCTAATGAGTAGATTGATGGCTTTAATTCTGTTACTTTTGTCTGTTCTATCGTTGTTTGTTCCATCTCTTTACACCTTCTTCCTTAAACATGCAATATAAAAACCATCCGAGCCAAAGTCCTGAGGTAAAATTTGAAGTTCAAAAGTATTGATTAATGGTTTTATTGCATCCGGCATACGTTCGACCATTGATTGATCTCCTTCAAACTGTTCATTCTCTCTTAAGAATGTTTCTACTACTTGGTGGTTTTCTTCTTGATCTATCGTACATGTACTATATACTAATACACCACCTTTTTTTAATAAAGGGGCTACAGACTTAAGAAGATTTTGTTGAATCGTTTGTAATCTAGTAATGTCTTCTTCTTTTTTTGTATATTTCATATCTGGCTTACGTCGCATTACACCTAGTCCTGAGCACGGGGCATCTAAAAGAATACGATCCATTGATTCTGGCTCGAAATGTTCCTGCACTTTTCGACTATCCATTGCCTTCGTTTCAATGTTAGTTAGTCCTAACCTCGATGCATTATCACTAATTAGCTTCACCTTATGCTCATGAAGATCTAGAGAAATAACTTCTCCGCTATTTTGTAGTTTCTCAGCAATATGAGTAGATTTACCTCCAGGGGCAGCACAAGCATCAAGCACTTTTTGATCCTGTTCAAGATTTAGTGCATAGCTAACGAGCATTGAACTTTCATCTTGAATTGTTAACAAACCTTCTTTAAAGGCAGTTGAGTTCGCAATATTTCCTTTAAGACATTTAATAGCTTCTGGGATGATAGGGCTAGCTTCAACTTGAAAACCTTCATCAGTTAGTAGAGCAAGACAATCTTCTCGACTAATTTTCGTTATATTTACACGCCCCGTTTGCAAAGGTGCTGTTAAATTTAATTCGCACATTTCTTTTGCTTTTTCAAACCCCAACTGGTCCACCCATCTTTTCACAAGCCAAGTAGGGTGACTCGTTTCAATCGCTAGCCTTTCAGCTTCATCACTAATTTGTGTTAAGTCAGAAAGTCCCTCTCTTTGAATGCTTCTTAACACTCCATTAACTAGACTGGCAATTCCTTTATGACCTCGTCTTTTCGCAATCTCAACCGCTTCGAAAATAGCGGCACGTTCAGGAATTTTATCTAAGTAAACCATTTGATAAAGGGTTAATCTTAGTAATTGGACAACCCAACTTTCCAGTTTCTTACTATTTTTTAAAAATGGTTTTAGATAATAATCTAACGTCATTTTTCTTTGTAGTGTTCCGTAAATTAACTCGGTTAATAGACCGATGTCCTTACTGTTTATTTCATTTCGTTTAATCGTATTATTTAATAGGAGATTGCTGTATGCCTGGTTTTTATCGATTGTTTCCAATAATTCAAGTGCGCATTCTCTCACATTGGATTTTTTACTCATGATGTTCTCCTAATCTTTCTCCAACAGAAAGCTCGGTACCTGCTCCTCTTAAGTATTGCTCAGCTGTCATCCGTTTCTTTCCTGATGGCTGAAGTTCTAATATTTTAACAGCTATATCATTACCCGTCCCTACGATAAATCCATTCTCTTCTATGGCTAATATTTCACCAGGGAGAACGGACTTTGTTGTAGGCACTTTTTCTGCCCACCAAATTTTTAAAACAGAATCATTTAAAGTGGTGTACGCGACTGGCCATGGATTTAGTCCGCGAATATGGTTGTAAATTTCATCCCCATTCTTTGACCAATCAATCTTTTCTTGTTCCCTTTTAATATTATAAGCAAAAGTAGCCTCTTCATCACGTTGAGGAATTGGTCTAAGTTCACCTTTAAGGAGTTTAGGAATCGTTTCAGATAAAAGATTAGAACCCGCTTCACTTAATTTATCATGCAAGGAACCAACCGTATCCGTTTCCGTTATCGGAACTTCTACTTGGGTTAGAATATCTCCAGCATCTAGTTTTTCAACCATATACATGATGGTGATTCCCGTTTTCTTTTTCCCTTGAATAATCGAATAATGAATAGGTGCCCCGCCACGTAATTCCGGTAATAGTGATGCATGCACATTAATACAACCGTATGTAGGATAATCTAATAATTGCTTCGGAAGGATTTGACCAAAAGCAGCTGTAACAATAAGTTCAGGGCTTAGAGCAAATATTTTATTTAATTCGTCTTGTTCTCTAATTTTTTCAGGTTGAAAGACTGGAATCCCATGTTTTTCAGCCTCTACCTTTACTGGCGGAGGAGTTAAAACTTTCTTTCTTCCAACGGGTCTATCCGGTTGGGTGACCACGCCCACTACATCATAGCCATCTGTTAGTAATTGTCTAAGGACAGGAACGGAGAAATCGGGTGTTCCCATAAACACAATCTTTGTCATTCTCCCTCTACACCTCCTAATTCATCTTCCTCTAAATATCTGCTCACTTTAGAGGTAAAAAGTACTCCTTGTAAGTGATCAATCTCGTGTTGAATCGCTCTAGCAAGAAAATCCTCTGCTTCTATGATAAAAGGTTTCCCTTTTCGGTCTTGGGCTTTTACTTTTACATAGTAAGGTCGAGTAATCTCCCCATACAATCCAGGGAAACTTAAGCATCCTTCAGGTCCTGTCTGTTCTCCTGTTGATTCTACTATTTCAGGATTGATGAGTTCAATTGTTCCTGAGTCGTCTTCTATATCAACAATAGCAACTTGCATATCGAGTCCAATTTGTGGGGCTGCTAATCCAACCCCATCAAATTCAATCATCGTTTCATACATGTCACTAAGTAATTTACCTAGCTTTTTATCAAAATTTTCTACCTTACTGCATGGTTTTTCTAATATTTCTGCTGGATACATAACAATTTTTCTTACAGCCAAAAACTTTTCCTCCAGTGGTACTTATAGTTTTATAAACCTCATTCTACTGTTCCTAAATGACTTCATAACTATATATTAATTGCTCTTCTCATACTAGTGATTTGCTACATCAATATATATGGATTCACATCAATAGATACTTGTAAGCCATTTGAGACTGCTTCTTGCTGATACTGATCTAAAACGGTTTTTAGTGTTTTACCTAATTCTGGTTCACGTTTGTATTTTATCAAACATTGGTAGCGATATCTATTATTGATCCTAGGGATAGGAGATGCTACAGGTCCTAGTACAATGGATTCTTTCGATAAACGTGCTTGTAGGAAATGTGTAATTTTTTCCGTTACGGAAACAACCTTCATTAAATTCTCATGGCTAACCGTAATGAGTGAAATATAATAAAAAGGCGGGTATTGATGAGGCTTTCTTATCATCATTTCTTGCTCATAAAAATGATCATAATTTTGAGTACCTGCAAGGACAATACTGTAGTGTTCGGGAGTATACGTTTGAATAATAACTTCTCCCTCTAATTCATGTCTACCTGCTCGTCCACTCACTTGAGTCAGTAGTTGAAATGTCTTTTCAGAGGATCTGAAATCGGGTAGATGTAACATCGTGTCTGCTGATAAAACTCCAACCAATGTGATATTAGGAAAATCTAGTCCCTTGGCAATCATCTGTGTCCCTAATAATATATCCGCTTTTCCTTCTTGAAAATCATTTAGTAGTCTTTCATGGGACCCTTTTCGACTGGTCGTATCAACGTCCATTCGGATGACTCTTGCTTCAGGTAAAACTTTACCCAGTTCTTCCTCAACCTTTTGAGTACCCGTACCGAAATAACGAATATGTTCACTATTACATTCTGGGCAATGTGTGGGCACATGCGTTTCATAACCGCAATAATGACATTTCATTTGTTCGTTATAGCGGTGATATGTCAGTGAGATATCACATTGAGGACAATTAACCACATAACCGCAATCTCTGCACATGACAAAAGAAGAATGTCCCCTTTTATTTAGAAATAGGACAGTTTGTTGTTTTTTCTCTAACCGATCTTGTAATTTCTCTAGGAGTTTCCTAGAAAACATCGAACGGTTTCCTTCACGCAATTCTTCCCGCATATCCACAATTTGTACGGTAGGTAAGCTTTGGTTATTCATCCGTTTTGACAAGGTAAGCTTTATATAAACACCTTTTTGTGCTCGAGCAAACGTTTCTAATGCTGGTGTCGCACTTCCTAAAATGACAGGACATTGATGAAATCTTGCCCTTTCTATTGCTACATCTCGTGCATGATATCTAGGATTCTCTTCTTGCTTATAGCTCGTTTCATGTTCCTCATCAATAATAATAATGCCTAGATTTTCAAACGGTGCAAAAATAGCCGACCTAGCACCCACAACTACTTTAACTTCTTTTCTCTGTATTTTTCTCCACTCATCATACTTTTCACCGATAGAAAGTCCACTGTGTAAAACAGCCACTTCATTTCCAAATCTCCCTTTAAAGCGTTTAACCATTTGGGGAGTGAGTGAGATTTCAGGGATGAGGAATATTGCTTCTTTCCCTTTTTCAAGTATTCTTTGGATCGATTGCAAATAAACCTCAGTCTTCCCACTACCAGTAACCCCATATAATAAAAAGACATTATGCTTTTCTTCTTCAATACTATTAATAACAGGGGTAATGGCCGCAAACTGTTCATCAGTTAACCGAAGGGCCTGGGTCTTTTCAAAAATACGATCTAAATATGGATCCCTATAAACCTCCATGTCCTTCTCTACGAGGACCCCCTTTTGAACTAAGCCTTTAACAGTAGCAGAGGAAACATTTAAAATGGAGAGCAGTTCGCGAAGCTCCACAGATTCATTTTTATCAATAAAATACTCAATCACTACCTTTTGTTTAGCTGCTTGAGAAGTTAATGCATCTCGTATTCCCATTAATTCTTCGTTGTTTAAAAGCGGATAAACATGCTTAAGTTTTTTCTTTTTCACTCGCTCTTTTACTTCGTAGATTACTTCAATATTACCTTTTGTTGCCTCCTTTTGAAGCAACGAAAGTAAGCCCTCATTGACCGCTTGCTCCCAGCTAACTTCCTGTTGATTAATAAATAAATCTTGGATGTCTAAAGGGAGATCATTTATCTGACATTGTTTAGACATTTTTAGTTTTTTTATATATTTTGCCTTCAATGCGGCTGGAAGCATCACTTGATAAGCTGATATTTTATAACTCAACGTTTTATCTGTTAACCAATCCCCGAGCTTTAATAGTTCTGGATTTAAAACAGGATATAAATCCATTGGTTCCACAATTTCTCTTAATTTATCAAATGATGACTCTTCTTCTATCGATATGACAAAACCTTGAATCGTTCTTGGTCCAAAGGGCACGATGACCCTCATTCCTGGTTGAATCACCTCTATCAGTCTTTCAGGAATGAGGTAATCAAATGCACGATCCGTTTGTTTAGCTGGGACATCAACTATGACCTTTGCAATCATTGTTTTAAATCATCCCTTAAGAGTGTTGAAGCCTCTGCTAAAATTTTCTTTGCAACATCTTGTTTAGACATAATAGGAAGCTCAATAACGGAACCATCTCTTTTAAAAATTGTGACGATATTCGTATCCGTTCCAAACCCAGCCCCAGCTGTTTTGACATTATTAGCAACGATCATATCTGCATTCTTTTTCTCTAACTTCTTTTGAGCATATTCCTCTACATGGTCAGTCTCTGCAGCAAACCCTATGAGGATTTGATTCACTTTTTTCTCACCTAGTGAAAGTAAGATATCCTTTGTTCTTTCAAGTTCTAACGTCTCTTCACCAGGCTTCTTTTTCACTTTGTTTTCATGAGTAACTTTCGGACGATAATCAGCTACAGCCGCTGTCTTAATAACCATGTCGGCAGCATCAAATCTAGCCATTACTTCATGATACATTTCTTCAGCACTTTCAATAAGCACTCGTTCTACCCCTCGAGGAGCATCAAGTGTAACAGGACCAGAAACTAACGTTACTTTTGCTCCAAGCTTTACTGCTTGTTCTGCTAAAGCGTATCCCATCTTTCCAGAAGAATGATTGGTAATATAACGTACAGGGTCAATTTTCTCCCTAGTTGGTCCTGCTGTTACGATGATGTTTTTCCCTTTAAGAGGTAAGGTTTTCGGAGCAAAATGTTCATTGATTAGAGAGACGATTTTTTCAGGTTCTTCTAAACGCCCTTTTCCTACATATCCACAGGCTAAGTAGCCCTCACCTGGTTCAATAAACTCATAACCATATTCATGCAGTGTCTGAATATTCTTTTTTACCGCTGGGTGATCAAACATGTGAACATTCATAGCTGGAGCAATCCACACTTTAGCCGTTGTGGCAAGTAATGTAGTAGTAATCATATTATCTGCTATTCCACCAGCAATCTTACCAATTACATTCGCTGTAGCAGGAGCAACCAATACTAAATCTGGCCAATCAGCCAAATCAATATGTGCTATGACCTTAGGATTTTTTTCATCAAATGTATCTATATAAACGTCATTTCTAGACAAAGCCTGAAAAGTTAGCGGTGTAACAAACTTAGATGCCGATTCACTTAAAATCACCTTTACCTCTGCCCCCGCTTGAGTTAATTTACTCGTTAATGCAGCAGCCTTGTACACAGCAATCCCGCCTGTCACACACAATAAAACTTTCTTTCCATTTATCATAAATGTACCCCCATCCCGTACAAATACCACATTTAAATTGTTTGAAATTAGTTACTCTCATTATGCAAGAATTGTCGTTTCCATGCACCTATTTTATCATAATCGCCTGTAATAGGTTAGGAAGCAGACTTGCAAGTGCCTGGAGCGTAAATCAACGGCCAACATAGAGAGTTCTTTCAAAACATTAAAAAACAACCTATTTGAGTAGGTTGTTCTTAAAATTATTCTTCGTCTTCTTCCGTTCTAGAAACTCTATATGTTAGTTTATCAGCGTGAATCTCTTCTAACGCCTTACCAACTTGTTTATGAGAAACATACTTGTCTAACTGTGGTTTAGCATCTTGTTGAAGCTTACGTGCACGCTTAGCTGCAACAGAAACCAATGAATATTTAGAATCAATTTTCGTCATTAAAGAATCAATAGATGGATAAAGCATAGATCAATCTACCTCCAACATTTTTTTATATCTTGCCTCAACACGTTCTCTTCGGCAATGTTCTGCTACTACAATGGCTTTAATACGTTCACAAGCTAGCTCGATTTGATCATTTTCTACCACATAGTCGTATAAATGCATCATTTCAAGTTCTTCTCTTGCCGTTTTCATGCGATTGTTAATTACATCTTCTGTTTCAGTACCTCTTGTTACAATTCTATTTTTCAACTCCGAAAGACTTGGCGGAGATAAGAAAATAAATAATCCTTCAGGGAATTTTTCACGAACTTGTCTTGCACCTTGTACTTCTATTTCTAAGAAAATATCTTTACCTCTATCCAATGTTTCTCTTACATAATCTACTGGAGTCCCATAATAGTTTCCAACAAACTCCGCATATTCTAAAAGCTTTCCTTGTTCGATTAATCCTTCAAACTCTTCGCGAGTTTTAAAGAAATAATCAACTCCGTCCACTTCTCCTGCTCTCGGAGTACGAGTAGTCATGGAAATAGAGTATTCAAAGGCTGTATCAGGTTGTGAGAAAATTTCCTTTCTTACAGTACCTTTTCCAACTCCTGAGGGTCCTGAAAGAACAATTAATAAACCCTTTTCTTGCATGAAATGATCCTACCCTTCATCAATAATTTCATCCCGATCATTTAAACGGTGGGCTACAGTTTCTGGTTGAACTGCTGATAGGATAACATGATCGCTATCCATGACAATAACCGCACGTGTCCGTCTACCGTATGTCGCATCGATAAGTGAACCTCGATCACGGGCATCCTGAATGATTCTTTTTATCGGTGCTGATTCAGGACTTACAATCGATATAATTCGGTTTGCGGAAACTATGTTACCAAAACCGATGTTAATTAATTTTATTGACATGTTGGTCCCCCAGTCATTCAGTTACTTATTTTGACCCTGCCTGCCCTATTCTAAACAAATGCTACTCAATATTTTGCACTTGCTCTTTGATTTTTTCGAGCAAACTTTTTAGTTCAACCACTTCTTTTGCAATCGAAGAATCGTTCGCTTTGGAACCAATGGTATTTACCTCACGATTCATCTCTTGTAACAAGAAATCCAGCTTTCTCCCAATTGCTTCTTTGATCTCTAAAGTCTTCTGGAATTGTTCAATATGACTATTCAATCTCGTTAATTCTTCATTTATATCTGCCTTATCAGCAAAAATAGCAACTTCATTAATTAAGCGAGATTCATCAATGAGCCCTTCAGAATATTCCTTCATTCTTTTACTAAGACGTTCCTTATACTGTAAAACTACGTTTGGAGCATACTTTTTTAACAAGTGAACCTTTTCGCTAATTAACGTTAAATGATCCTTCATATCATTAGCTAGTGCTGCACCTTCAATTTCTCTCATTTGTTGTAATTGAATAACAGCCTCTTCCGTGGTTTCTAAAACAAGTGCTTCAATACGTTTATTTCCAGCTTCTTCTTCATCAATCGAGATAAATTCTTCCCGATTAAGTAAGTCTTCGAGAGTAATATCTTTTTTCAAATTGTATAAATCCTGTATTTTTAAGATGTTTTGATAATACTCGTTTAATAAATTCCAATCAATATTTACCTTCCTATTAAGAATTCCTTCTCCTTCAACGGTTACGAAAAGTTCAATTCTTCCGCGTTGTACATACTCACCCATTTTTTTCTTAAGCTTATCTTCAATATTTAATAATTGGCGAGGCATGCGAATATGGAACTCTGAAAAGCGATGATTGACTGATTTCATTTCTACGGTTACTCGATATGAGTCTATTTCCCGCTTACTTCTACCAAACCCTGTCATACTAACGACCATTAACAACACATCCAATCTATGAAAAAAGTCAAGGAGTGGACTTACTAAGTTTCTTAGAGAATAACTAAACACTTAGTTAAATTCTGATTATGTTTTCTTATTATGTAGAAATTATGGACTGCTCAGGTTAATAGGTGAAACTTATGTAAAATAAAGAGCTAAAAGTGAAAATAAAGAAAAGGTAATAGAGCATCCCCTACTACCTTTTGGATTATAACACATTTTATTTTGTTTTTCTCATCAAAAATGAACCTGCAAGTAAAAAAGTTGGTACAGACGCTAAACCTACTACTAAGAACCAATCGCGAAGTTCAACAGGTACGGTATGAAAAATAGGTTGTAACGGTGGATAGTAAATAACAATTAGCATTAAAATCACAGAAGATATTACAGCCCAAACTAAATACTTATTCCCGAAAGGATTTCTAGAAAAGACTGATTTTTCACTGCGACAATCAAAAACATGGATCAGCTGTGCCATAACTAGTGTAGCAAATGCAATTGTTTGTGCATAAACTAAATTTTCTGTGTCTTGGTAGTACGTAATCATAAACGCAATGAGAGTGACGATACCAATTAAGAATCCCCTAGAGACAACCTTCCATCCTAAGCCTCTAGCAAAAACCCCTTCTTTAGGACTTCTTGGTTTCCTCTTCATTACATCATCTTCTGGTTTATCTAAGCCTAGCGCCATCGCTGGTAGGCCGTCTGTAACTAAATTAACCCAAAGTATTTGTATTGGAACGAGTGGAAGCGGCAATGCTAGTAACATCGCAAATAACATAACCAAGATTTCCCCAACGTTTGAAGCTAGTAGGTAACGAATAAATTTACGAATATTTTCATAGATGTTACGTCCTTCTTTAATCGCTGCTTTAATGGTAGCAAAATTATCATCGAGTAAAACTAGAGCTGACGCCTCTTTAGCAACGTCCGTACCCGTAATTCCCATCGCTACCCCAATATCAGCTGCTTTAATGGCTGGCGCATCGTTTACACCGTCACCAGTCATCGCTACAATATGGCCTCTATTTTGTAGAGCTTTAACAATTTTTAATTTATGCTCAGGAGAAACACGAGCAAAGACTGAAACATCATCGACCACTTCTTCTAATTCTTCAACAGACATTTCAGATAATGCCTTACCATCTAAAACCTTACTTCCCTTAGTTAGTATACCAAGTTGTGTGGCAATTGCTTTTGCGGTAATGACATGGTCACCTGTAATCATAACCGTTTTAATTCCAGCTTCCTTACACTCTTTAACCGCTTGTTTCACTTCTGGTCTAGGAGGATCAATCATTCCTTGAAGACCAATAAAAGTTAAGTCTTTTTCTGCTTCTTTCTCATCTAATATAACGGTTTTTGCCGGAACCTCTTTAAAGCCAATGGCAATCGTTCTTAGTGCTTGGGAAGCTAAGTCATTAATCGCCTCTTGCACTTGGTTTTGCATATCTTTTGATAATAATTGACGTTTTCCATCCCATAAAATCGATTCACTAACATTGGCTAAAACATCTGGTGCCCCTTTTGTTACGATGAATTGACGTCCATTTTGATCCTTAACAACGACCGTCATCATTTTTCTGACAGAATCGAATGGGAATTCGTTAATGATTTCAAATTGAGTTAAAAGTTGATTTCGGTTATACCCTGCTTTCATCGCAGCCACTAATAGTGCTCCTTCAGTTGGATCACCATCAACGATAAAGTCTTCATCTTTCTTTTTCACTTCTGCATGATTACAAAGCATTCCAAACATTAACATTTGTTGAAGTGCTTTTTCATCCTTTATATCAATTTCGTTCTCATTCCTGTAGAAACTTCCGCGAGGATTATATCCTACGCCATCTACTTTCCACACTGTACCGCTACTCCAAAGGTGAGTAACAGTCATTTTATTTTGAGTCATCGTACCTGTTTTATCGGAACAAATGACAGAAGCACACCCTAATGTTTCAACTGCTGGCAGCTTTCTAACAATTGCGTTGTTCTTAATCATTCTTTGAACACCTAATGATAATGCTACTGTTACAATCGCTGGTAATCCTTCTGGAATTGCGGCAACTGCTAATGAAACCCCAGCCAAGAACATCGTATATAAATCATGACCTTGCAATACTCCAACAAGAACAACTAATACTGTTAAAATTAACGCCGCTGTGATGAGGATTTTTCCTAATTGTTCAAGTCTTCGTTGAAGTGGAGTTTCCATTGTTTCTGCATTTTGTAGTAGGTCAGCAATTTGCCCCATCGCCGTTTTCATTCCTATAGCAACAACGACTCCAACCCCACTACCTCTAGTAACCATCGTTCCCATGAATGCCATATTTTCTAAATCGCCTATTCCAAGGTTAGAACTTGTAAGTTTACTAGTCTTCTTTTGAACTGGTAAGCTCTCACCCGTTAAAGCTGATTCTTCAATTTCTAAACTTCTTGCTTCAATTAATCTTACATCTGCCCCAATTCGGTCTCCACTTGTAAACTTAACAAGATCACCGACAACTAGCTCCTTAGACGGAATCTTAACCCATTCTCCGTCTCTTAGAACCTGCACTTGAGGGGCCGATAATTCTTTTAAAGCCTGAAGAGATTTTTCTGCTTTTCTTTCCTGAAAAAAGCCGAGAAAGCCATTAACAATAACGATGGCAATAATAGCAATTGCATCTATATATTCACCTAACAGGCCAGAAATTAGTGTAGCAGCAAGCAATACGAGAACCATAAAATCTTTAAACTGACTAAAGAATAAGAGCAAAGCAGATTGCTTTTCACCTTCTTCTAGTTCATTGAGTCCATATTGCTTTCTGCGATTTTTTACATCTGCTTCTGTTAAGCCTGCCGAAAAGTCCGTATTTAAGGCTTTTTCTACTTCTCTCTCATTCAGTTCATGGAACTTCATCCGGCCATCTCACTTCCTCCTTTAAATTTTAAAAACATAAATATTGGAGCATCTGCATTGTACTTCTAATCATTTGAAGTTATGATTTTAGAAGAAGAAAAACGCAGGTTGTCCTAATACATCCTCATGAAAGCTTATTCAGACTCGTCCAAAAAAATGCTATGATATTTTTAAAAGCGGAGACGACTGTTTAGAGTCGACCAGAATAAGACGAATCCCGTAGGTGGTTGTTAAACCACTGGAGGGATTTGACTTATTCTCGAGACTCTAGGAGTCGGAGCTGGATAATTTTAAAAGTGGAAGTGGCTTGGTCAGCCCCGACAAGCATAAGACGAAATACGTAGGAAGCCCGAAAACTTCTGGAGGATTTTGGCTTATGACTCGAGGGGCTAGCCACTGGAACTGGACAATTTCAAAGCGGATAACAATTCAACTACAAAAATAAAGTTATTTTATATAGAAAAGGATGTTAACTATGTCTTTTGATGGTTTATTTACAAGAGCGATGACGGAAGAGCTTTCCCTTAATCTTAAGGGTGGAAGAATTAATAAAATTCATCAGCCATTTAAAAACGAAATTGTACTTGTCGTAAGAGCAAATGGTAAAAATCATAAGCTTCTTTTATCTGTACACCCGAGCTATGCAAGGGCACAATTAACAAATGAACAATATGAAAATCCAAGTGAGCCACCTATGTTTTGTATGTTGCTTAGAAAACATTTAGAGGGATACATATTAGAGGATATTCACCAAATCGGTCTTGACCGAATTTTAGTGATCGAAGTAAAAGGTAGAAACGAAATTGGAGATTTATCTAATAAACAATTAATTATTGAAATCATGGGCCGACACAGTAACATCGTATTAGTTGATAAAACTAAAAACATGATTTTAGACAGCATTAAGCATGTTTCTTATGCAGTAAATACTCATCGAGCCATTCTACCAGGACAGGAATATAAACTCCCTCCAGAACAAGAGAAGACGAATCCTCTAAATATTAATGAGCAAGAAATCGCTAAGAGGATTGATTTTAACGGAGGAAATCTTGATAAGCAACTTGTACAGCAATTTGCTGGTATCTCTCCACTTTTTGCACGTGAAGCAGTTTACCAAGCTGGCATGGCAAATCGAGTGACCCTTCCTAAGTCATTTGTATCTCTAATGAATAAAGTGGAAACTCACCAATACGAACCAAGCATTACTCTTGGATCAACCAAGGAGAGCTTTTACTTGTTTCCTCTTACTCATCTAGATGGAGAAACAAAATCATTTTCAAATTTAAGTGACATGCTCGATCGCTTTTATTTCGGAAAAGCAGAACGAGATAGAGTAAAGCAACAAGGAAATGACTTAGAACGTTTTATTTCAAATGAGAAAGAGAAAAATGAAAAGAAGATTGATAAGTTAATAAAAACACTCGAGGATGCTAATAAAGCGGATCAATTTCAATTATATGGAGAGCTTTTAACAGCTAACTTATTTGCTGTTCAAAGAGGGATGAGCGAGATTGAAGTAATGAACTACTACGACGAAAATGGTGGGAATGTTATCATCCCGCTCGATCCAAGAAAAAACCCATCTGAAAATGCTCAAAAGTATTTTACTAAATATCAAAAAGCCAAAACAGCTTTAACGATTGTTAAGGAACAGATTGAAAAGGCAACAGAAGAAGTGGAATATTTTGATGCACTTATACAGCAAATTGAATCAGCTTCAACAAAAGATATTCAGGAAATTAGAGACGAGCTCATTGAAGAAGGTTATTTAAGGGATCGTCAAAAGAAAGGAAATAAAAAGCCTAGTAATGTTAAACCAGAACTAGATCGCTATCTTTCAACAGATGGTACTGAAATACTTGTTGGAAAAAATAATAAACAGAATGATTACTTAACAAATAAAGTTGCTGCGAGAGACGAAATTTGGCTTCATACAAAAGACATTCCAGGATCCCATGTTGTTATACGAAGTCAGGAACCTAATGAGTCAACAATCATCGAAGCAGCCAAACTAGCAGCATATTTCAGTAAGGCGAGAAATTCAAGTTCGGTTCCTGTTGACTTCACACAAGTTCGCCATGTTAAAAAGCCAAGTGGAGCCAAGCCTGGTTTTGTTATATATGACCATCAGCAAACCGTTTATGTAACACCGGACGAAGAAGTAGTACTAGCATTAAAACAATAACTATGTATGGAAGGTAAGCATTGATGAATGTTTACCTCCCCCTTTTTACCCGCCAAAAAAGAAATCTAATACATTAGAAGCTGTTGAAGATTGCTTATTATAAAACTCTGAGTAACCACATTTTTTACAATAAACTACTAGAAACTTATTGTTTTGAATATCAAACATCTTAGACAATCCCGTTCCTGTCATCGCTACTTCCTTTTGACCAGCGTCCCTACTGCCACATTTAATACATCCTTTTTCACTCATGTAAAATTCCTCCTTATATTCTATAGTTACTTTACGACTTATAAGGGAAATAGTTCCACCAATTTAAGAATTCAGTATCACAAAATCGAGTAGAGGGAAAATAAGTTGATTATTTTCGCCCCTCTCACACCACCGTACGTACGGTTCCGTATACGGCGGTTCAATTTATATTACAGTGTGTGCTTTTAGATAATGCTCTAAAGCAGAGG